>DATGRC010000001.1:0-2752 GCA_035303865.1 Acidimicrobiales bacterium
CTCGTCGAGCTCCTGATCGACCTCGTCTCGAAGCTCTTCGGGCGAACGGCCGGCCTCGTTGTCCTCAGGGGTGGTCATGTCCCCCTCCCTTCCCGGTCACGGGGCTCCTGAGACGGCCGATGCCCTCCACCTCGAGGACCACCTCGTCGCCGGGCTGGAGGTAGGGGTAGCGGTCCCCGCCGTGGACCAGCGCGAGCTCGAGGATGCAGCCCGTCCCGACCGTTCCCGAGCCGATCACGTCCCCGGGGCGCAGCCGGGCGTCGCGGGACGCGTGGGCGATGAGCGCCCCCCAGCCGTGGTGGAGGTCGCCGAGCTCGCCGCGGCTCCACAGCTCCCCGTTGACGGCGGCCACCATCGCCCCGCGGGGCTCGGCGTGCCCCCCGAGGAGCTCGGCGGTGGTGACGAGCACGGGTCCGAGGGAGGTGGCGAAGTCCTTGCCCTTGGCCGGTCCGAGGCCGAGCGCCATCTCCCGGCGCTGCAGGTCGCGAGCGGACCAGTCGTTCATGATCGTGAACCCGGCCACCACCTCCGACCACCGATCGGGCGGCACGTCGCGGCAGGGCACCCCGATCACCGCGGCCACCTCGAGCTCGTAGTCGAGCTCGGTCGAGCCGGCGGGCGCACGCACCGGGTCGTCGGGCCCGAGGATCGCCCCGGGGTTGGAGAAGTAGAAGACCGGCAGCTCGTACCAGTCCGGGTCCATCTCGAGCCCGCGGGCTCGCCGCGACGTGGCCACGTGGGCCTCGAACGCGTAGAAGTCCCGGACCGCCGGCGGCTCCGGGACCGGGGGGAGGAGCCGCACCTCTTCGAGCGGCTCGGGGTCGCCCAGCACCGGTGGCAGGTGGGCGGCCATCGCCGTGGCCAGCAGGAGGGTCTGGCCGAGGACGCCCTCGCCCGGGCCGATCGAGGAGACGGTCCGGCCCTCGACGAGCCCGACGTGCTCGGCGCCGTCGCGGCGCGAGCGGTAGCGGGCCAGCTTCACGGCGTCACCCCGACGGCTGCCAGGTCGCGACGTACCCGGCCACCTCCACCGAGCTGGCGGTGGGCGCTGGCGTCAGCGGGCGGCGGGTGTCGATCATCACGGCCACCTCGTCCGCCACCCGGCGCTGCCCGTTGCCGGACGCGGCCGCCACGGCGTCGCGGGCCCGGGCCCCCGGCTGGGGGCCGTGGTGGAGGCCGAAGGGGTGCCAGGTGAGCATCCCCTCGTCGATGCCGGCCCGGGAGAAGAACTGGCCCCGGTGGTAGAAGATCACCTCGTCGTAGTCGACGTTGCGGTGGAAGAACGGCAGCCGCAGCGCCTCGGGGTCCTCTTCCAGCGGGCGGGGCGCGAACGTGCACACCACGAAGCCCGCCCCCACGAAGGTCGAGTGGGCCGACGGGGGCAGGTGGTAGCGGGCCGAGGTGACCGGGCGGATGTCTTCCACCGAGAGCCGCACGGGCGCGAGGTCGCCCTTCCAGCCGACCACGTCGAAGGGGTGGAACCCGTAGGTCACCCGGGTCTCCGCGCCGGCCCGCTTCACGACCACGGTGTGCTCGCCCGGCTCGTCGATCGGGGCCGGCTCGGGCACCTCCAGCACGGCCGGGTCGAAGAGGGCGTGGCGTCCGAGGAGGCCCCGCTCGGGCAGGGCCAGCCGCGACCCCCGAGCCTCCACCACGAGGACCGAGGTCGGCTCGGCCGGCTCGGGGTGGTAGGTGGTGCCCCGGGGCAGCAGCAGGTAGTCGCCGGGCCGGTAGCGCAGCGGCCCGTACTCGGTGGCCAGCACGCCGCGGCCCTCGTGCACGAACCACAGCTGGTCGCCGTCGGCGTCGCGCAGCAGCTCGGCCGGCGCCGCGACGAGGTGCAGCCAGCCGATCGCGACGTCGTCGTTGCCGAGCACCGGGGTGGCCCACCGCCCCGTCTCGGTGAGGCCGCTCAGGTCGTAGGCCCGGTGCGCGGCCGGGCCCTCCACCGCGAGCCAGTCGGTCGGGGCGTGCGTGCGGTACAGGTGGCTCGCCGGGCCGTAGAAGCCGTCGCGACCGTGCTCCTCCTCCACGGTGCCCGGCGGGAGGCCGACGTGGGCCTGGCGGGCCGCGGTGCCCCGGACCCACTGGGGGAAGCCGTCCACGAGCGCCCCCTAGAGGTTCCCCCGGCGGGCCTGGGCCCGCTCGATCGACTCGAACAGCGCCTTGAAGTTGCCCTCGCCGAAGCCGCGGGCGCCCTCGCGCTGGATGATCTCGAAGAACACCGTCGGCCGGTCGGTGACGGTCTCGGTGAAGATCTGCAGGAGGTGGCCGTCGTGGTCGCGGTCGACGAGGATGCCGAGCACCTCGAGGGCGTCCCACTCCAGGTCGACGCCGCGGAGGCGCTCGCGCGCCTCGTCGTAGTACTCCGGGGGCACGTCCATGAAGCGCACGCCTCGGGCCTGGAGGGCGATGACCGTGGCCACGATGTCCGAGGTGAGCAGCGCGATGTGCTGTACCCCGGGGCTGCCGTAGAAGTCGAGGTACTCCTCGATCTGGCTCTTGCGGCGGCCCTCGGCGGGTTCGTTGATCGGCAGCACGACCTTGTCGTGGTTCCACACCACCGTGGACATCAGCGCCGAGTACTCGGTGGAGATCTGGTCCTCGTCGAAGTGGGTGAGCTGCTCGAAGCCGAGCACCTTCTCGTAGTACCCGACCCACTCGTCGAGCCGGCCCTTCTCGACGTTGGCGACGACTTGGTCGAGCCGCGTTATGCCGACCTCGGGGCCGACGGGGCGGACGAGATCCGAGG
>DATGRC010000002.1:0-6303 GCA_035303865.1 Acidimicrobiales bacterium
AGCGCCTGGGCGGCGAGGGCGTGCGGGTGGCGCTCCCACGTGGAGATGACGGCGGTGCCGAGCTCCATCGACGAACCGGTGTCGCCGTGCGCGCCGATCGTCGTGAGCGCGTCGACCAGCCCGATCTGGGCCACCCAGTAGCTGGCGAAGCCGTCCGCCTCGGCCTGGGCCAGGCCGTCGAGCACGCCGGCCACACCACCGGTGAGCAGCCGCCCCGATCCGTTGATCCCGTAGCGCACGCCGGCAGGGTACCCGTGGCGCCCGCGCCGGGCCGGGGGTCAGCAGGTGCTGTCGTCGGGGGAGCGCTCGCGGAACCAGGCCGCGATGTCGGGCATCCGCGGCTCGAAGTCCCCGGGTGCGAACACGTTGAGCATCCGGGCCCGAGCATCGGAGCGGTTCTCGAAGTCGTGGGTGGTCTCGCCGGGCACGAGGACGAAGGACCCGGCGGGGGCCTCGACCCACCGGTCGCCGACGAAGATCGTCATCGTGCCCTCGAGGACGTAGAACACGTCGTCCTCGGGGTGGTGGTGGGCCCCAGGGCCGCGGGTGTGCGGCTCGAGGGTCCACTCGGAGATCGAGTACCGACCGGCCGTCTCGGCCTCGTCGGCCTTGAAGACGGCGTCGAGGCGGCCCATCGGGTACGCCCGCCCCTCCCCCGGTCCCAGCACGATCGCCGTGCGCTCATCGGTGGTCGCTGCTCGCTCCACGGTGCCTCCTCACGGGCGACGCTGCCCACCCACTCCATCGGCCGAGCGGCCCGACGTCCTACACCCCCGCCCGGCAGCGCTCACGTCCAGCCGGGCGCCCGAGCGGCGCTGGCGATCCAGCGCCGCATCTGGTCCTCGTCGAGCTCGTCGAGGTCCTTCAGCTTCACGTAGCGGGAGCGGTCCCGATCGCCGAGCGGCGGCGGGGAGTCGAAGTCGGCGCCCCCGAGGAACACGACGTTGACCGACACGTCGTAGGCCACCACCTCGATGACCCAGCCCTGGTCGGGGGTGCCGTAGTGCGCCTTCTTCCACTTGATGGCGTACTGGGGGTCGGGCAGCTCCTCGCGGATCAGCTCGTCGATCCGCTGGACCAGCGGCTGGAGGTCCGGCACGAGCCGTCGCATCCAGTCCTCGATCTCGTCGTGGCTGTCCGAGGGCTCCGGCGGCTTGCGCGTCGAGGCGCCCTTGCGTCCCTTGTCCATCGTGCTCCCTCCAGGGCCGCCCGCCTCCGGACGGCCCACGGTACCGGGGCAGCGCCCCGCACCCGGGAGGTCAGGCTGGGGCCGGGCGGTGCCGGGTGTGGCTGAAGGTCCCCTTGGCGAAGGCCAGGACCTTGGTCGGCTCGACCGCCCAGACCTGGGCGGGGCCGCCGACCGGGTTCCGGAAGCCGTCGTCGTCCACGGCGAACTGCCAGCGGCCGTCCCACTTGTGCCGCCACGCCTCGGCCAGCGCCACGAGGGTGCCCCGATCGGTGACCCGCTCGGCCCGGCCCTCGACGACCACGTCGAGCCCGCCGCGCCAGTCGTCGCGCCCGGTGGTGACGGCGACGTTCGGGTTGGCCGCGAGGTTCACGGCCTTCTGCTCGTCTGGGCCGGTGCAGAAGTGCAGCCGCCCGGCGTGCCACACGGCGACGAGCGGGGTGACGTGGGGGCGGCCGTCGCGGCGGACCGTCGACAGCCAGGAGAGCTGGGCCTGCTCCAGGACCTCGCGGGCGGCGTCCCAAGAGGTGGGCGCCGCTCCTGGGTCGCTGAAGCGCTCGTCGAGCTCGGTGACGACGTCGTCCACTGGTCCTCCTTCGACATCCCTGCTGCGGGCGCGTCCCCTCTTGGGACGTCGCCCAGCCCGTCAGCTCATCGCGGGCCGTGCCTCGGGCTCACCGGCCGGCGAGGGCGAGGAGCTCGCGGTCGCGGGAGAAGTCGTACTCGAACTGGTCCCGGCCCCCGGCGGCGAACCACTCGTAGGAGCTGCGGTAGCCGTCCTCGAGCCCGTACTGGGGCGCCCAGTCGAGCTCGTCGAGGGCCCGGTCGATGGCGAAGACGGCGCCGCCCACGAGCGCCTCGCCCCAGTGCACGAGCGGCGGTCGCTGCTGGCGGGCCGCGGCGAGCGGCACGTGGACGATGTCGGGCTCGACGCCGACCACCCGCGCCATGAGCCGGATGCAGCCCTCGACGCTCGTGTACTCGGCGCCGGCCGCGTTGTAGGCCCGTCCGACGGCCCGGTCGTTCCCGGCGATCGAGGCGAGGAGGCGGGCCGCGTCCTGCACGTGGATGAGGTGGACGAACGGGAAGCCGTCGCCGGGCACGAAGATCGGCCGGTCCTCCTCGAGCCGCTTGAAGACGATCGGCTCGCGGGTGACGAGCGGGGTGCGGGGCCCGAAGGTGTGGGTGACCCGCACCAAGGTGGCGGGGAAGCCGGTCTCGTCGTGGAGCCGCTGCAGGTGGTCCTCGCAGCGGACCTTGCCCACCCCGTAGGCCTTGCGGGGATCCGGGTCGTCGGGGGCGTGGCGGCGGGAGCCCTCCCGCACGGGCTGGATGAACGAGCGGCGGTACACGGCCACCGAGCTCGTGAACACGTAGTGCCGGATGCGGCCGGCGAACAGCTCGACCATCGGCTCGATGTCGCCGAGGTCGTAGGCGGTGTTGTCGAACACGGCGTCGAACTCGTCGCGGTGCGGGCCGAGCGCGTCGGCCAGCGCGCCGGGGACCCGACGGTCGACGTGGATGCGCCGCGCCCCGTCGGGCAGCTCGGCCGGGTGGCTGTTGGCCACGGTGACCTCGTGGCCCCGTCGGGCCAGCTCGAAGACGAGGTGGAGGCCGATGTAGCGGTTGCCGCCGGTGACGAGGACGCGCATCGGCCCGTCTTAGCCGACGGACGGTGAGCGATGATCCTCCGGGCGCGGATCCGTCAGAAGAGCACCACCGACGCCGAGAGGGAGCCCCCGTGACCACCACCACCCGCACCATCGAGCTCGAGGACGCCACGCTCGTCTACGACGTGCACGAGCCGCCGACGCCGGGCGACCGCCGGCCGCTGTTCGTCTTCGGGTCGCCGATGGGCGCCTCCGGGTTCGCCCAGCTCCTCGAGCACATCACCGACCGGACCGTGATCACCTACGACCCGCGCGGCATGGAGCGCAGCACCCGAGACCCGAAGCGCCCCATCACCGTCGAGGTCCACGCCGAGGACTACCACCGCGTCGTGGAGGCGGCCGGGCTCGGCCCGGTCGACGCGTTCGGCTCGAGCGGTGGCGCACGGTGCGCGCTCCACTGGGTGCTCGCCCACCCCGAGGACCTGGTCACCCTCGTGGCCCACGAGCCGCCGGCCAACGCGCTCCTCGAGGACGCTGACGTGCTGGCGAAGGTCAACGCCGACATCACCGCCACCTACCAGCGGGAGGGCTTCGGGCCAGCCATGGCCAAGTTCATCCAGCTCGTGATGCACCAGGGCGTGCTCACCGAGGACTACCTCGACCGCCCGGCTCCGGACCCGGCGGCGTTCGGCCTCCCCACCGAGGACGACGGGTCGCGCGACGACCTCCTCCTCGGCGGGAACCTGGAGATGCCGCCCTACGTGCCCGACGGCGACGCGCTGCGCCGCTCCCCCGTGCGGATCGTGCCGGCCGTGGGCGCCGAGGGCGAGGGCGGCATCGCCTGGCGCGGCGGCCAGGCCGTGGCCCGCCTGCTCGGGGTGGAGCCCACGGTGCTCCCGGGCGACCACGGCGGCTTCGCGGCCAGCGAGTGGTCGCCCGGCAACGACCCCGCGGCGTTCGCGGCGCGCCTGCTCCAGGTGCTCGACCGCGCCTGAGCCCGGCCACCGGGTGGCGCCCGGGGTGCGACCGGGCAGGCTGGGGCGCCACGACCACCGGAGGAGCGCATCATGGCGAGGATCGTGATCATCGGCGGGCACGGGAAGGTGGCGCTGCGCCTGGCCCCGCCGCTCGTGGCCCGCGGCGACGAGGTCACGAGCGCCTTCCGCAACCCCGACCACGAGGCCGAGGTGGCCGCCACGGGGGCCCGGCCGGTGGTGGCCGACGTCGAGCAGCTGGACGTGGACCAGCTGGCCGAGCTGGTCCGGGGCCACGACGCCGTCGTGTGGTCGGCCGGCGCCGGCGGGGGCAACCCCACCCGCACCTACGCCGTCGACCGAGACGCCGCCATCCGCAGCATCGACGCGGCGAAGGCGGCGGGGGTGGACCGCTACGTGATGGTGTCCTACGTGGGCGCGGGCCGCGACCACGGCGTTCCCGAGGACAGCTCGTTCTTCCCGTACGCGCAGGCCAAGGCCGCCGCCGACGAGCACCTGCGCGCCTCGGGCCTCGCCTACACGATCCTCGGACCAGGGGCGCTCACCCTCGACGAGCCGACGGGACGGATCGACGTGCTCGAGCGGGGCGTCCGCCACGACCGGACTGAGGTGTCCCGCGCCGACGTCGCCGCGGTGATCGCCGCCGTCCTCGTCGACGACGCCACGATCGGTCGCACGATCGACTTCCGCAGCGGCGACACCCCGATCGAGGAGGCGATCCGGGCCTGATCAGCCCGGCCGGCGGGCCACGACCGACCGCAGGCCGCCCCGCTCGCCGGGGTGGGTGCCGGTCACCACGGCCTCGAAGCCGTGCTGCTCGCAGCGGGCGGCGAACGCCGCGGCCTGCTCGGGCACCCAGCCGTGCCCGGCCACCCCGGGCGCCCGGTGGTCGCGGATGGCGCGCTCGAGGACGACGAGCCGGCCGCCGGGGCTGAGGACCCGGTGGGCCTCGGCCAGGCCGGCGTCGAGGTCGGCCCAGTGGTGGACGGTGGCCAGCGACCACACGACGCTGGCCCACCCGTCGTCGACGGGGAGCGACTCGGCGGTTCCCGCCCGCCACTCGAGCCCGCGGACGAGGCGCCACCGGGCCCGGGCCACGCGCCGCATCACCGGGGCGGGGTCGACCCCGATCGCGGTGGCGCCGCGCTCGACGGCCCGCCGGGCGGCGACGCCGGGCCCGCAGCCGACGTCGACGAGCGTGTCGCCGGGGCGCAGGTCGGCGAGGTCGATGGCCAGGCGGGCCGTGTGGTCCCGCCCCACGAGGAAGCCGAGCGCGGCGACGAGGCCGCCGATGCCGGCGAAGCCCGGGTGGTCGGCGTGGTGGTTGGGGGCGGGCGAGTGGTGGTCGACAGGGGTCTCGTGCTCCATGCCCCGCACCCTGCGACTTGAACCCGGGTTCACGTCAAGCGATCCTGACCGGATCGACGGCTCAGCGCTCCTCACGATCGGCGAGGCGGCCGAGGCGCTCGGCGTGGCCACCTCCACGCTGCGCTACTACGAGCGGCGCGGGCTGGTGGCCGCCGACGAGCGGGTCTCCGGACAGCGCCGCTACCGCTGGGCGACCGTGCGGCGGGCCGAGTTCGTGCTCATGCTCCAGGAGGCCGGGCTGTCCCTGGACGAGATCCAGGGCATCCTCGACGCCGAGGACAACGCGTCGTGGAAGGCGATCGGCCGGCGGCGCCTGGCCCAGCTCGACGAGCAGCTCGAGCGGCTGCACCACGCTCGGGACCTCCTGGCCGGCGCGCTGCTGTGCCGCTACGACCACCCGCTCGAGGAGTGCCAGGTGATGAACGGCGAGGTCGACCGGCGCCTCGAGCGCCGCCGTGGGGGCGGCGACGCGGCGGCTCAGCCCGCGGAGGAGGCCGGGTAGACAACGCCGAGCTGGCGACGCACCTCGTCGAGCACGCCCATCAGCGCGACGGACTCGGCGAGCGGCATCACCGAGCTCTCGCGCTCGCCCGCGGCGAGGCAGCGGTGCACCTCCTCGATCTCGAAGCGGAGCCCGTCGCCCTCCCACGGGGCGTCGAAGGCGTCGACGCGATCGGCCCGGTGGAGGGCGAGCGACGGCGGGCAATGCATCGGCGCGGGGAGGTCGATCCAGCCGTCGGTGCCGGTGATCCGGGCGGTGTTGGCCAGGGACGCCCGGGTGGCCGCCTTGGCGATGCCGAGGCCGCCGCCGCGGTGGTGGAGCACGGCGGCGACCAGCTCATCGACACCCGTCTCCCCCACGACCCCGTCGGCCACCACGCGGTCGGGCGGTCCGAGCACGTCGCAGCAGAGCTGCACCGGGTAGATCCCGACGTCGAGCAGGGCGCCGCCGCCGAGCGCAGGGTCGAAGAGCCGGTGGTGGGGATCGAAGCGGGCCCGGAAGCCGAAGTCGGCCTCGACCAGGAGGGGCTGGCCGATCGCGCCGGCGTCGAGGAGCTCGCGCAGGATCCGGTACGGGGGCAGGAAGCGGGACCACATCGCCTCCATGAGGAACCGGTCGGCCGCGCGGGCAGCGTCGGCCATG
>DATGRC010000003.1:0-6978 GCA_035303865.1 Acidimicrobiales bacterium
GGAGGTCGAGGACGACATCTTCTCCGACGACTTCCTGCTCACGCGCCCGCTGCTCGAGGCCATCCGGGCCGAGGACCCCGTCGTGCTCCTCATCGACGAGGTCGATCGGGTCGAGATCGAGACCGAGGCGCTGCTGTTGGAGGTGCTGTCCGACTTCCAGGTGTCGATCCCCGAGCTCGGGACGCTGACCGCGAAGCAGGTGCCGCTGGTCTTCCTCACGTCGAACAACACCCGCGAGCTGTCCGAGGCGCTCAAGCGGCGCTGCCTCTTCCTGCACCTCGACTACCCGGACCTGGAGCGTGAGCGGGAGATCGTGCTCGCCAAGGTGCCGGGCATCACCGAGGGCCTGGCCGACCAGGTCGCGCGCATCGTCCGGTCGATCCGCCAGCTCGAGCTGAAGAAGCCGCCGTCGGTGTCCGAGACGCTCGACTGGGCCCGGACCCTGCTCCTGCTCGGGGTCGAGCAGGTGGACGCCGCCGTCGCCACCGGCACGGCCAACATCCTGCTCAAGTACCAGAGCGACATCGCCAAGGCCACGAAGGAGCTCGAGCAGGACAGCTCGCTCGGCGGTGAGGCCGCCGGGACGTCCCGCCCCTGGCAGCGCAATGGGTGAGCCGGGCGAGGGCGCCGAGGCTCCCGAGGAGCGGCGCCGGCCGGGCGGCGACGCCGCGGCCGCCGGCATCACCGCCGGTCGCCACGAGGCGCGGGCGGGCGCCGGCGCGGCCGAGGCGATCCGCGAGCGCCGCGCCGGCGTCGAGCCGGGCACCGTGCGCACGCGGCCCCGCTCGCTGGAGGAGGCCGACCAGCGGCTGGCCGAGATCGGCGCCGGCGTGGCGTTGACCGAACTGCTCGCCGGCTTCATCGGCGAGCTGCGGGCGGCGGGGCTGCCCGTCAGCCTCACCGAGAACCTCGACGCCATGGCGGCGCTCCAGCACATCCCGCTGGAGGACCGGGACGCGTTCAAGTACGCGCTCGGTGCCACCCTGGTGAAGAACGCCGCCCACTGGCGGGTGTTCGAGACGGTCTTCGAGGTCTACTTCTCCCTGCGAGGCAGCGAGTTCGCGCTCACCGACGAGCAGGCCGAGGCGCTGGCCGAGCTCGAGGAGCAGATGGGGGAGCTGCCGGGGCAGGCCGGCGAGCGGTCGGGGGGCGGCGCCCTCGGCGACGACCTCACCCCGCAGGAGCTCGCCGAGATGCTCATGCGGGCCCTGTCCCAGAACAACGAGGCCATGCTGCGGGCGCTGGCCCGCCAGGCCGTGCGCCGCTACGCGGGGATGGAGCCGGGCCGCCCCGTCGGGGGCACCTACTACCTGTACCGGACGCTGCGGAACCTCGACCTCGACGCCGTGGCCGAGCAGCTCATGCAGCAGGCCCGGGAGCAGGCGCCCGAGCCGCTCACCCCGCTGGAGGAGCGCCTCGAGCGCGACGAGATCGAGGCCCGCATCGACCGCCTGCGCAAGGAGATCGAGGCGGAGATCCGGCGCCGCCTCGTGGCCGACCGGGGCGTCGAGGCGATGGCTCGCACGCTGCGCAAGCCCCTGCCCGAGGACGTCGACTTCATGCACGCCAGCCGCGAGGAGATGGCGGCCCTGCGCAAGGCCATCTACCCGCTGACCCGCAAGCTCGCCGTGCGGCTGGCCCGCAAGCGCCGCCACGGGCGGCGGGGCCCGCTCGACTTCCGCTCGACGGTCCGCCACTCGCTGTCGACCGGCGGCGTGCCGATCGAGCCCCGCTTCCGCTACCCGCGGCCGTCGAAGCCGGAGATCTTCGTCGTGGCCGACATCTCGGGGTCGGTCGCGGCGTTCGCCCGGTTCACGCTGCACCTCGTCTACGCCATCTCCAACCAGTTCTCGAAGGTGCGCTCGTTCGTCTTCATCGACGGCATCGACGAGGTCACCCACCTCTTCGAGCGCACCGACGACATCGCCGAGGCGGTGCACCGGGTGAACACCGAGGCGGACGTCATCTGGGTCGACGGCCACAGCGACTATGGCCACGCGTTCGAGGTGTTCTGGCAGCGCTGGGGCAAGGACATCGGCCCCAAGACGACCGTCCTGCTGCTGGGCGACGCGCGCAACAACTACCACGCGTCGCAGTCGTGGGTGCTCAAGGAGATGCAGCGCCGGGCCCGCCACGTCTACTGGCTGAACCCCGAGCCCCGGAGCTACTGGGACACCGGCGACTCGATCATCGGCGAGTACGCGACCTTCTGCGACGGCGTGTTCGAGTGCCGCAACCTGCGCCAGCTCGAGCGGTTCGTCGACAACCTCGTCTGATCCCGCGTGCCCCCGCCGTCGCGAGGGTGGCACCATCGACGGGGCGGGGGAGTGCCACCAGGGGAGGCCCGGTGTCCGAGGTGCTGCTGTTCCACCATGCCCAGGGCCTGACCCCGGGCGTCGTCGCCCTCGCCGACGAGCTGCGGCGGGCGGGCCACACCGTCCACACGCCCGACCTGTTCGGCGGGCGCACCTTCACGACGCTGGAGGAGGGCGTCGCCCACCTGACGGCGACCGGGTTCGACGAGGTCGTGGCCCGCGGCCTGCGGTGCGCGGACGACCTGCCCGAGGGCCTCGTGTACGCCGGCATCTCGCTCGGGGTCGTGCCGGCCCAGCGGCTCGCCCAGACCCGCCGCGGGGCTCGGGGCGCGCTCCTGCTCGAGGCGTGCGTCCCGGCCGCGGCGTGGGGCGGGTGGCCCGCCGGCGTGCCCGTCCAGGTCCACGGCATGGACGGCGACCCGATCTTCGCCGGCGAGGGCGACCTCGACGCCGCCCGGGCGCTGGTGGCGGAGGCCGGGGCGACCGCGGCCGCCGAGCTGTTCACCTACCCCGGCGACCGCCACCTGTTCACCGACAGGTCCCTGCCCGGCCACGACGGTCCCGCCACCGAGCTCGTCGTCGCCCGGGTCCTCGACCTCCTCGCCGCGCTGGGGTGACAGGGCGGGTCACAGCGCGCTGCAAGCGTCGTGCGAGCGCGCCCCGTCACAGTGGTCTCGTGGCAGCGGACCTGCAGGAGAGGCGGCGGGCGGCCCGTGCGACGCGCGCCGTGCGCGCCGTGCTGGCCCGGGCGGTCGATCGGCGGCGCGACGGGCGGGCGGCCCGGTGGCGGTGGCGGCGCGCCGCGGTGCTCCAGAGCGACATCGTGGGCTCGACCCGGCTGCTGCGCGCTGCCGGCGA
This sequence comes from Acidimicrobiales bacterium, assembly GCA_035303865.1. Classification (GTDB taxonomy): domain Bacteria; phylum Actinomycetota; class Acidimicrobiia; order Acidimicrobiales; family VFJN01; genus VFJN01. Next base: position 3,174 of record DATGRC010000003.1, read on the forward strand.
CGACTACCCCGAGCTGCTGGTCCGGCACCGGGAGCTGATCGCGCGGGCCGTCACCCGCCGGCGGGGTCGCTTCCTCGCCCACGCCGGCGACGGCACGATGGCGGTGTTCGACCGGGTCGACCACGCGCTGGCCGCCGCGGTCGAGGCCCAGCGGGCCATCGGCGCCGCCCCCTGGCCCCAGGACCTGGCGCCCCGGGTGCGGATGGGCGTGCACGTCGGCGAGATCGTCGAGGTCGACGGTGAGCCGGTGGGCCTCGCCGTCCACCACGGCGCGCGCGTCATGGCGGCGGCCCGCCCGGGCCAGGTCCTGGTCTCGCCGGACGCCGCCGCAGCGGTGGGCGCGACCGGCGGCGCGCCGGCCGAGGGCCGCGCGACCGTCGGCGACGGGGCCGCGGTGGCGGTGGTCGACGCGGGCTGGCACGTGCTGCGGGACCACGACGAGCCGGTCCGGCTGGGGCAGGTGGCGGCCGACGGGCTGGCGGTCGAGGCACCCTCGGGCCTGCGGATCGACCTCACGGACCGTCCCCGCGGCGTGCAGAGCTAGCGCGCACGGTGCGCCGGCGGTTGCGGACGCGCCGTCGACGTTGCAGTTCCGCGACCGTGGAAGCGGTTCCATTGACTCTGTGACATGTGTCATCTACCCTCCTGCGCCGGTGAGTGGAAGCGGTTCCACGGCCGACGCCGAGCCGGCGAAGGCCTCGAGTGGGAGGGTCGTGACCATCGCGGACGTCGCAGCCCACGCGGGCGTGGGCGCCGGGACCGTGTCCCGCGTGCTCAACAACAGCCCCCGCGTCAGCCCGACGACCCGCGCGCGCGTCCTCGCCGCCATCGAGGCCCTGGACTACCGCCCCAACCCCCTCGCCCAGGGGCTGAGCCGGGGCCGCTGCCAGACCCTCGGCGTCGTCGTGCCCTTCTTCACCCACGCCTCGGCCATCGAGCGCCTGCGCGGGGTCGTCGCCGCGCTGGACGGCAGCCGCTACGACCTCGTCCTGTTCAACGTCGAGTCCCCGGTCCACCGCGACGAGCACCTGGCGACGCTGACCCGGCGGGACCGGGCCGACGGGCTGATCGTCATGTCCCTGCCGCCGCCGCCCGAGAGCATCGAGCGGATCGTGCGGGCCGGCGTGCCCATCGTGCTCGTCGACGCCCGCGCCCCGGGCGTCCCCACCGTCGTCACCGACGACGTCGAGGGTGGCCGCCTCGCGACCCGGTACCTGATCGACCTCGGGCACGAGCGCATCGCCTTCATCGGCGACGAGCACGACAACCCGCTGGGGTTCATCGCCGGGCGGGAGCGCGAGCAGGGCTACCGGGAGACGATGGCGGCCGCCGGGCTCCCCGTGCCCGACGGCTACGTCGACCACGCCCCCCACGTGCGGGGCGCGGCCCGCGAGGTGGCGGCTCGCGTGCTGGACCGGCCCGACCGGCCGACCGCGGTCTTCGCCTCGTCCGACACCCAGGCCCTCGGCGTGCTCGAGGCCGCCCGCGCCGCCGGGCTCGCGGTGCCCGGGGACCTCTCGGTGGTCGGGTTCGACGACATCGAGGTGTCCGGCTACGCCGGGCTCACCACCGTCCGCCAGCCGCTCTACGAGAGCGGGCGTCTGGCGGCCCGGCTGCTGCTCGACGTGCTGGAGGGGCGCGCCGAGCCCGAGCCCGGCGAGCACCGGCTCGAGCTCGAGCTCGTCGAGCGGACCACCACGGCGCCCCCCGGCCGTCGCGATACCTTCGCCTCCCGTGGCCGCGGCGGCGGGCACAGTGTTCGGGATCGGGTCAGCGAGGAGCGGTAGGCGTCATGGCACGAATCGTTCTCGACGATGTCTGGAAGGTCTTCCCCGGAGGCACCGAAGCGGTCCGGGCCCTCAGCCTCGACATCGCGGACGGCGAGTTCGTCGTCCTGGTCGGACCGTCGGGGTGTGGGAAGACCACGGCCCTGCGCATGATCGCCGGCCTCGAGACGGTGTCCCGGGGGAAGATCACCATCGGCGACCGCGTCGTCAACGACGTGCCGCCAAAGGAGCGCGACATCGCCATGGTGTTCCAGAACTACGCGCTCTACCCGCACATGACGGTGTTCGACAACATGGCCTTCGGGCTCAAGCTCCAGAAGGTCCCGAAGGACGAGATCGCCCGGCGGGTGAGCGAGGCGGCGAAGATCCTGGGCCTGCAGGAGCTGCTGAACCGGAAGCCGGCGGCGCTGTCGGGCGGCCAGCGCCAGCGCGTGGCCATGGGGCGGGCCATCGTGCGCCACCCGCACGCGTTCCTCATGGACGAGCCGCTGTCCAACCTCGACGCCAAGCTGCGCGTCCAGACCCGGGCCGAGATCTCCCGCCTGCAGCACGAGCTCGGTGTCACGACCATCTACGTCACGCACGACCAGACCGAGGCGATGACCATGGGCGACCGGGTCGCCGTCATGCGGAAGGGCGAGCTCCAGCAGGTCGACGACCCCCAGACCCTCTACGAGCGGCCCGTCAACATCTTCGTGGCCGGGTTCATCGGCTCGCCGGCCATGAACCTGGTCGACGCCCACCTCCACCCGGCCGACGGTGGCGGCATGGAGGTCGAGGTGGGCGGCTTCCGCCTGCCGGTGCCCGCCGAGGTGCTGGCCGACAGGCCCGCCCTGCGGGACTACGCCGACCGCCTCGTCGTGCTCGGCATCCGGCCCGAGGACATGGAGGACGCGGCGCTCATGTCCGACGCCCCACCCGAGCGCCGCATCCGGTCCACGGTCGAGCTGCGGGAGGCGCTCGGCTCCGACGTGCTGGTCCACGCGCCCATCGCCGCCCGCCCGGCGGCCACCGAGGACGTCAAGGAGCTGGCGGCCGACATGGATGCGGGCGCCGAGATCGACGCCGCCGGCGAGCCGTCGGAGAACGGCGCCGGGGCCACGCTCGTCGCCCGGCTCAACCCCCGCACCGTGGCGAAGGAGGGCGACGCGATCGAACTGGTCGTGGACACCCACCGCCTCCACTTCTTCGACCCCGACACCGGGGTCGGCATCTACGGCGACCGCGAGGGCTGAGCCGGCGGCCCGGACGAGATCTCCGTCCACAGCACCCCGACAGCAAAGGAGAACAGCATGCGATTGCGACGATTCATGGCGGTGACGGCCGTCCTCGCCCTCTTCCTCGCCGCCTGCGGCGACGACGACGGCGACGACGAGGGCGCGAGCGACGACACCGAGCAGACCGAGGAGGCGTCCGGCGAGAACACCGGGCGCGTGAACGTCCTCGCGGCGGTCGAGCCCGAGGAGGCCGAGGTCATCCAGACGGTGTTCGACGAGCACATCAACTCGGAGGCCGACTACACCGCCGAGATCGAGGCCGCGGGCAACTTCGAGGAGGAGGTCGAGATCCGCGCGGAGGGCGGCACGCTCGACGTCATCCTCCTGCCCCAGCCCGGTGCGGTCATCGAGCACGCCCGGTCGGGCAACGCCATCTCGCTCGAGGACATGGGCTTCGACATCGCCGAGCTGGAGGAGCAGTTCGGCGAGTACCTGCTCTCCCTGGGCGAGTACGAGGGCGAGCACTACGGCATGCCCACCAACATCAACCTCAAGAGCATGGTCTGGTACCCGAAGCAGGCCTTCGACGAGGCCGGCTACGAGGTGCCGGAGACCTGGGACGAGCTGATCGCCCTGAGCGACCAGATCGTCGAGGACGGTGGCACGCCGTGGTGCGTCGGGTTCGAGTCGGAGGGCAGCTCGGGCTGGCCCGCGACCGACTGGATGGAGGACATCATGCTCCGCACCGCGGGGCCTGAGGTCTACGACCAGTGGGTCAACCACGAGATCCCGTTCAACGAC
>DATGRC010000004.1:0-7768 GCA_035303865.1 Acidimicrobiales bacterium
CGACGACGGCCTGGCGGGTGCGCTCCACGTCGGTGAAGCCGAAGGCGGCGAGCCGGTCGGCGGCCGCGTCGGGGCGAAGGGGGCCGGCACCCGACAGCGAGGCGAGGAGCGGCCGGAACCAGAGCCGCTCGTGGACGGCCCGGACCCGGCTGCGGTGGGCTCGCAGGTCGCGGTCGAACAGCTCGGTGGCGCCGCCGGTGGGGTCGCCCCGGTAGCCGAGCACCCGGGCCAGGTGCCGGCGGTCGGCTCGCTCGCTCGGCACGAGGTGGGTCTGGTGCCCGTCGCGCAGCTGGAGCGCGTGCTCCACCCGGCGCAGCAGCTGGTAGCTCTCGATCAGCGCGGCCGCGTCCCCCTCGTCCACGTACCCGTCGCGCCCGAGCACGCTGAGCGCGGCGACGGTGCTCGGGGAGCGGAGGTCGGCGTCCACCGGGCCGTGGACGAGCTGGAGGAGCTGGGCCGCAAACTCGACGTCGCGGATGCCGCCGGGACCCCGCTTCACCTCCCGGTCGGCCACGCCCCGCTTGCGGACCTCCTCCTCGGCCCGGACCTTCAGCGCCCGCAGCGACCGCAGCTCCTCGGGCTCGAGCGGCCGCCCCCACACCACCTGGGCCGCCGCGGCGGCCCACCGGGCCGCGAGCGCGCCGTCGCCCGCCACCGGCTGCGCTCGCAGCAGGGCCTGGCGCTCCCACGGCTGGGCCCAGCGCTCCCAGTAGGTCACGTACCCGTCGAGGCTCCGCACGAGCGCGCCGTCGCGGCCCTCCGGCCGCAGGTCGGGGTCCACCCGGAAGCAGCGGCCGGCCAGCTCGAGCACCTGGCGGCCCGCCCGCTCGAGCCGGCGAGGGTCGCCCTCGCCGACGAGGAGGATGTCGACGTCGCTCGCGTAGTTGAGCTCGTCGCCGCTCAGCTTCCCCATGCCCACGACGACGAGGTGCTCGTCCGGCTCGAGGACGGTGGCGGCCACCGCGTCGTGCACGACGCGCAGCACCTGGCGGGCTGCCGCGCTCAGCGACGCCGTGGTGGTGGCGAGCGGCACCTCGCCAGCCAGGTCGCGGGCGGCGATGCGCAGCACCTCGCGCCGGAACCAGCCCGGCGCGCCGTCGATCTCCGGCGCCGGCTGCGGGCCGCGGGGGGCCTCGACCACGACCGACAGCGCGGCGTCGTCGGACACCAGCAGCTCGGTGAGCGACCGGCTGGCGGCCACGACGGCCACGAGCCGGGCCCACGCCTCGTCGTCGGCGATGGCCGTCAGCTGATCCGGGTGGCGCTCGGCGATGCGCTCGAGCGCGGTGCGGGCGGCGTCGGGCGCGGCGCAGCGCTCGACGAGGTCCACCGCGACGGCCGGCAGCGCGAGCATCCCCGCAGTCTCGCGGCTCCGGCCGCGTCAGCGGATCGGCGGCCGCCGGTGCACGCCTACGCTTCCGGCATGGCTCGCATCCGCATCGCCCTCTGCCAGCTGAACCCCGTGGTGGGCGACCTCGACGGCAACGTCGCCAAGGTGCTGGCCGCCTACGAGGAAGCGGAAGCCGCGGGCTGCGACCTCGCCGCGTTCCCCGAGCTCGTGCTCACCGGCTACCCGCCGGAGGACCTGCTGCTGAAGCCCCGCTTCGTCGAGGAGAACCTGGCCGCGCTGGCGAAGGTGGCGGGCCGCACCGGGCGGTGCGCGGCGGTCCTCGGGTTCGTGGACCGGGGCCGCGACCTCTACAACGCGGCAGCGGTGTGCGCCCACGGCGAGGTGGCGGGCGTCTACCACAAGCGCCACCTGCCGAACTACGCGGTGTTCGACGAGCAGCGCTACTTCGCGCCGGGCCGCGAGGAGCCGCAGCTGTTCGACATCGCCGGCGTCAAGGTCGGCCTCGCCGTGTGCGAGGACGTGTGGAGCCCGGTGGGGCCCATCGCCGAGCAGTCCGCCGGCGGCGCCGAGCTCGTCGTCATCCTCAACGGCTCGCCCTACCACCGGGGCCGGCACACCGAGCGGGAGCGCCTCGTCGCCACCCGGGCCGAGGACGCCCACTGCCACGTGGCCTACGTGAACATGGTCGGCGGCCAGGACGAGCTGGTCTTCGACGGTACGTCGTTCGTGGTCGACGACCGGGGCGAGCTGCTCGCCCGGTCCCCGCAGCTCGTCGAGCACGTGCAGGTCGTCGACCTCGACATCCCCCCGGTGTTCCGCACCCGCCTGCTCGACCCTCGTGGCCGCGACACGGCGCCGGCGCTTCCGGTGGTGCCGGTCACGGAGCCGGTGGCCGAGCACGCGGGGCCGCCCCGGCCGCCCGAGGTGGCGCCGCTGCTCGACCCGGTGGCCGAGGTGTACGACGCCCTCGTCCTCGCCACCCGCGACTACCTCCACAAGAACGGCTTCACCGACGCCGTGCTCGGGCTCTCCGGCGGCGTGGACTCGTCGCTCGTCGCGGTGATCGCCGCCGACGCGCTGGGGCCCGAGCACGTGCACGCCGTGGCCATGCCGAGCCGGTTCTCGTCCGACCACTCCGAGACCGACGCCGAGGCGCTGTGCCGCAACACCGGGATCGAGCTGCGGACGATCCCGATCGAGCCGGCCCACGCCGCCTTCCTCGAGATGCTGGCGCCGAGCTTCGAGGGCCTGGCCGAGGACCTCACCGAGGAGAACCTGCAGCCCCGGATCCGGGGGATGCTGCTCATGGCGCTGTCGAACAAGTTCCGGGGCTGGCTGGTGCTCACCACCGGCAACAAGAGCGAGGCAGCGGTCGGCTACTCGACCCTCTACGGCGACACGGCCGGCGGCTTCGCGGTGATCAAGGACGTGCCGAAGCTGCTCGTCTACGAGCTGTGCCGGATGCGCAACGAGCGGGCGGGCCGGGAGCTGATCCCGGAGCGGATCCTGACCAAGCCGCCCTCGGCCGAGCTGCGCCCCGACCAGCGCGACGACCAGTCGCTGCCCCCCTACGAGGTGCTCGACCCGCTCCTCGAGGCGTACGTGGAGGAGGACCGCAGCAGAGCCGAGCTGATCGCCGCCGGGTACGCGCCGGAGCTGGTGGACCAGGTGGCCCGGCTCGTCGACGTGTCCGAGTACAAGCGGCGCCAGAACCCGCCCGGGCCTCGCATCACCTCCAAGGCCTTCGGCAAGGATCGTCGCATGCCGATCACCAACGGGTACCGCGGATGACCCTCTCCGACGGCACGGCCGTCCTCCTCGTCTCCTGCCCGGACCAGCCGGGCATCGTCGCCGCCGTCACGACGTTCCTCGCCGAGCGCGGCGCCAACGTCATCGACTTGCAGCAGCACACCGACCACACCGACGGCGCGTTCTTCCAGCGCATCGAGCTCGAGCTGGCCGGCGTGGAGCGCTCCCGCGACGAGCTGGCCGCCGACTTCGCGCCGGTGGCGGAGCGCTACCGGATGACCTGGGCGCTGCGCTTCCCCGACGAGCGGCCCCGCATGGCGATCCTCGCGTCGAAGGAGCCGCACTGCCTCCAGGACCTCCTCAGCCGGTGGCGGACCGGCGAGCTGCCGGTGGACGTCACCTCGGTCATCAGCAACCACCCCGACCACGAGCCCCTGGCCCGCTGGTTCGACGTGCCCTACCACCACCTCCCCATCGGGGACGACGGCCGCGACGCGCAGGAGAAGCGGGTGGTCGAGGTGCTGCGGGCCGACCAGGTCGACCTCGTCGTGCTGGCCCGCTACATGCAGATCCTCTCGCCGGCGATGTGCGAGGAGTGGGAGCACCGGATCATCAACATCCACCACTCGTTCCTGCCCGCCTTCCAGGGGGCCCGCCCCTACCACCAGGCCCACGACCGGGGCGTCAAGCTCATCGGCGTCACCGCCCACTACGCCACCGCCGAGCTCGACGACGGCCCGATCATCGACCAGGACGTGATCCGGGTCAGCCACCGCGACGACGTCGCCGACCTGCGCCGCAAGGGCCGGGACCTCGAGGTGACCGTGCTGGCCCGCGCCGTGCGGGCCCACGTCAGCCACCGCGTGCTCGTCTACGGGCGGCGCACCGTCGTGTTCGACTGATGGCCGGCGCCTTCCTTGACCCTCGGGTCAGCCCGGGGGATGCTGCCCGATGACGATCGCCGTTCGGGGGTGGCCGGAGCCGGTCGCCCCCACGTTCCGCACCAGGGGGATGCGTGGCTGACCCGAAGAGGCCGAGGGCGCCGTTCGCCCCGTGGGACCGCCGGGAGCTCCCGGGGAGCTTCACCGTCGAGGAGACGGCGCGGCGCGTCGGCCATTACAAGTGGATCGAGATGCGCCTGTTCGAGGCGCTCGGCGGGTGGGTGGCCACCGTCCCCGAGCTGGACGTGAAGCTGCGGCTCGGCACCCACTGCTACCACCACGCCTGGCACGCCGACCTCTGGCACAAGCGCCTGCCCGAGCTGCGGGAGATGGACCCGGAGCGCCTCACGGTGCCGCCCAACGACGGGCTCGTGGCGTTCGTCGACAAGCTCACCGAGCCCGAGGCGCCGGAGCTCACGATCGAGAAGCTGGTCGGCGTCTACCGGGTGCTGCTCCCCGCCAAGATCGCCGCGTACACCTACCACCTGAACAACACGTCGCGGATCACGGACGCGCCCACGATCCGGTCGCTCGGGTTCATCCTCCAGGACGAGATCGAGGACTGGCGCGACGGCGAGATGCTCCTCCAGTCGCTCATCGAGACCGAGGACGAGCTGCGCCGCGCCGTGGACCGGCAGGCGGAGCTGCAGGCGCTGATCCTGGCCGCCGGGGGGATCGCCGGCCCGGGCTCGATCGGCGAGCCCTACGTCAGCGAGGAGGAGCAGCACGCATGAGGAAGTCCTTCCCGGTCGAGGACCTGGCCCGAGACGAGCGGTTCGTGCGGGTGCCGCTCATGGCCCGCATCGACGATCCCCGCTCCGCCCGCCGCGAGGCGCGGCCCGGCAAGGGGCGGCGCGGCCCCGGCCGGCTGACCCCCGGTCGACCCGACGCGCCCGACGCGGCCCGATCGCTCATGCACGGCATCTTCATGGGCGAGATCCAGGCGCTCGAGGGCGCCGGCCGGACCTGCTGGGACTTCGAGGTCGGCCAGGGCAGCGGCGAGGGCGTCCCCGAGGTCCCCTTCGAGCTGAAGCTCGACATGGCCCGGCAGTGCTGGGACGAGGCCCGCCACTGCGAGATCTCGGCCAAGCTCAGCGAGCACATGGGCACCGAGATCGGCGAGTTCGCGGAGAACACGTTCCTCTACGAGGCCGCCTGCAACCCGGACCCGGTGCTGCGCCTCACCGGCGTGAACCGCGCGCTCGAGGGCCTCGCCATCGACGTGTTCAACACGATGCGGGAGTTCGGCGAGGTGGCCGGCGACCCGGTCCTCGAGTTCTGCGAGGACTGGATGCTGGCCGACGAGGTGACCCACGTGAAGATGGGCTCCGACTGGCTGCGGCGCCTCACGGCGGACGACAAGGAGCGCCAGCAGCGGGCCCTCGAGTTCCAGCGGGTCGTCGACAAGCTGTTCTCGCTCGGGGGCTTCCGCGGCGACGAGGAGGACAGCCCGGTGCGCCTGGCCCGCCGCTTCCGGGAGCTGGCCGGCTTCGAGGACGAGGAGATGGAGACGCTGGCCGAGGTGTCCCGCGAGGCCCGCCAGGAGCTCGAGGCTCGCATCGAGGCCAACCGCACCGCGGTGGAGGGGTAGCCCGTGGCCGTCTCCGTCCGCCCCGAGCGGTTCACGATGGTGCACTTCGACGCGGACGAGATCCGCGACCTCGTCGAGCGCCTCGTCGCCGACGTCGGCCTGCCCGCCGACGCGGCGGTGATCGTCGAGGTGGACGAGACCACCCCGCTCGGGCGGTCGGTGCTGGCGTCGGTGGACCCGGTCGTGCTGCAGCTCGAGTCCGGGGCGCTCGAGGACCCGAAGCGACCGCGCCAGCTGGATCCCGTCGGCGCCGCCGACGTCCTCGGCCGGCTCCTGCTCGCGGCGCGGGACCGCCGCGACCCGGCCTTCGGCGACCCGCCCCCCGACGAGGAGCTGCCGCTGCCCCACTCGGTGGCGTGGCAGGTGTACTGCGTGGGGCGGCTGAGCCGGCTCGGCTACCGCACGCAGCCGGCCCGACGCCGGTACCAGTTCCGCAACCGGCACGGCTTCACGGACGCGGCCGACGCCGTGTTCGACGAGCTGTGGGCGGCGGAGGGCCTCACCTGGGCGGACCTCACGGCGGCATCGGACCGCGCTCGCGCCGCGCTCCCCGCCTGAGGGCGGACCGCTCGCCTCAGCGGCGCTGACCGGGCGCGGTGGCCGACGGGCCGCCCTGGCCGGTGCCGGCCCCGTTCGGGTTGCTCGGCGGCGGGCTCTGCCCCTGCCCCTTGCCCGTGCCTCCGCCGGCGGGGTTGCTCGGCGGGGTCTGGTTCCCGCCGCCGGTGCCCGCACCGCGGGGGTTGCTCGGCGGCGTGGGGTTGCCGCCGGCGCTGCTGCCGCCGCCCTGCGGGTTGCTCGGCGGCGGGCTCTGCCCCTGGCCCTGGCCTTCGGCGCCCCCGGCGCTGCTGCCCCCGCCGTTCGGGTGGCTGGGCGGCGTGGTGGACCCGCCGCCGCGGCCGCTGCGCTCCGGCGGGGTGGCCGGCGTGGCCGGCTCGCCGGGGCCGTTGGGGTCGGCGGGGGTGGCGCCCTGGCCCTCGCTCCCGACGGGGCCGTCCGCCGGCCCCGTCCCGCCGCCCTGGGCCCCAGGCGCGCCCGGTCCCGCGGCGGGGCGCCCGCCGTCGTCCTGGTCGGTGAGGGACCCACCGCCGCTGCGCTCGTCGGCGCGGGGCACGTCCACCCCGAACAGGCCGGCGGTGGACGACACGACGTCCTGCAGGCGGGTGGGGAGCCGGTTCTGGGCGGCCCCGGCGCTGAGGAGCGCCACGACGGCGGCGACCGCAGCAGCCGCCAGCACGAGCGATCGGCGGGCGGCGCGGGCGACCGGGGTCGGGGTGGCGGCCCCCTGCACCAGCTGCGCTCGCAGCGCGGCGCTCATCGGAGGCACCGGCTCCCGGCGGGCTCGCCGCCGGAGCTCGGTGGCGAAGCGGGCGACCGGCACCAGCTCGACCGGCAGGTCCTCGGAGGCGCCCGCGACGACGGCCTCGTCGAACACCGCGTCGAACTCCGCGATGGCACCCATGCCACCAACGTCATCGCCGGGGCTCGGCCCGGGGATACGGGTGGGGTCCACGTCGGCATCCGGCCACCGCTCAGTCATGGTGGATCCGCTCCCGCTCGAGGTGCCGGCGCAAGGTGGCCAGCGCCCGGTGCTGCAGCGACTTGATCGCGCCCGGCTGCTTGCCCAGCGCGCTGGCCACCGCGTCGATGGGAAGGTCCGCCACGATGCGCAGCAGGACCACCGCCCGCTGGTCGGGGGACAGCACGTCGAGGAGCGACTGCAGCTCCTGGTCGCTGAGCGCGTCGAGGGCGTCGAGCTCGGCGTCGCCGGTCACCGCCGTCTCCTGCACCTCCCGCTCGATCACCACCGGCCGCCGGCTCACCGACCGGCGCTCGTCGACCATCCGGTGGTGGGCGATGGTGAACACCCAGGACCGGAACGCAGTCCCGTCCCCGGTGAACCGACCGAGGTTGCGGTGCACCTGGGCCATCACCTCGTTGGTGAGGGACTCGACGTCGCCGACGCCGTTCCAGCGCAGGTAGGCCGCGACCGTGGGCGCCAGCGCTCGGTAGAGGTCCTCGAAGGCGGCCACCGACCCGGCCTTGGCGGCGAGCACCGCGTCGGTGAGGTCTGTCGGGGGCTCGGGCCGCGTCACGTGAGGTCGTGGGCGCTGATCGGCTCGAGCAGGTCGATCCGAG
>DATGRC010000005.1:0-4066 GCA_035303865.1 Acidimicrobiales bacterium
GTCACCGCCCGCTGCATGAAGCCGAGGATCTCGGCGCCGGTGCGCGAGTCGAGGTTGCCGGTGGGCTCGTCGGCGAAGGTGATCTCCGGCTGGGCGGCCAGCGCCCGGGCCACGGCCACGCGCTGCTGCTGACCGCCGGACAGCTCGCTCGGGCGGTGGTGGAGCCGGTCGCCGAGGTTCACCGTGGCGATCACCGAGTCCAGCCACGCCTGGTCGGGCTTGCGGCCGGCCAGGTCCATCGGCAGCGTGATGTTCTCGAGCGCGGTGAGCGTGGGGATCAGGTTGAAGGCCTGGAAGATGAAGCCCACCTGGTCCCGGCGCACGCGGGTGAGCGCCTTGTCGTCGAGCGTCGTCAGGTCGGTGCCGGCGATCTCGACCCGGCCCGAGGTGAGCGAGTCGAGCCCGGCCACGCAGTGCATCAGCGTGCTCTTGCCGGAGCCGGAGGGGCCCATGATGGCGGTGAACCGGCCGCGCTCGAACTCGACGGAGATGCCGTCCAGGGCGCGCACCTGGGTGTCGCCGGTCTCGTAGATCTTCGTGGCGTCGACGGCGCGCGCCGCGACCGCGGCCGTCGTGGGGGCGGGGGTGCTCATGGCAGGCGACGCTACCGAGGCCGCTCGCCGATGGCAGTCAGGGATTTCCCTGGTCCACCCCGGACCCCGCGCCCCCCAGCCCCAGGGAGCGACCCCAGCGTCCCCTTCACCGGACCCCGGTAGATTCCTGGCCGGTGACCTGTCCAAGCTGCCGGAGCGACGTCCCGGCCGGCGCCCGCTTCTGCCCGGAGTGCGGCCAGGACCTGCGGATCCGGGGGGACGAGCGACGGGTGGTGACGGTCCTCTTCGCCGACCTCGTCGGGTTCACGGCGCTGTCCGAGACCCGCGACCCCGAGCAGGTGAAGAACCTCGTCGACGCCTGCTTCGAGCGGCTCGTGACCGACATCGAGGCCCACGGCGGACGGGTCGACAAGATCGTGGGCGACGCCATCGTGGCCCTGTTCGGTGCGCCGGTGGCCCACGAGGACGACGCCGAGCGGGCCGTGCGGGCGGCGCTGGCGATGCAGCGGACGCTGCGCAGCTGCGGCGAGGACCTCGCCGTGACCGTGCGGATGCGCATCGGGGTGAACACCGGCGAGGTGCTCGTCGGCGCGCTGCGGGCCGGCGGCGACTACACGGCGATGGGCGACGTGGTGAACACCGCCAGCCGGCTCCAGGCCGCGGCGGCACCCGACGAGGTGCTCGTGGGACCGGCCACCTACGCCGCCACCCGGCGAGCGCTGGAGTACGAGGCGCTGCCGCCCCTGCAGGTGCGGGGCCGGAGCGAACCGGTGCCGGTGTGGCGGGCCGTGGGGGTGCGCACCCGCCCCGGCCAGCGCTCCGACCGGCACCGGGCGCCGCTCGTGGGGCGCGAGGCAGAGCTCGGCCTGCTCCGCCACGCCGTCCGCGCCGTCGACGAGCGGGACCGTGCCGCGCTCGTGCTGCTCCTCGGCGAGGCCGGCGTCGGCAAGTCCCGGCTGGCCGAGGAGCTGGCCGACGAGCTCGGCCGGGGCGGCGCGCTCGTGCTCGAGGGACGCTGCGTCCCCTACGGGGAGGCCAACGTGTGGTGGCCGATCGCCGACGCGCTCCGCCACGCCTTCGGCTGCGCGGCCGACGACCCGCCCGAGCGCACCCGCGAGCTGGCCCGCTGGGCGGTGGGCTCGGTGCTGTGCCGCGACGGCCACCAGTCGAGCGACCCGGGCACCAGCCCCCTCACACCGGAGGGCGAGCAGGTCCTCGACGGCCTCCTGCACCTGATGGGCGAACCGAGCCCGCTGCGGGACCTGGACGCCGGCCCGGCGCTCGAGCGCGCCCTCGACGCCCTCGTCACCTACCTGGGCCGCAGCGCCGAGGAGCGCCTCGTCGTCCTCGTGCTGTCCGACCTGCACTGGGCCGACGACCGCGTCCTCGAGGCCCTCGACGCCGTGCTCGAGCGCCTCGCCCACCGGCGGGTGGCCATCGTGGCCACGGCCCGGCCCGAGATCGACTCCCGCTGGCACCCGCCCCACGGGCGCCACAACCTCGTCGTGGTCACCCTCGACCCGCTCGCCCCTGAGGCCGCGGCCCGCCTCGTGGCCGAGCTGGCCGGCGGCGAGGTGGACGACGACCTCGAGCGGGAGCTGCTCGAGCGCGGCGGCGGGAACCCGTTCTTCCTGGAGGAGCTGGTCACGCTCGTGGCCGACGCCGGCACGGTGCCCGAGGGCCTCGCCGCCGCGGGAGCGCCCGACGACGGGGCCGTGGTGCTGCCCGACACCCTCCGCAGCCTCGTGGCCGCTCGCCTCGACGGGCTCAGCCACGACGAGCGGCGGGTGCTCGACGACTGCGCCGTGCTGGGCCGCCGGGGGGCGGTGTCGGCGGTGGAGGTCATGGTGGCCAAGCACCTGGGCATCGACGACGTCCGCCCGGTCCTCGCGTCGCTCGCGGCGAAGGACCTCCTCGTCCTCACCGGCACCGGATCGGGGGAGCGGTGGGCGTTCCGCTCCGACGTCGTGCGCGAGGTGGCGTACGCCACGCTGACCAAGGCCGACCGGGCCCGCTCCCACCAGAGCATCGCCGCCTACCTCGAGGAGCACGTCGACCTCGACCACGACGCGGCCGTGGCCCGCATCACCCACCACTACGTGGCGGCGGCGGTGCTGGCCCGGGAGCTCGGCTCGCTGCCCGGCGTGCGGCCCGACCTCGAGGACCGGGCGCTGGCGTGGGTGCAGCGGGCGGCTGAGCGGGCGCAGCGGGCCGACCTCCACGAGGTGGCGGCGCGCCTCTTCGGCGACGGCCTGCGCATCCTCGGCGGCCGCCGGGGCCCCCTGCACCGCCGCCTGCGCCTGGGGCGGGCCCGATCGCTCGGTCACCTGCGCGACCTCGCCCCGGCCCGGGCCGACGCCGACGTGGCCGTGGACGACGCCCGCCGGGCCGGCCCGGACGCCGAGGCCGACCTGGCCGAGGCGCTCGTGGTCCTGGCCGAGGTCGCGCACAAGGAGGCCGACTGGCCCGCCGCTGACGCGGCCCTGGCCGAGGCCGGCGCCATCTGCGCTCGCCGGGGCGACGAGCGGGGCGCCGCCGAGGTCGTGCGCCTCCAGGGCTTCGCCGCCCTCTTCCGCCACGACCACGCCCGGGCGACGGCGCTGCTCGAGGACGCCCGCCAGCGCTTCGCCGCGCTCGGCGACCGGCGGGGCGAGGCGTGGGCCATCCAGAACCTGGCGTGGTGCGCGTTCTACTCCGGGCGCGCCGCGGAGGCGGAGGGGCTGCTGCACCGCGCCGAGGCCACCTTCGAGGAGTTGGGCGACGCGAGCGGCCGCGCGTGGGCGCAGGGCCTCCTGGCCTGGACCCGCTTCCAGCAGGGCCACGCCGCCGAGGCGGGTGCCCTCGCCGAGGACCTGCTCGTCGGCGGCGCCGGCGGCGACCGCTGGGCCCGGGGGATGCTGCTCCTCCTGGCCGGGTCCGTGCAGCTCTGGTCGGGCCGGACCGCGGAGGCGCTCGACCGGCTGGACGAGGCCCACCGCGCCTTCGTCGCCATCGGCGACCACTTCGGCCTCGTGCAGTCGGCGGCCGTGCTCGGCCGCGCGCTCGTGCTCGCCGGCCGGGTCGACGAGGGCGTCCGGCTCGCCACCTCGGTGCTCGAGGTGCCCGACCCGTCGTCGTGGGAGTCGGGGCTGGCCGCTCTCGCCGCGCTGGCCACCGCCGTCCAGGTGGGCGACGCCGCCCGCAGCGAGCGCCTGCTGACCGCCTTGCCGACGGTGGGCGGCGACGGCGCGACCGGGGTGCCCGAGGCCACCGGTGTGGCCCACACTGAGCTGGTGGCGACCCTGGGCCTGCACCACCTGCAGGCCGGCGACCCTGCCGCCGCCGCCCGCCTGCTCGAGGCCACCGCGGCGTCTCGTCCCAGCGTCGACCCGAACCTCTTCGCCGCGTCGGCGCTGGCCCACGCCGCGCTCGGCGACGGGCCTCGGGCGCTGCAGGAGGCGGACGAGGTCGACCGGTGCCCGGGGGCCACCTACCTCGACCGGGCCACGGCCGGGGTGGCCCGGGCGCTCGCC
>DATGRC010000006.1:0-19818 GCA_035303865.1 Acidimicrobiales bacterium
GGCTGACAGCTTGGGGAACGGGTAGACGAGGTCGTCGTAGATCCACCAGTCGCACCACTCGCCGTCGGGGTCGCCCTTCTCGAACGAGAACACGCCGCCCTCGAAGTGGAAGCGGGCCCGGTCGCGCTCCACCCGTGGGGCGCGGTCCTGGTACTTCGCCGGGAGCCGAGACGTCCACAGGTCCGGGGGCTCCACGACGTGGTCGTCCACCGAGATGATCCACGGCAGGTCGTCGGTGGCCTCGGTGGCG
Source organism: Acidimicrobiales bacterium (assembly GCA_035303865.1). Taxonomy (GTDB): domain Bacteria; phylum Actinomycetota; class Acidimicrobiia; order Acidimicrobiales; family VFJN01; genus VFJN01. Next base: position 251 of record DATGRC010000006.1, read on the forward strand.
GGCGCGGGGGCGACGGCGGTCATGCCCCGATGGTAGAACGCGTTCTAGTTCCGCGCGTCGCCGGGTGGGCCCGATGCCTCGGCCAGCCGGCCCCGCAGGTAGCGGTACAGCGCCACGGCCGCGCCCTTCAGCCAGGCCCAGGTGAGGGTGGCGAAGTCGAACCGGTCCCGCCACAGGGCGATCCGCCCGTCGCGGACCTCGAAGGTGCCGCACACCCAGAACCGGGCTCGCACCGGACCGACGACGAGCACGTCGTCGCGCTCGGTGAGCACGGTCCCGCCGTCGGCGGCGACGTTGAGCCAGTCCACCTCGAACCCGTCGCCGTGGCGGACCATCCAGCGCAGCTGGCGCTCCACGGCGTCGAGGCCCCGGGCCGGCGGGAACGGCACGTTCTGGTACACGACGTCGTCGGTGAGGAGGTCGACGGCGGCGTCGACGTCGAGGCGCTCGAGCGCGCCGAGGAACCGGCGGACCACCTCGATCGGGTCGTCCGAGGTGGTCGCGGCACGTGCGGACGAAGACGTGGGGTCAGCCATGGCTCCCACCTTGCCGCATCGGGCCCGATCGAGACAGCGCGCCCCCCCGAACCGGATCAGCCGAGGAGGTCGAGGACCTGCTTGGGGTGGTCGAGGACGAGGTCGTCCGGCTGGGCGGCGCGGCGGGCCCGGGGGTTCCAGCCGGCGAGCGCGAACGGCACCCCCGCGGCGGCGGCGCAGGACCGGTCGTGGTGGGTGTCGCCCACGTACACGGCCTCGTGCGCCTCGAGGGCGAGGGCGGCGAGCAGGGGGCCCAGCTCCTTCTCCCGGCCCCCGAAGTCGTCGGAGAACAGCGCCACGGTGGGGCGCCAGCCGAGGCGAGCCAGCTCGGCCCTCCCCGAGCTGCGCTCCTTGTTGGAGGCCAGGCCCCACCGCGCGAGCTGGTCGAGCAGCTCGGGCACGCCGTCGAAGGGCGGCGCCACCGTCGGGTCGTAGTGGGCGAGGTAGGCCTCGATCGTCACGCCCGCGCGCTCGCAGGCCTCCACGAGCGGGAGCCCGAGCGGCGGCTGCGCCTCGTCGGGGATGCCGAGCGCCCGGAACGGCGCGGCGAGCGCCTGGTCGGAGTCGACCAGCGTCCCGTCGAAGTCGAACAGCGCCACCCGGCGCCCACGGTGCCCACTCGCTGCCACCCGCCCATCCTCGCCGCTGGCCTCCGCCGCGCGCCCGCTCGGAGGGGTGACCTGCGTCATGGCCGTAACCAGATCGCAACATTCGGCGATCACCTCACTGGCAGGCAGCAGTCGACCACGCAAGGAGACGGCCCACGTGCTGACCAAGAAGATCGCCCTGACCGCAGGTGCCCTCACCCTCGCCGCCGGCGGGGTGGCGGCCGCCGCCGGCTCGCCGCCCGAGGCGGCCGAGCGGGGCCTGAGCGTCGCCGAGGCGCACGCCGGGAAGGACCTGCCCGCCCGTCCGGTCGAGGTCGCCGACGACCTCGACCAGCTCGACGAGGTCGAGGACCCGGTCCTCGACGAGGCGGAGGGCACCGAGGAGACCGACGACCTCGACGAGGACGCTGAGGAGGCGCCCGTCGAGGAGGGCGTGGAGGACGACGAGGCGTCCGGCCCGCCCGAGGGCACCCACGGCGCGAAGGTGTCTGCGGTGGCTCGCTCCGACGAGCACCAGGGCCGCCAGCACGGCGCCGCCGTCTCCGCCGCCGCCCGCGACAACCACGGCGGGCGCTAGCCCGACCGCACCCACGTCGCCCCGAGGGCGCCGGCCGCAGCCCGCGCCCGCGGCGCGCCCGGGGGCCGGTGTACGGTCGCCGGACGTGGCTGTGCTGCGCATCGAGGGTCCCGATTGGCTCGACGACCTCCCCCGCCCGGCCCTCGGGCCCGGGGCCGCGGACGAGGACCGGATGGCCTGGGTGCTCGACGTGCTCGACCGGCAGGTGGCCGAGCGCACCGGCGGGCCCTTCGCCGCCGCCGTCTTCGGCGGGCCCGACGGCGCCGTCCTCGGGGTCGGGGTGAACCGGGTGGAGCCCACGGCGACCTGCGTCGCCCACGCCGAGGTGCTCGCCCTGGCCGAGGCCACCCAGCGAGTCGGGCGCTACAGCCTCGCCGGCACCGGCTCGGTCCTCGTCACGAGCACCGAGCCGTGCGCGATGTGCCTCGGCGCGCTCGTGTGGGGCGGGGTGGACCGGGTCGTCTGCGCCGCCGCCGACGCCGACGCCCGGGCGGTCGGCTTCGACGAGGGCGACAAGCCGGCCGACTGGGTGGCCGCCCTGGGCCGGCGGGGGATCGAGGTGGTGCACGACGTCCACCGCGACCGCGCCGTCGCTGCGATGCGCCGCTACGTCGAGCAGGGCGGCACCGTCTACAACGGCTGAGCGTCAGCCGCCGCCGAGGCCCTCCTCCCGGGCGCGGACGATCGCCTGGGCCCGGTCGGTCACCTGCAGCTTCGTGAGGATGTTCGACAGGTGGTTGCGCACCGTCTTCGGACTCAGGCTCAGCCGTCGGGCCACTGAGAGGTTGTCGAGCCCCCGCGCCACCTGGTCGAGCACCTCGCGCTCGCGGTCGGTGAGCTCGGGGAACGGCGGCAAGCCGTGCACGCGGGTGCCGGCCAGGAAGGCGACGGCCCGCTCAGCCACCGCCGGGCCGAGGAGGATCTCGCCGTTGGCCACGGCCCGCACGGCCCGCTCCACCTCCGTGGGGTCGGCGCCCTTCAGCAGGTAGCCGCGGGCGCCGGCCCGCATCGACGCGAACACGGAGTCGTCGTCGTCGAGCATCGTCACCACGAGCACGCCGATGCCGGGGTGGCGGCGGACGATCTCCCGGGTGGCGTCCACGCCCGACGAGGTGCCCAGGTGCAGGTCCATGAGGACGACGTCGGGCTCGTGGGCGTCGGCGGCGGCCACCGCCTCCTCCGCCGAGGCCGCCTCGGCCACCACCGCGAGGCCAAGCGAGCTGAGCAGCGCCACCATCCCCATGCGGAACACGGGGTGGTCGTCGACGACGAGGAGGCGGATCGGGGCGTCTGCGGCGGTCATGGGACGGTCCTCGAGGGGGAGGCAGAGCGGTCGGCGGGGACGTCGAGCAGGGGCACGGTGACGACGACGGCGGTGCCGCGGGGCGTCGCGGGGCCGATCGCGACGGTGCCGCCGAGGCCCTCGGCCCGCTCGCGCATCGAGCGGGTGCCGACGCCGGGCGGCGCGTCGGCGGCGATGCCGACGCCGTCATCGCGCACCTCGACGGTGAGGGTGCCACCCGCGGCCCGAGCGGCGATCGTGCACCGCGACGCACCGGCGTGGCGCTGCACGTTGCGGACGGCCTCGGCGGCGATGGCGTAGACGGCCGACCCGACCTCGGGCGGCACCGCGCCGAGCCCGTCGACGGTGACGTCGACCTGGAGGCCGGCGGCCTGCTGGCGCTCGGCGAGGTCGACGAGGGCGGGGGCCAGGCCCAGCTCCTCGAGCGCCGGGGGGAGGAGCCCGCGGGCCAGGCCCCGCACCTCCTCGACGCGAGCGTCGAGCTCGATGGCGAGCCGGTCGAGCAGCGCGGCGGTGGCGGCCGGGTCGCGCTCGATCGTGTTGCGGGCCGCCTGGAGGCCCAGCCCGATGCCGGCGAGCGCTGGGCCCAGCCCGTCGTGGAGCTCGCGCCGCAGCGTGCGACGCTCCTCGTCGCGGGCCTCGGCGAGGCGGGCCCGCGAGCGGCGCAGCTCGCCGGTGGTCGATGCCAGGGCGACCGTGGCGGCGATGACCGGCGCCAGCTCCTCGACCGTCGCCAGCGAGCGGCCGTCGAGCCGCTCGTTGGGGCGGGGCGCGACGTGGAGGACGCCGATCGGCGCGCCGCGGTGCAGGAGGGGCACCTCGATGGCGCGGGCCGGGTCGACCTCCCCGATGGCGGCGAGCGATCGAGGGCGACCCACCTCGTCGTCGGTGTCGATGCGGGCGCCACCCAGGCGCAGCGACGTCACCAGCCCGTCGAGCACGCCGTGGATGAGCTCGTCGACGTCGCGGGCGCCGCCGAGCGTGGTGCCGACCCGCCGGGCGACCGCGGTCGGCCGGCGGGCGTCGCCGTGGACGAGCGCGTCGACGCCGCGCTGCACCCACGCGTGGGCGGGCTGGAACCCCGCGGCCACGAGCGCCGTCGCGAGGACCCGGGTGAAGCCGTCGTCGTCGCCGGGCAGGACCGCGCCGAGCGCCGCCACCACGGTGACGTAGGCGACGACGAGCCCCGCGGTGAGCAGCCACCAGGTGAGGGTGCGGCGCACGGCCAGGTCGAGACCCCAGAGGCGCTGGCGGAGGACGACGCCGAGGATGGCGGCGGGGTAGAGGGCCTGGGACACGAGGTGCACGAGCGGCGTGAACGCCATCGGCAGCTCTGCCGACCAGGCGTCGGGGAGGGCGAGCGGCAGGAACGACAGCGACAGCACCGCCACCGACACGGCGAGCCACGTGAGGGCTCGGCGAGCTCCGGCGTCGGTGGTGCGGCCCCGACGGCGCCACACGTCGGTGGTGGCCACGAGCCCGAGGGTCACGAGCGCGCCGTTCTCCCACTTCGCGGCGCGGCTGATGAGCTCCTCCCACGACTCGTTGCGGATGGCGAGCGGGGAGAGCGGGTCGCCGTCGGGGCCGAAGGGGTCGGTGACCCGCAGGAGGACGGTCCACGCGACGAGGGCGATCCCGAGCCCGACGAGGCCCTTGGCGGTGCGGTCGAGGGGCCCGTCGCGCAGCAGCCACGGGACGACGACGATGAGCGCCAGCGTGCCGGGCACCCAGGCCACGCTCTGCATGAGCTGCAGACCCCGCAGCTGGGGGAGGTCGGGGCGCTCGTACCAGAGGAGCGTCCACTGCGCCCCGAGGGCGGCCAGCCCGCCGCCCACGGACGTGACCGCGAGGATCCACGCCACCGGGTGATGGGTCCGGCTCAGCAGGAGCCACGCCACCGCCCCGTAGACGACGGCATCGACGGCGTCGACGGCGAAGAACCACTGGTTGACGTTCCAGACCGGCCACACGATGCCGGTGACCACGAGCGCCGCCGCGCCTCGTCGGTGCTCGACAGGGTGGAGGCGGTCTCCATGGTGCCGAGATCCTCCCCGATCCGGGGTCGGCGCGGCCGGGATGCTCAGGCGCGGTCGGCGCGGGCCAGCCCGGCGCCGGCCGCGACCAGCCACGGGGCCCCGACGATGGCCGCCATGTACTGCACGGGCAGGAGCTGCGTGAGCACGACCAGACCGGTGACCACGGCTGAGAGCCAGCCCAGCCAGCGGGGGAGCGAGCCGTGCCGGATGCCGGCCACCGCCAGCGAGCCGGAGGTCAGCCCGATGCCGGCCCACACCCACGCCATCGTGTCGAAGATGCCGAGGTTGGCGGCCACGATGTCGGGGTCGGCCTTGCCGTGGTCCTGCATGAGCGCCCAGAACAGCTCGGTCGAGATCCCGCCGCCGACGAGCAGCATGATCGCCACGGAGGCGAGCCCGGCCACGGCACCGGCCCAGGCCCAGCCGCGGCGCTCGCCCGCGGTGGTCGGGACGGAGCGAGCCTCGGCCGGGGTGGTGATGGTCGCTGCCATCGCAGGTTCCTCCTCTGTGTGGGTGGCGGGTCAGGCGACCACGTCGAACTCGGCGACCATGCCGCCGGTGAAGTGCGGCGGGCCCTCCTCGCCGCCCCCGATCGGGATGAAGCAGACGGCGATGTACGAGCCGGGATCGAGGTCGAACATGGCGTCGACCTCCTGGTCGGCCATGTCGGCGAACACGACGCCGACCACCTCGAGCTTCGAGAAGGCCTCCTCCTGCGGGAGGGCCAGGAGCTCCTCCACGCGCTCGGTCACGCCCTCGCCCCGCTTGGCGAGGACCATCTCGTGGGGCTCGTCGTGCTCGGTGGCGTTGGTGAAGCGGATGCCGACCCGGCCGGCGGGGACCTCCTCGGGGAGGCCCTCGAAGCCGTAGTCGACGCCCTTCACGTCGAGCACCTCGACCGTCGAGCAGCCCGTGAGGTAGGCGGTGGCGACGTCGGACGCGGCGAGGACGTCGTCGTCCTCGGAGAGCGCCCCGGGGTCCTCGGACTCGAAGAGGCGGCGATAGCCGTCGGCCATCGTCCGGGCGGCGTCGGCCAGGTCCTCGGGGGCGGTCTCGACGAAGGCCTCGAGCACGGGCTCGGCCTGGCTCGGGTCGCCGCTGAGCACGCCCGAGAGGGCGACGTAGGCGTCGCACGCCTCGACCGGCACGGTGCCGCTGCCACCGGCGTGGTGGCCGCCGTCGTCGGGGGCGACCGGCTCCTCGCCGGCGGCGCTGGTCTCGTCGTCGCCGCAGGCGGTGGCGGTGGTGGCGATCGCGAGGGCGAGGGTGATCCCCGCCGCGAGTCGGCGGGCTCGGGTGCGGTGCTGCACGGTTCCTCCATCTGGGTCGTCGTCGACGCCCACACCCTCCGACGCCCGGCGTCCCGGGCACATGGGGACGGCGTCCCGACCAGCCGGGACATCTCCCCGGGACGCCGGCGCTGGCTCGCCGCCCGAGCGGTAGAACGTGTTCTAGTGTCGGGGCATGGCAGCGCAGGGGTACCGGCTCCTCATCGGGGGCGAGCGGCTGGCCGGAGACGACGGGGCCTATGAGGTCATCGACCCCGCGTCCGAAGAGGTCGTGGGCGAGGCGCCCGAGGCGTCGATCGCCCAGGTGGAGGCGGCCGCGGCCGCGGCGGCCGAGGCCTTCCCGGCCTGGAGCCGCACCTCGCCGCAGGAGCGGGCCGCCCTCCTCGACCGGGCCGCTGACCTGCTGCGGGCCCGCATCGACGCGCTCGTCCCGCTCGTGCAGGCCGAGACCGGAGCCACGATGCGGGTGGCGAAGACGATGCAGGTGCCCACCTGCGTCGAGCGGCTCCGCCGCTGCGCCCGCGGCGCCCTCGAGCCCGCCGCGATCCCGCTCCCGCCGGCGGAGATGCCGGCCACCGCGCTGGCCCCCGGCGGGGTCATCGGCGCGGTCGCGCTGCGCCAGCCGGTGGGCGTGGTGGCCTGCATCACGCCCTACAACTTCCCGATCGTCAACATGGCCGGGAAGATCGGCCCGGCGCTGGCGATGGGCAACACCGTGGTCGTGAAGCCCGCTCCCCAGGACCCGCTGGCCGTGACCGTCTTCGGCGAGGTGCTGCAGGAGGCCGGCTTCCCCCCCGGGGTGGTCAACGTGGTCACCGGCTCGTCGGCCGAGATCGGCGCGGCGCTCGTCGCCTCATCCCACGTGGACATGGTCAGCTTCACCGGGTCCACGCCGGTGGGTCGGGCCATCGGGGAGGTGGCCGGCCGCGACATGAAGCGCCTGCTCCTCGAGCTCGGCGGCAAGGGCGCGGCGATCGTGCTCGACGACGCCGACCTGGCCACGGCGGTGGGCGCGATCTCGTCGGTCTGGGCGTTCCACAGCGGCCAGATCTGCACCGCACCCACCCGGGTGGTCGTCCACCGCAGCCGCTACGCCGAGGTGATCGCCGGGCTCGAGAAAGCGGCCGTCCGCATGACCGTCGGGGATCCCCGGGACCCCTCCACCGTCGTCGGGCCGGTGATCTCGGGCGCCCAGCGGGCGCGGGTGGAGGCGCTCGTCGAGGCGGGGGTGGCGGCCGGCGCCGAGGTGGTGGTGGGCGGCGAGCGGCCCCCGCTGGAGCGGGGGTTCTACGTGGCGCCGACGCTGCTCGCCGAGTGTGGGCCCGACAACCCGGCGGTGCAGCAGGAGTTCTTCGGGCCCGTCGTGTCGGTGGTGCCCTTCGACGGCGACGACGACGTGGCCGTCGAGATCGCCAACGGCACGGAGTTCGGCCTCTACGACTACGTGTTCAGCGCGGACTCGGCCCGGGCGATGCGCCTCGCTCGGCGCCTGCGCACCGGCAACGTGGGGATCAACACCGCGCAGCGCAACCACGAGGCCCCCTTCGGCGGCTTCAAGATGAGCGGCGTGGGGCGCGACGGTGGGAGCTTCGGGCTCCAGGCCTACAGCGAGCTGCAGAGCATCGTCTGGCCGGGCTGAGCCCGGCCTCGCGTCAGCGCCGCGGCTCGTGGGTCACGGGGCGATCCGATCGACGACCTCGTCGTCGGTCCGGCGGTTGGCGTTCGCGTCGGCGTCGGGGTCGAGGCGATCGGCCTTCATGCGGATGCGCTCGGCCTCCTGGCGCTGGGCCTCCGCGTCGAGGCGCTGCTGCTCGGCGGCCAGCTGCTCGCTGCGAGCCTGCGCGGCGCGGGCCTCGGCCTCCGCCGCCTGGCGGTCGGCCTCCACCTGCGAAGCGTCGGCGATGGCCCGGTGCTCCCGGGCCTCGCGGCGCTGCTCGATGAGCCGCTCCTCCTGGCGGCGGCGAGCGACGAGCACGACGACGACGAGCGCGACGACGACGGCGATGGCGATGAGGATGACGAGGGTCGTGTCCATGCCGGCACGGTTACCCCCGCGGGGCTCCGCCCACACCGACGGTGCCCCGACCGGTGTCAGGCCAGGACGAGGCCGGCCTGGAGGACGCCGACGAGGCCGCCGAGCACGCCGCCGATCAGGATCAGCGTGACCTCGTCCTCCTCGAAGATGCCGCGCAGGAGGCGCTCGAGCTCGGGCTTGGTCATCACCGCCATGCGCGACTCGACGGTGCGGGCCACCCCCAGCTGCGCCCGCAGGTACGGGTCGAGCTCGGCCCGCACCTCGGGCAGCTGCCGGGTCACCCGGGTGACGACGAGGGCCTTGACCGTCTCGACCTGCTCGTCGGTGATCGGCTGCTGGGCCAGCATCTCGAGCATCGGGCGCTGCTGGTCGATCCGCTCGGACACCCGCTCGAGCACGAGCCGGGCGATGCGGGTGCCGGCCTCGCCCTCGGTGAGGACCCGGAACAGGTTCTCCGGCGTGAAGATCTCCTCCTCGGCCACGGCGCCGAACTCCCGGGCGATCTCGGCCTGGCGCTTCGGGAACATCCCCTGGTAGGTGACGAGCCCCAGGAAGCGCCGGGGCTCGAGCGGCCGGAAGATCATCTGGATGGCCAGCCAGTTGGTGCCCAGCCCCACGACGGCGCCCACCAGCGGCATCGTCCACCGCTGGCCGAACACCCCGTAGAGCAGCACCTGGAGGCAGCCGACGAGGAACCCGAACACGCCGCCGTAGAGCTCGATGAACCGCAGCTCCTTGTGGCCGAGGCGGCGGAACAGCCGGGTCAGGCGGTCGGCGTTCTCACCCGAGAGGAGGTCGGCCACCAGCGCCTCGAGGTCGAGCAGCTCGTCGGACAGCTCGGTCAGCTCCCCGAGCAGCTGCCGGGCCATCGCCGAGCCCTCGGCCCGCAGCTGGGCGATCACCACCTGCTGGGCCTCGGGGGCCAGCTCGTCCCACAGGCCGGGGCGGATCACCTCGGCCGCCTCCCGCACCACGATCGGCATCTCGGCGTCGAGGCGGTCGGCGAGGAGCGCCTCGATCTCGTCGGGGTCGAACCCGGCCGCCAGGTCCCGGGGGGAGATCACCTGGCCGACGCGGGCCGCGATGTCGTCGGCGAAGCGGGCGTTGTGGGCCGGGATCACCCCCTGCCAGCCGACCCGGCCGACGCCCACGAAGCTCGCCGGGTGGAAGATCATCTTCACCGCCGCCCAGTTGGTGCTGTAGCCGATGAACGCGGTGATCAGCGGGACGCCGAGCACGATCGCGAGCGTCAGGTCGTCGAACACGGCTCCTCCTGCCTCACCCCGCCCCGGGTGGGACGGGACCGGGGCGAGTCCAGCACAATCCCCCGCGAACGGGCACGTTCCGCCCAAGCGTCCCGATCCGGCGGTTCCGGGCCGTAGCGCCGAACTAGAACCTGTTCTAGTGTCGGCGCATGGCGAGCTTCGACCTGGTCATCGTGAACGGCCTCGTCGTCGACGGCACCGGCCTCCCGCGCCGGCGGGCCGACGTCGGCGTGCGGGACGGGCGCATCGCCCACATCGGCTTCATCGACCCGGCCGAGGGCGAGCGCGCCATCGACGCCGAGGGCCAGGTGGTGGCACCGGGCATCGTCGACCCGCACACCCACTACGACCCGCAGCTCACCTTCGAGCCCTACGCCACCTCGAGCTGCTACCACGGCGTCACCACCGTGGTGGCCGGCAACTGCGGGTTCTCGGTGGCACCGCTGCGCCCGGGCGACGCCCCGTGGCTGATCCAGCTCTTCGCCCGCGTCGAGGGCATGGACCCGGCCGCCCTGGAGGGCATCCCCGTCGACGGCTTCGAGACGTTCCCCGAGTTCCTCGACTCGATGCGGGGCCGCATCGGCGTCAACGCCGCCTTCTACGTCGGGCACTGCGCGCTGCGGCGCTACGTGATGGGGGAGGACGCCCAGACCCGCGAGGCCACGCCCGCCGAGGTCGAGCAGATGGCCGACCTCGTGCGGGAGGCGATGGCGGCGGGGGCGGCGGGCTTCTCGTCCACCCACTCGCCCACCCACTTCGACTCGGCCGACCGCCCGGTGCCCTCGCGCCTGGCCAGCCTCGACGAGCTGCGGGCGCTGTGCGAGGCGGCTGGTCGCAGCGGCGGCGGCACGCTCGCCTACCTCCCCGCCTCCGCGGTCGGCGGCATCACCCCCGAGGACGAGCAGCTGCTCATCGACCTCTCCCTGCGGGCCCGGATGCCGGTGATCATCCAGGGCCTCGGCGCCCGCTCCAAGGTCGACGCGCCCACCGCGGGCTGGGACAGCGCCAAGCGCTTCGTCGACGAGGCCACCGCCGCCGGGGCCGCCGTCTACTCGATGGCGATGTCGAAGCCGTTCAACCGCACGTTCAACCTGGCCGACGGCACCAAGCTGTACGAGGGCGCGCTCGAGCTCAACCGCCTCTTCACCGAGGCGGCCACCGTCGCCGAGCGGATGGCCCTGATCGCGGACCCGGCCTTCCGCGACCACGTGCGGCACTCCGTCGAGCGCTACAACCGCGACCCGGACCGGGGGCCCACGCTGCCGCCGCCGGCCTGGGACGTGCTCCACGTCAACCGGGTCACCCGCCCCGAGAACGAGCCGCTCGTCGGCCGCTCGATCGTCGACATCGCGGCCGAGCGGGGCGTCCACCCCACCGACGCCTTCCTCGACGTCGCCGCCTCCGAGGACCTCGCCGTCGAGTTCCTGTGGCGGACCGAGACCCCCGAGTGGATCGAGGGGACCCGGGTGGCCCAGGCCGACCCGCACCTGCTCGTCGGCACCTCCGACGGCGGCGCCCACCTCGACCGCGACGACGGCGCCGAGGCCCACACCTGGTTCCTCCAGCACTGGGTGCGCGAGTGGGGTGGCTTCACCCTCGAGGAGGGCGTGCGGCAGATCACCGCCATCCCCGCCGCGCTGTGCGGGTTCACGGACCGGGGGCTGCTCCTCGTCGGCTACGCCGCCGACATCGTGATCTTCGACCCCGACACCGTCGGGCCCGACCGCAAGTGGCTGGCCCACGACTTCCCCAACGGTGCCGCCCGCTGGACGTCGCGGCCCAAGGGCGTGAAGGCCACGATCGTGAACGGGGTGCCGATCGTCCTCGACGGCGAGCTGCGGCCCGACGCCGGCCTCCCCGGCCAGGTGCTCCGCCCGCAGGCGCCCGTGGCGGTCCCGGCGTGAGGGGCCTCGTCTGGACGGGCCAGCTCGAGGTCCGAGACGACGTCGAGGTCCGCGACCCCCGCCCCCACGAGGTGGTCGTGCGGGTGGCCAACGCCGGGCTCTGCCACTCCGACGTGTCGGTCCTCGACGGCACGATCCCGTTCCCCACGCCGACGGTGCTCGGCCACGAGGGGGCCGGGGTGGTAGAGGCCGTCGGCGACGCCGTGCGCAAGGTGCAGGTGGGCGACCACGTCGTGCTCACCACGCTCGGGTCCTGCGGGCAGTGCGGGGCCTGCGACCGGGGGCACCCCACCCACTGCCGCGACACGATCGGCCGGCTCCACCGCCCGTTCACCGTCGGCGGGGAGCGGGCCTTCCAGTTCGCCAACGCCGGCGTGTTCGCCGAGCGCACCGTCGTGGCCGAGAGCCAGGCCGTGGTCATCCCCCCGGAGGTGCCGCTGTCGGTGGCGTGCCTCATCGGCTGCGCCGTCGTCACCGGCGTGGGGGCCGTCCTCAACCGGGCCCGGGTGCAGCCCGGCGACACCGTCGTCGTCTTCGGTGCCGGCGGCATCGGCCAGTCGGTCATCCAGGGCGCCCGCCTCGCCGCCGCCTCGCGCATCGTCGCCGTCGACGCCAACCCGGCCAAGGAGGAGGTGGCCCGCCGCTTCGGGGCCACCGACTTCGTCGACGCCGCCGCGGTGGACGACACCGTCGCCGCCGTCCGCGACCTCGGCCTCGGCGACGGGGTCGACCACGCCTTCGAGTGCGTCGGCCACCCGGCCCTCATCCGCGCCGCCGTCGACCTGCTCGACATCGGCGGGCAGTGCGTCCTGCTCGGCGTGCCCACGATGGGCACCGAGGCCAGCTTCGTCGTGAGCAGCCTCTACAACGACAAGTCGATCCTCGGGTGCCGCTACGGCGCCACCCGACCGCACCACGACATCCCCCGCTACGTCGGCTTCTACCTCGACGGGCGGCTCCAGCTCGACGAGATGGTCAGCCGGGTCTACGACCTCGCCGACGTGCAGCAGGCCCTCGACGACCTCCACGCCGGCGCGCTCAACCGGGGCGTGCTCGCCGTCTGAGGCGCCCGCTCAGGGCGTGGCCGAGGGCCGGAGGGGCAGCGCCCCGTCCGGGTCGAGCGAGCGCACGAGCTCGTCGGTGCGCCGCCAGGAGGCGCGCAGCGCCTCGGCCAGCGCCGGGTCGACGTCTCGCACGAGCGTCTCGGCCGCCGGCAGCACCCGGAACCCGTCGCGCTCGTTCCAGATCGGCGTGTAGGTGATCTCCTGCACCTCCACCCCGGAGCCGTCCTCGCGGTCGCCCACCCGAGCGGTGACGACGAGCCCGTCGGTGGCCACCACGGTGCAGCACCGCGGCGAGTTGTTCGACAGGAGGTTGCCGAGGCCCCACACCACCCAGAGGTCGCCGACCTTCGAGATCGGCTGCACGACGTGGGCGTGGTGGCCCACGACGAGGTCGACGGCGCCCGGCACGGCGGCCAGGGCCTCGGCCACCTCCTGCTGCTCGGCGGTGACCCCGTGCGCGTACTCGTTGCCCCAGTGCAGCGACACGACGATCAGCTCGGCGCCGGCCTCCCGCAGGGCCGCGGCGTCCTCGAGGATGCGGCCGGGGTCGATCTCGTCGACCAGCCACGGCTTGTCCGCCGGCGGGCGCAGCCCGTTGAACCCGTACGAGTAGGAGAGGTGGCCGACGGCGATCCCGCCGGCGTCGTAGCGGCGCGGCGCCCGGTCCTCCGCCTCGCTGCGGGCGGTGCCGACGTGGCCGAGCCCGGCCGCGTCGAGCGCGTCGAGGGTGGCCACCACGCCGGCCTCGCCGTGGTCGAGGCTGTGGTTCGACGCCACCGAGCACCCGGCGAAGCCGGCGTCGGCCAGGGCGTCGGCCAGCTCGGCGGGCGCCCGGAAGCGGGGGTAGCCGGTGGGCGCCTCGCCAGCGCGGGCCAGCGTCACCTCCAGGTGGCACAGCGCCAGGTCAGCGGCCTCGAGGACCGGCCGGATCGGGGCCAGCATCGGCCCGAAGTCGTAGCCGCCGTCCACCCGGGCCGCCTCCCACACCGCCTGGTGGATCAGCACGTCGCCGCCGAAGGCGATCGTGGCCGTGCGGCGGGGCGGGGCAGTGGTGGTGGGCGCCGCGGTGGTGGTGGGAGCGGCGGGGCTCGTGGTGGCCGGGGGCTCGGTGGTGGGGCTGGCGCCGGAGGTGCCGTCGTCGCGCTGGGCCCACACGGCGACGGCGACGGCGGCGACGACGAGCACGGCGACGACGAGGAGGACGGCGACCCGGCGCCAGGGGCGGCGCGATGGTCGGGCGAGGTGCTTCGGTCGGTGCGCCATGGCCCCGTCAGCGTGCCCCGGCCGCACCCGCAGACCAAGGACCCCCACCCACTAGAACCGGTTCTAGTTCGTGGTACCGTCCGGCCATGTCGCTGCCGTCCGACGTCCGGGCGCTGGGCGCCGAGGTGTCGAACTGGGGGCGGTGGGGTCCCGAGGACGAGCTGGGCACCCTCAACCTGATCGATGACGCCGCGGTGCGCCGCGGCGTGGCCGCCGTCCGCGACGGGCGGCGCTTCTCGCTGGCCATCCCGCTCGACGCCGACGGACCGCAGCTGGGGACGATCCCCGGTCGCATCAACCCCCTGCACGCGATGGTGGCGGTGAACACCGCCTACACCGGCGATCCGGGCGACTTCTGCTGCAGCGACGACGTCATCACGATGGGCCTGCAGGCCTGCACCCACTGGGACGCGCTGGCCCACGTGTCCTACGACGGGCTGCTCTACAACGGCCACCCGGCCAGCTCGGTCACCGTCGAGCGGGGCGCCACCCGCTGCGGCATCCACCGGGTGGCCACGCTCGTCAGCCGCGGCGTGCTGCTCGACGTGGCCCGGGCCCGTGGCGAGGACCGCCTGCCCGCCGGCCACCCGATCTCCGCGGCCGACCTCGACGCCGCCCTCGACCTGGCCGGCGTGGCGCTGGAGCCCGGCGACGTGGTCCTCGTCCGCACGGGCCACATCCAGCACCTGAAGCGACGAGACCGCGAGGCCTACACGCTCGGCCCGCAGCCGGGCCTCACGGTCGGCACGGTCCGGTGGTTCCGCCGCCACGACGTCGCCGCGGTGGCCACCGACACGCTCGCCCTCGAGGTGTACCCCTGCGAGGACCCGGCCGTGCTGTTCCCGGTCCACCTGCTCCACCTGCGGGACATGGGCCTCACCCAGGGCCAGAACTTCGACTTCGAGGCCCTCGCCGAGCACTGCGCGGCGCGGGGCCGCCACGACGTGCTGCTCGTCGCCAACCCGGAGCCGGTGACCGGCGGGGTGGGGGCCCCGACGAACCCGGTCGCCATCACCTGACCGCCCGGGCGGGGCCGGGCCCGCCCCACGACGACCGATCACCGACCAGACCAGCTACGAGACCAGGGGGGACTCCATGGCCACGGTCGCGCCACCGAGGAGCTTCAACTTCGCCGACGTCTGGGAGATGGCGGCCGACGCGTGCTGGGACCGCGAGGCGCTCGTGTGCGGCGAGCAGCGACGCACCTACGGCCAGCTCGAGGAGCGGGCCAACCGGCTCGCCCACCATTTGCGGGGGCTCGGAGTGGGGCCCGGCCGCCACGTCGGCCTCTACCTCGAGAACTGCGCCGAGTACCTCGAGGCGATGCTGGCCTGCTTCAAGGTCCGGGCCGTCCCGATCAACGTCAACCACCGGTACGTGGCCGGCGAGCTGCGGCACCTGCTCGACGACAGCGACAGCATCGGGGTGATCCACGGTCCCGACCACGAGGCCGTCGTGGCCGAGGTGGTCCCCGACGTGCTCACCGTGCGCTGGACGCTCTGCACCGGCGAGCCGTTCGAGGCGGCGCTTGCCGCCGCGTCGCCGCAGCGCCCGTCGGCCGACGGCCGGAGCGAGGACGACCGCTACGTGATCTACACCGGCGGCACCACCGGGCTGCCCAAGGGCGTCGTGTGGCGGCAGGGCGACGCGTTCTTCGGCTGCCTCGGCGGCGGCGACCCGATGCGGCTCCAGGGGGAGGTCACCTCGCCGGCCGAGCTCGTGGAGCGGATCGGCGACGGCGGCCCCACCTACTTCACGCTCGCGCCGCTCATGCACGCCGCCGCCCAGTGGACCTCGTTCATGTGGCTCTTCGCCGGCGGCAAGGTGATCCTCCTCGACGGTCGCCTCGACCCGGAGCGGGTGTGGGACACCGTCGAGCGGGAGCGGCCGAACATGATGACGGTTGTGGGCGACGCGGTGGTCAAGCCGCTGCTCGACGCCTGGGAGGCCGAGCCGGGCCGGTGGGACGCGTCGTCGCTCTTCGCCATCTCGAACGGCGGCGCCCCGATGTCCGCCGGGGCCAAGGCCCGCATCCTCGCCGCCTTCCCGACGGTGATGGTCACCGACGGGTTCGGCTCCTCGGAGGCCGGGATCCAGGGCTCCTCGCGGGTCACCGCGGCCGACGTCCCCCCGTCCGGCGGCACCGTCCGCTTCGACCGCGGCACCAAGCCGCTGCTGGTCCTCGACGACGACGACCGCCCGGTGACCCCCGGCTCCCGCGTGGTGGGCCGGATCGTCACCGGCGGGCACCTGCCCCTCGGCTACTACAAGGACCCCGAGAAGACGGCGGCCACGATCGTGCACCTCGACGGCGAGCGATGGCTCGTCACCGGCGACCTCGCCACCGTGGCCGAGGACGGGACGATCGAGCTCCTCGGCCGGGGCGCCACGTCGATCAACACCGGGGGCGAGAAGGTGCACCCGGAGGAGGTGGAGGGCGTGCTGCACAACCACCCAGCGGTGGCCGACGTCCTCGTGGTGGGCGTCCCCGACGAGCGGTGGGGGAGCGCGGTCACCGCCGTGGTGCAGCTGCGCCCGGGGGCTGCGCTCACCTACGACGAGGTCTACGAGCACTGCCACCGGCACCTGGCCGGCTACAAGGCGCCGAAGCACCTCGTGCTCGTCGACCAGATCGTCCGCAGCCCCGCCGGCAAGGCCGACTACCGCTGGGCGGCGGAGGCGGCCCGGCGGGCCCTCGGCGTGTCAGCCTGAGCGGGCGCGGTCGAGCGCGTCGGCCACCTGCTCGGCCCACTGGCGCACGGCCCCCCAGTCGCGCCGGTCTCGCCGGCCCGGTGGGATGCCCTGCGCCATCCGCCGGCGCAGGAGCCCGCCGCCCTCGTCGATCGAGCCGCCGAACACAGCGTGGTCGTTGGCGCCCAGCGCCTCGCCGAGGGCCCGGACCTTCGGGGGTCGCAGCCACCGGTCGGCCTTCGGGTCGTCGAGGTCCACCGGCTGGTCGCCGACGGGACCGCTGCTGAAGAGCCACAGGTCCCGATCGGCGAGGGCGCGACGGTGGCGGCGCAGCAGCGCCACCGCCTCCCGCCGCCACCGGCCCATGTAGACGGCGCTGCCGAGGACCACCGCCCGGTAGGGCTCGACCGCGTCCACCTCCCGCGCCGGTCGGAGGTCGACGGCGAGGCCCCGGTCGCGCAGCGTGGCGGCCACCGCCTCGGCCAGGGCCGCCGTCGCGCCGTGCTCGCTGGCGTAGGCGACGAGCACGTCGCCTCCGTGGGATCCGCGGTCGCTGCGCATCGTCCACCTCCGGCCCGCTCGACCCGCGCGCCGTGCCCGAGCCACCGGGCTCCACCCCGAGCGTGCGCCTCCCGGGCGGCGCCCCGTAGGGCCGAACGTCCCGACCGGCGGAGACGGGCTGGTCAGCGAGGGTGGACGACGGCGTGCCAGGGCCCGACGATGTCGAGCGGGCAGGTGACGGTGGCCGCCCGCACCAGCCACTCGAGCACCTCGCGCTCCGGGGTCTGGTAGGTGCGGATGACGAGGCCCCGCTTGGGGTGCTCGGCCACCGTGTGCCAGTGGTCGGGCACCGGCACGCCCCGCTCGGCCAGGAAGCGGGTGGCCCGCTGGCCGACGGCGTGCTGGAGGCCGATCTCGCCGGGCGTCCAGGTGGCGAGCGGCACGACCGGCCCGCGGTTGCCGAAGAGCCCGCCGAGCGGGCTGGCGGGCGGCACCTCGGCGGCGTCCACCCCCGGGTGGAGGTTCACGAACGCCGCCCCGTCGAGGTGGGGGAGCAGCGGCCCCACGTCCCCGCCCGGCAGCTCCACCACGATCTCCGACACCGCCTCACCGTACCCACCCGAGGCAATGCGTCCCGCCGAGGCGAGGACGAGGCATTGCGTCCCGCATGCGGGACGCAATGCCTCGAGAGCGCCCGGGCGGGACGCATTGCCTCGCGTCAGACGGGGTCGGGGGCTGGGGGGAGGCCGTTGGCCTGGATGACCCGGCGGTACCAGCGGGCGCTGGCCTTGGGGGTGCGCTCGAGGGTGTCGTAGTCCACGTGGACGATCCCGAAGCGGTGGGCGTAGCCCTCGGCCCACTCGAAGTTGTCGAACAGCGACCAGACCATGATCCCCCGCAGGTCGACGCCCTCCGCGATGGCGTCGGCGGCCGCCTCGAGGTGGGCCTCCAGCCACTGGATGCGCCGATCGTCGCGGACCTCCCCGTCAGGGCCCGGCTCGTCGCCGTAGGCGGCGCCGATCTCGTGCAGGTAGAGCGGGGGCGGGTCGTACTCCTCCCAGAGGCGCACGAGCGCCTCGGTGAGGCCCTCCGGCTCCACCGCCCAGCCCCCGTCGGTCTTCGGCCCCGGCGGGTCCACCAGCTCCACGTCCGGCGAGCCCGGCCACTGCCCCCACGGCTTGCCCACCGACGCCCCCCGGCGGAACCGCACGTGGTGGCGCCGGTAGTAGTTGAGCCCGAGCGAGTCGATCGGCCGGGCGATGATCGCCAGGTCGCCGTCGCGGATGTGGGAGAGGTCGCTCACCGCCTCGAAGTCGGCCAGCACGTCGTCGGGGTACCGGCCCCGCAGGATCGGGTCGTACCAGAGGCGGTTGGCCACGCCGTCGACCCGGCGGACGGCGTCGCGGTCCGCGTCGTCGTCGCGGTCGGTGACCACCGGGTACGGGTTGAGCGTGATGCCGATGTCGGCGTCGGGGCGGACGGCCGCCCGCAGCGCGTCGACGGCCAGGCCGTGGCCGAGGAGGAGGTGGTGGGCGGCGGCCACCGCGGCGCCGGGCTCGATCCGGCCCGGGGCGTGCACCCCGGCCGCGTAGCCGAGCATCGAGGCGCACCACGGCTCGTTGATCGTGCCCCACCGGCGGACCTGCTCCCCGAGGGCCTCGCCCACGGCGTGGGCGTAGTCGGCGAAGCGCAGCGCCGTGTCGCGAGCCGGCCAGCCGCCGTCGTCCTCGAGCGCCTGGGGGAGGTCCCAGTGGTAGAGCGTGAGGATCGGCTCGATGCCGGCGGCGAGCAGGCGGTCGACGAGCTCGCGGTACACGTCGAGGCCGGCCTGGTTGACCGGGCCCCGCCCGTCGGGCTGCACCCGGGGCCAGGCCACCGAGAAGCGGTACGCCTGCAGCCCGAGCTCGGCCATGAGGGCCACGTCCTGGGGGATGCGGTTGCGGTGGTCGATGGCGACGCTGCCGTCGTCGCCGCCGCGGACCATCCCGGGCGTGGCGCAGAAGGTGTCCCAGATCGACGGGCCGCGCCCGTCCTGGTCGACAGCGCCTTCGATCTGGTAGGCGGAGGTGGCCGAGCCCCAGAGGAAGCCCTCCGGGAACGCGATCGACCGGGTCATGGCTCGCTCCTGTCGAGGTCGGGCCCGCCGTCGTCGTCTCCGTCGGCCGCGGCGCGGTCGAGCTCGGCCCGGCGGGCCACGATCATGTCGGCCATCCCCACGCTCGTGAACGGGAACACCGGCGCCGACAGGAGCGCCACCGCGCCGGTGAGGCGCACGATGACGAACGTGTAGAGGCTGGCCAGCGCGACGGCGACGAACCGGGGCCGCAGCGCGTCGGTGGGAGCCCGGCGGACGACGATCGCCGCCCCCGCCCCCACCCCGGCGACGAGGCCGGTGACGGCGTCGCCGGCGACGGCCGACACGGGGATGCCCACGAGCAGGCTCAGCCCCATGCCGCGCGCCGCGGCGCCGGGGGCGGAGGGGTGCTGGGTGAGGAA
>DATGRC010000007.1:0-7401 GCA_035303865.1 Acidimicrobiales bacterium
CCGGCCACCCTCGCCGGGCCGTGCTCCACCCGCTCGTGGCCCTGCCCGACCCCGAGCGGGGCGCGGCACGCCTCGTGGGGGCCTGGTACGGCCTGTCGGCCGACGGCGACCCGCTGGCCGCCGAGGTCGTCACCGCGCTCCAGGGGCGGGCCGTCACGGTGGCCGAGGCCGACTGGGTCCGGTACCACGCGGCGGCGGTGATCGCCGCCAACCACCTGGTGGCCCTGCTCGGCCAAGTGGAGCGGGTGGCCGGCGGCATCGGCGTGCCCCTGGAGGCCTACCTGGACCTGGCGCGCGGGAGCCTCGACGACGTGGCCGCCCTCGGCCCGGCCGCCGCCCTCACCGGCCCGGTCCGCCGGGGCGACACGGAGACCGTCGCCCGCCACCTCGCCGCGCTCCCCGCCGCCGAGCGCGCCGCCTACGAGGCCCTCGCCGAGGAGGCCGCCAAGCTGTGCCGCTGACCACCGTCGCCGCGATCGCCGAGCTGCGGGCCGCGCTCGACGCCCGCCGGGCCGCCGGCGCCACCGTCGGGTTCGTCCCCACGATGGGCTACCTCCACGCCGGCCACACCAGCCTCATGGACGCCGCCCGGGCCGACACCGACGTCGTCGTGGCCTCGATCTTCGTGAACCCCCTCCAGTTCGCGGCCCACGAGGACCTCGACAGCTACCCCCGGGACCTCGAGCGCGACACCGCGCTCGCCGAGGCCCACGGCGTCGACCTGCTGTTCGTGCCGTCGGTCACCGAGATGTACCCGCAGCCGGTCGCCACCACCGTCTCGGTGGCCGGCGTCTCCCAGGGCTACGAGGGCGCCTCCCGACCCACCCACTTCGACGGCGTGGCCACCGTCGTCGCCAAGCTGTTCAGCATCGTCGGCCCCTGCCGGGCCTACTTCGGCGAGAAGGACTACCAGCAGCTCGCCGTCGTGCGCCGCATGGTCGCCGACCTCTCGATGCCGGTCACCGTGGTCGGCTGCCCCACCGTGCGGGAGCCCGACGGCCTGGCCATGTCCAGCCGCAACGCCTACCTCACCCCCGCCGAGCGGGCTGCCGCGCCCGTGCTGCACCGGGCCCTCACCGCCGGCGCCGCCGCCGTCGAGGCCGGTGCCCGCGACCCCGACGCCGTCGTCGCCACGATGGTGGAGGTGGTCGCCAGCGAGCCCCTCGCCGAGCTCGACTACGCCGCCGTCGTCGACGCCGCCACCCTCGAGGTGCCTCGCCCCCTGCGGGGCGAGCTGCGCCTCCTCATCGCCGCCCGCTTCGGCCGGGCCCGGCTCCTCGACAACCTCGGGTGCCGCGCGCCGGGCTGACCGCCGGCCGAGTTGGTGCGATTTCCCGATCACCGGGCAGACTGGAACGGCACTGCACGGGGGTGACCGCACGCGGCGCCCACCACCAAGGAGACGCCTGATGCGCCGCCGCATGATGAAGTCCAAGATCCACCGCGCCACGGTGACCGACGCCAACCTGCACTACGTCGGCTCGATCACCGTCGACCGCGACCTGATGGACGCCGCCGACCTCCTCGAGTACGAGCAGGTGGCCGTGGTGGACATCGACAACGGTGCCCGCCTCGAGACCTACGTCATCGAGGGCGAGCGCGGCTCCGGCGACATCTGCCTGAACGGCGCCGCCGCCCGCCTCGTCTCGCCCGGCGACCGGGTGATCATCATCTCCTACGCCGACTACGAGGACGCCGAGCTCGAGGGCTACGAGCCCCGGGTCGTGCACGTCGACCGCACCAACCGCGAGATCGACGCCCTCACCGCGGAGCTCATCGCCGCCGAGCAGCAGGGCCCCGCCCCCCACCGCTACGTCGACGTCGACTAGGCCGCCCACGGACGCCTGCGGCGTCCTGCGGCGAGTCTCCTGGTGAACGGCCGCCCTCCGGGCGGCCGTTCCCCGTCTCCAGCCCCGTCGGGCGGTCGGCGAGGCAATGCGTCCCGGTCCGGTGCGGATGAGGCAATGCGGCCCGCATGCGGGCCGCATTGCCTCGACAGCGGCGTCGTGGGACCCATTGCCTCGGGTCCGGTCGGGGCGGGGTCAGCGGCGCTTGAGGGCGGGGTGGTTCTTGGCGAGGAGGGGGAGGAGCAGGGACTTGGGGGTGAGCGGGGCGAGGGTGGCGGTAAGGCGGTTGGCGGGGCCGGGGATGACCACGCCGCGGCCCCGCTGCATCCCGTCCACCGCGGCGGTGGCCACCTCGGGGGCCGGCACCCACATGAAGCGGGGGAGCGCCTCGCCGGCCTGTTCGCCGCCGAGGCCGGCCACGTCGGCGAACTCGGTCTCCACCGGCCCCGGGCACAGCGCGGTGGCCGTCACCCCGGTGCCCCGCAGCTCCTGGCCGAGGGCCTGCGTGTACGACAGCACGAACGCCTTCGACGCCGCGTAGCCGGCCTGGCCCGGCAGCGGCTGGAACGCCGCCGTCGAGGCCACGTTGAGCACCGCGCCGCGGCCCCGCTCGACCATCCCGGGGACGAACAGGCTGCACAGGTGGGCCACCGCCTCGACGTTGGTGCGCAGCATCGCCAACTCCCGGTCGGGGTCGCTGCCCGCCACCGGGTTCATCGTGGAGAAGCCGGCGTTGTTGACGAGCCCGGCCACCTCGAGGTCCCGCTCGGCCATGGCGTCCACGAGGGCCGCCCGGGCCGCGACGTCGGTCAGGTCGGCCGACACCACCTCGGCCCGCACGCCGTGCGCCGCCGCCAGCTCGTCGGCCAGCGCCCGCAGGCGGTCCTCCCGCCGGGCGACCAGCGTCACGCCCCAGCCCCGCTCGCTCAGGCGTCGGGCGATCTCGGCACCGATCCCCGACGACGCGCCGGTGACCAGGCAGGTGCGATCAGCAGCAGGTGCAGGCAGTCCCATGGCCGACACCGTACGGCTGCGACCGCCCGGTGGGGAGGGGCGGGTCGGGGCGTGTAGACCGTCCCCCGTGCCGGAGCTCGACCTGCTCGTCGTCGGATCAGGGGTCGCGGGCCTCTCCGCGGCCGTGCGGGCCGCGGAGCTCCACGGCATGGAGGTCGGCGTGCTCTCGAAGGCCGAGCTCCAGCAGGCCACCACCCGCTGGGCCCAGGGCGGCGTGGCCGCCGTGTTGGGCGGGGACCCCGACTCGACCGACCTCCACCTCGCCGACACGCTCGCCGCCGGGGCCGGCCTGTGTGACGTCGACGCCGTGCGGGTCCTCGTGGACGAGGGCCCGGCCCGGGTCCACGAGCTCATCGCCCTCGGCGCCACCTTCGACCGCGACGCCGACGGGCGCCTCCTCCTGGCCCGGGAGGGCGGGCACTCGCTGCCCCGCATCGTCCACGCCGGCGGGGCCGCCACCGGCGCCGAGATCGAGCGGACGCTGGTCGAGGCGGTCCGGGAGTCCGGTCGGGCCATCTACGAGCGGACCTTCGCCCTCGACCTCATCGTGGAGGGCGGCCGCTGCCGAGGCGTCGTCGCCGCGACCCACGACGGCACCCGCATCGAGGTCCGGTCCCGCAACGTCCTGCTCGCCACCGGCGGGTACGGGCAGCTCTTCGCCGTCACCACCAACCCCACCGAGGCCACCGGCGACGGCATCGCCATGGCGCTGCGGGCCGGAGTGGCCGTCGCCGACGTGGAGTTCGAGCAGTTCCACCCCACCGCGCTCCACCACCCGGCGATGCCCCGGCCGCTGCTGTCGGAGGCGTTGCGCGGCCACGGGGCCCTCCTGCGCGACGCGAAGGGCGAGCGCTTCGTCGACGAGCTCCTCTCGCGCGACAAGGTCAGCCGGGCGATCACCCAGCGGATGCTCGAGCAGGGCGTCGAGCACCTGTGGCTCGACGCCACCGGCCTCGAGAGCTTCGCCGAGCGGTTCCCCACGATCCACGCCGAGCTGGCCAAGGTGGGGCTCGACCCCACCAGCGAGTGGCTCCCGATCGCACCGGCCGCCCACTACTCCTGCGGCGGCATCCTCGCCGACCTCAACGGCGCCACCTCCCTCCCCGGGCTGTGGGCGGCCGGGGAGGTGGCCTGCAACGGGGTGATGGGCGCCAACCGGCTGGCGTCGAACTCCCTCCTCGACGGCATGGTCTTCGGGCCCCGCGTCGTCGAGTCGATCGAGCGGGGCGTCGACGGGCCCACGCCCACCGGCGCGATGCGCAGCCTCCTCGGCGGCGGCGAGATCCCAGGCCGCCGGCTCGACCTGCCGGCCCCCGCCGCCGACCGGCCCGCCGCCAGCCGCGAGGAGCTGCAGCGCACGATGACCCTCCACGCCGGGGTGCTGCGCAGCGCCGAGTCGCTCGCTGTCGCAGCCCGGGCCTGCGCCGCCGACCCCGCAGGCGAGGACGACCTCGCCACGTGGGAGATGCGCAACCTGCTCGTCGCCGGCCGGGCGCTGTGCGCCGCCGCCCTCGCCCGCGAGGAGAGCCGGGGCGCCCACACCCGGACCGACTTCCCGCACCTCGAGCCCGCCCTCGAGGTGCGCTTCGTGCTCGGCGGCTGATTCCGGCTCGGGTCGGCGCGCCGGTAGCCTGCCCCGCCATGACCGACGCCGGCGGAAGCGCCACCCCCGCGAACTGGTACCCGGACCCCCTCGGCCGCCACGAGCTGCGGTACTGGGACGGGAGCCAATGGACCGAGCACGTGTCCGACCACGGCCGCCAGGCCGTCGACCCGCCGGGTCAGACCACGGTCGTGCCCACCGTGGCGCGGGCGGCGGAGAAGATCGTCGGCGACGTGGCCAAGGCGGGCGTGGCGCCCACCGGCAGCGGCGGCGGCACGATCTTCACCGAGCCGGTCCTCGTGGTGAACCAGAAGGCCAAGCTGATCGAGGTCAACAACGAGTACGCGATCTTCGACCAGCACGCGAACCAGATCGGCGCCGTCCGCCAGGTCGGCCAGTCGATGGCCAAGAAGGTCATCCGGGTGCTCGGCAGCTACGACCAGTTCTTCACCCACAAGCTCCAGGTCGTGGACATGGCCGGCAACGTGCTGCTCGCCCTCACCCGACCGGCCAAGATCCTGAAGTCGCGGGTGATCGTGCAGGACGGGCTCGGCAACGAGCTCGGCGAGATCACCCAGCAGAACGCCATCGGCAAGATCCGCTTCAACCTCGAGAGCGGCGGTCAGGTCCACGGCTCGATCAACGCCGAGAACTGGCGGGCCTGGAACTTCAGCATCCGCGATGCCGCCGGCGACGAGGTGGCCCGCATCACCAAGACGTGGGAGGGCCTGGCGAAGACGATGTTCACGACGGCCGACAACTACGTCGTGCAGATCCACCGCCCGCTCGAGGATCCGCTGCGGGCGCTCGTCGTGGCGTCGAGCCTGGCCGTCGACACCGCCCTGAAGCAGGACTCCCGCGGCTTCGGCTGACGGACACGACGATGGGGCTCTTCGACCCGCCGCGGTCCGCGGTCGCCGACACGGTGGCCCGTGCCCTCGCCGAGGACCTCGTGCCGCTGGGCGACGTCACCTCGGCGCTCGTCCCGGCCGACGCCACCACCACGGCGCGGTTCGTCTCCCGCCAGGCCGGGGTGCTGGCCGGCACCGCCTGCGCCACCGAGGCCTTCGCCCAGGTGGACCCGGCGGTTCACGTGGCCTGGGCCGCGAGCGACGGCGACCGGATCGAGCCGGGCCGGGTGCTCGGCACCGTGACCGGCCCGCTCGCCCCGGTGCTCACCGCGGAGCGCACGGCGCTCAACTTCCTCTGCCACCTGTCGGGGATCGCCACGCTCACCCGGGCGTTCGTCGACGCCGCCGCCGAGGGCGGCGCCGCCCAGGTGTGGGACACCCGCAAGACCACGCCCGGCCTGCGCACGCTCGAGAAGGCGGCCGTGCGGGCCGGCGGGGCCGTCAACCACCGGGGGAACCTCTCCGAGTGGGTGATGTTCAAAGACAACCACCTCGCCCTGCTCGGCATCGGCGAGGCGGTGGCCGCCGCCCACCGGGCGTGGCCGGGCAAGCTCGTCCACGTCGAGGCCGGCGACCTCGACGAGCTCCGCCAGGCGCTCGCCGCCGGGGCCGACGCCGTCCTCCTCGACAACATGAGCCCCGACGAGGCTCGGGCCGCCGTCGAGGCCGTCGACGCCTGGGTGGCCGAGCACGGCGGGCGCCGCCCCCTGCTCGAGTGCAGCGGCGGTATCACCATCGAGACGGCGGCCGCCTACGCCGCCACCGGCGTCGACCTGCTCTCCACCAGCCAGATCACCCAGTCCGCCCCCGCCCTCGACATCGGCCTCGACATCGACTGACCGGCCGGCCGGGTCGATGTCGGTTCGACCCCCTCCGTGCGGGCCTCGTAGCGTCTGACGCCGTGCTCCTGCTCGCCATCGACGTCGGCAACACCCAGACGATGATCGGGATGTACGACCTCGACGTCCCGGCCGACCCCAACCAGGAGCGCCGCCTCGCCGACACCGACCTGGTCGACACCTGGCGGATCGCCACCAACGTCGAGCGGACGGCCGACGAGCACGCCCTCGTCCTGCAGGAGTTCCTCGCCTTCCACGGCACCACCTGGGACGACAACGACATCCAGGGCATCGCCGTGTGCTCGTCGGTCCCCCGGGTGACCGGCAGCCTGCGCCGCATGACCGAGCGGTACTTCGGGTTCCCGGCGCTCATCGTCGAGCCCGGCGTCCGCACCGGCCTGCCGATCCTCTACGACAACCCCAAGGAGGTGGGCGCCGACCGCATCGCCGACGCCGTCGCCGCCTACGACCTCTACGGCGGACCCACGATCGTCGTCGACTTCGGGACCGCCACCACCTTCGAGGCCATCTCCGCGAAGGGGGAGTACCTCGGCGGCGCCATCTTCCCCGGCATCGACATCAGCCTCGACGCCCTCTTCGCCCGGGCCGCCGCGCTGCGCCGCGTCGAGCTGGTCGAGCCCCGCTCGGTGATCGGTCGCAGCACCGTCGAGTCGCTGCAGTCCGGCGCCATCTACGGGTTCACCGCCGTGGTCGACGGCATGTGCGCCCGCATCGCCGCCGAGCTCGACGTGGCCCCCACCGTGATCGCCACCGGCGGCCTGTCGAGCCTCATCGGCCCGCTGTCGACCGCCATCGACCACGTCGAGCCGTGGCTCACCCTCCACGGCCTCCGCCTCATCTACGAGAAGAACCAGCCATGACCGACGCCCCCGGCGCCCGCGCCACCCCGCCTTACCGCTACGAGGTGACCCACAGCACCGCCGAGCTGCGGGCCGCCCACGACGGCCTCGAGGCCGGCGAGGAGACCGGCATCCAGGTGTCGGTGGCGGGGCGGGTGATGCTGCACCGCGCCCAGGGGAAGCTGGCCTTCGCCACGATGCGCGACGGCAGCGGCGACGAGATCCAGCTCTTCGCGCTGGCCGCGGTCACCGAGGACTTCGACGCGTTCACGAGGATCAACCTCGGCGACTGGGTCGGCGCCGAGGGCGAGATCGTGAAGACGAAGC
>DATGRC010000008.1:0-10045 GCA_035303865.1 Acidimicrobiales bacterium
CGTGGTCGACGGCCAGCCCCGCGTGCTCCCGATGGCCTACGGCCGCGTCGGCGACGTCCTCTACCTGCACGGCGCGGTGGGCAACGCCATGCTCCGGGCCAGCACCGATGCCGAGGTGTGCGTCACCGTCACGCTGCTCGACGGGCTCGTGCTGGCCCGCTCCGCCTACCACCACTCGATGAACTACCGCTCGGTGGTCCTGCTCGGCCCCGCCCGGAAGGTCGAGGACCCCGACGAGAAGCGGCGCGCGCTCGACGCCATCGTCGACCACGCGCTCCCCGGCCGCAGCGCGGTGGCCCGCCCGGCTGACGACGGCGAGCTGCGGGCCACCCTCGTGCTCGCCCTGCCGATCGCCGAAGGGTCTGCCAAGGTCCGCACCGGCGGGCCCGTCGACGAGCCCGCCGACCTCGACCTGCCGGTGTGGGTCGGCGTCGTGCCCCTGCGGGTCCAGGCCGGCCCGCCCGAGCAGGATCCGACCCAGGGGCGCGACCTCCCGGCGCCGGTCGTGCCGCCCCGGGGCGCCGTCCGGTAGCGGCGCCGGCCCGGCTCAGAGGTCGGGGAGGCCGAGGTCGAGGTTGGGGACCTGGAGGCCGCCGTCCACCTCCAGGACCTTGCCGGTGACGTAGGCGCCGGCCGGCGAGGCCAGGTACAGCACCGCCGCCGCCACGTCCTCCGGGACGCCGATGCGCCGGAGCGGCGTGGCCCCCTCGACCTGCGAACGCAGCCCGTCGTCCTCCACGACCGTCGCCAGCGCGGAGGTGGCCACCGACCCGACGGCCACCGCGTTCACCCGGATGCGCGGCGCCAGGTCGGCGGCCGCGAGCCGGGTCCAGTGGGCCAGGCCCGCCTTCGCGGTCCCGTACGCGAGGTACCCGCGCCCGGCGCTGCGGCCGAGCATCGACCCGATCCCCACCACGGCGCCTCCCTCGCCCTCGAGCATCGTGGGCGCGGCGGCCCGGGTGAGCGCGTGCGCGGTGGCCACGTTCCACTCGAACGCCCCGACGAGCCGTCGAGGTGACGTGTCCAGGAACGGGCGGGGCATCGAGCCGCCCACGTTGTTGACGACCACGTCGATGCGGCCCAGCTCGGTGCGGGCCACCTCGGCCAGCCCGGCGACGGCGTCGAGGTCGCTCAGGTCGGCGGGGACGACGACGGCCCGCCGCCCCGCCGCCTCGACGCGGCTCGCCACCTCGGCCAGCTGCGCCTCGGTGCGAGCCGACAGCACCACGTCGGCGCCGGCTTCGGCGAGGGCCACCGCGGTGGCGGCGCCGATGCCCCGCCCGGCCCCCGTCACGATCGCGGCCTGCCCGTCGAGGCGGAAGCGGTCGAGGATCACGGACCGAGCATGGCACGCCCACCCATGACATCGGTCACATCAGGGTCATCCCCGATGGTCCCCCAGGGTCCTCGACCGCAATACTCGCACCAGCCCGGCGGACCGAGGTGCACGGGGTCCGCCGCCCGCTGCCCCCCGTCTGGAGGTCCCGTGTTCACCACCCTCGGCACCTGGTGCCACCGTCACCGCCGCCTCGTCCTGGCCCTGTGGGTCGTCGCGCTCGTCGCGCTCGGCGGGCTCTCGAGCGCCGTCGGGACCGACTTCCGCGAGGACTTCGAGGGGCCCGAGATGGAGAGCACGGCGGGCTTCGACCTGCTCGAGGAGCACTTCGGCGGGATGGGCACCGGCGTCACCGGCACGATTGTGTTCCGGGCCGAGCAAGGCGTCCACGATCCCGAGGTCAAGGCGGCGATGGAGGCGTACTTCGAGGCCTTCGAGGGCCGTGAGGGCCTCACGATCGCCAGCCCGTACGCCGAGGACGGCGCCTTCCAGATCGCGTTCGACGGGCCCGAGGCCGGCAAGATCGCCTACGCCGACATCGAGCTGCCCGAGGACACGCCGTGGTCGGCCGCCCAGGAGGTCGGGGCCGACCTGCTGGCCAGCGCCCCTGAGCTGGAGGGCCTGCAGGTGGAGATCGGCGGGCAGGGCTTCGCCGAGTTCGAGGAGCCCTCCAGCGAGATCATCGGCCTCGCCTTCGCCATCGTGATCCTGATCGTCTCGTTCGGCTCGGTGCTGGCCATGGGCCTGCCGGTGGGCGTGGCTCTCTTCGGCATCGGCGTCGGCACCTCGCTGCTGCTGCTCGCCACCAACGTCTTCGCCGTCCCCGACTTCTCCCAGTTCCTCGGGATCATGATCGGCCTCGGCGTGGGCATCGACTACGCCCTCTTCATCGTCACCCGGTACCGGGAGAACCTCCACCAGGGCCACGACGTCGTCGCCGCGACCGCCATCGCCATCGACACCGCCGGGCGGGCGG
The DNA here is from genome assembly GCA_035303865.1 of Acidimicrobiales bacterium. Taxonomy (GTDB): domain Bacteria; phylum Actinomycetota; class Acidimicrobiia; order Acidimicrobiales; family VFJN01; genus VFJN01. The sequence goes on from DATGRC010000008.1 coordinate 2,313, forward strand.
TCACCTTCGCCGGCGTCACCGTCGTCATCTCGTTCCTCGGCATGCTCGTGATGGGCGTGTCGTTCGTGTCCGGCCTCGCCGTGTCGGCCGCCCTGGTCGTCGCCACCACGGTGGTGGCCTCGCTCACGCTCCTCCCGGCGCTGCTCGGCTTCGCCGGGGAGCGGGTCGAGGTCACCCGCTGGCGGGGGCTGATCGCCTCCGGCCTGGTCGCCGTGGGGCTCCTCGGCATCGGCATCGGCGTGCCCGTCGCCGCGGTGCCGGCGTTCGTGCTCGCGGCCGTCGTGCTGGCCCTCGGGTTCGCGCTCGCACCGCTCAAGCGGGAGGTCCCGATGCGCCGGGCCCGCCCGGTCACCAAGACGGCGGCGTACCGGTGGAGCCGCCTGATCCAGCGCCGCCCCTGGCCCGCCTTCGTGCTCGGGACCGTGCTGCTCGTCGTCCTCGCCGTCCCGATCACCGGGCTGCGCCTCGGCTTCTCGGACGAGGGGAACTTCGCCGAGACCACCACCACCCGCCGGGCCTACGACCTCCTGGCCGACGGCTTCGGCCCCGGGTTCAACGGCCCGCTGCTCATGATCGCCGAGCTCGACGAGGCGGGGGACCTCGCGGTGCTCGAGGCGCTCCACCAGCAGGTGGCCGAGCTCGACGGCGTGGCCCTCGCCGCCCCGCCGATGCTCAACGACCCCGACGACCCCACCGCGGTGCGGATCGTCGTCATCCCCGACTCGTCGCCCCAGGACGAGGAGACGACGAGCCTCGTCCACCGCCTGCGCGACGACGTGCTCCCGGCCTACGCCGCCGACGTGGACTTCGCCGTCACCGGGTTCACCGCCGTCGGCGTGGACTTCACCGACTACCTATCCGAGCGGCTCCCGTACTTCTTTGCCGCCGTGCTCGTCCTGTCGTTCCTGCTGCTCATGGCCGTGTTCCGCAGCCTGCTCGTGCCGTTGAAGGCGGTCATCATGAACCTCCTGTCGATCGGCGCCGCCTACGGCGTGGTGGTGGCGATCTTCGGCTGGGGCTGGGGGAGCGCGCTCACCGGTGTGGAGCCGGCGCCCGTCGAGCCGTTCGTGCCGATGATGCTCTTCGCCATCGTCTTCGGCCTGTCGATGGACTACGAGGTCTTCCTCCTCTCCCGGATCAAGGAGGAGTGGAGCCGCACCCGCGACAGCCACGAGTCGGTGGCCAACGGCCTGGCCGCCACGGCCAAGGTGATCAGCGCCGCCGCCGCGATCATGGTCGTGGTCTTCGGGGCCTTCGTCCTCGAGAACGACCGGATCATCAAGCTCTTCGGCGTCGGCCTGTCGATGGCGATCCTCCTCGACGCCACCGTGGTCCGCATGCTCCTCGTGCCGGCCACGATGGAGCTCCTCGGCGATCGGAACTGGTGGCTGCCCCGCTGGCTCGACCGGATCCTGCCGAAGATCGACGTGGAGGGCCACGATCAGCCGAGGGTCGTGCCGAACGCTGCGTACGCCGATGCCATCGACGTCGAGGTCGTGGAGGACAGCGGACCGCTCGAGCCGGTCTGACCCAGTGCGGGGGTGGCCCCGCTGGTCGCGCCCCGCCTCGGCCTGGACGCCTCGGTACGGTGGCCGGATGCGCACCGGGCCCCGCCCAGCCAGGACCCGTCGCCAGCGGGCGCTCGCCCTCGCGGCGGTGCTCGCGCTGGCCGCCTCCTGCAGCAGCGCGGGCGGCGAGGGCGGCGCCGTGGCCTCCCCCACGACGAGCACCGTCGCCGACGCCACCTCCACGACCGCGGCGCCGGTCGGCCCCCACGGCTTCCCCGAGGGGGTCGAGGTGGTCGACGCCGACGACGACCTCTACGCGCTCGCCGAGGATCCCGGCGACGGCGAGCCCGGCGAGCCGGTGGCGGTGCAGCCCGTCGCCACCGAGCTCGAGGGGGACCTGTGGCGGGTGCTCTACCGGTCGACCTCGGTGGCCGGCGACCCGGTGGTCGTGAGCGGCCTGATCGCCGTGCCAGCGGGGGAGCCGCCCTCGGGGGGCCGCCGCCCCGTGGCGGCCTGGGCCCACGGCACCACCGGCGTGGCCGACGAGTGCGCGCCGAGCCGCACCCTGGCCCAGATCGAGGCGGCGATCCCCCTGCTCGAGCGGGGGATGGTGGTCACGGCGACCGACTACGAGGGCCTCGGGACCCCTGGCCTGCACCCGTACCTGGTCGGCGAGAGCCAGGGGCGCAGCGTCCTCGACCTCGTCCGGGCGGCCCAGGCGCTCGGCCCCCGGGTGGGCGCTGGGGAGCCGGTCGTCCTCTGGGGTCACTCGCAGGGTGGTCACGCTGTCCTCTTCGCCAACGAGATCGCCCCGACGTGGGCGCCCGAGCTCGACGTGGTCGCCACGGTGGCCGGCGCCCCGCCGTCGCAGATGCCGCTCCTCCTCGGCGCGCTCGGCTCTGGGCCCACGTCCTTCTTCCTCGGCATGGTCATCGCCGGCTGGGCCGCCGCCTACCCCGACGCCGACCCGGCCGACCTGCTCACCCCCACGGGCCTCGAGCGCCTTGCGCTGGTGGAGGAGGGGTGCATCGGCGAGCTGGCCGCCGCCTGGGGCGCGCCCGCCCCCGAGCCGCTCGTGCGAGACGTCGCCGCCGACCCGCCGGCCCCGTGGGGCGAGCTCTTCCAGGCCAACGAGCCCGGCCAGGCCGCCGGGGCGGGCCCGGTGCTGATCCTGCACGGCGAGGACGATGCGCTCGTCCCAGCGGTGACCTCGGCCATCCTGGCCGAGCGGATGTGCGGGGTGGGCCAGGAGGTGCAGCGGCGCAGCTACCCCGGGGCCGATCACCTCTCGGTGATCCCCGCGTCGCTCGACGACATGCTGAACTGGATCGAGGAGCGCCTGGCCGGTGTGCCGGTGGAGGCCGGCTGTGCCGAACCGGGAAATTGACACAATGTGTGACATTTCCTAGGCTGCCGGCGTGACCCTCCCGCTCGAGGACGACGCCCCCGTCGAGGGACCGCAGCCGATCGACGGTCGCCGGGCCCGCCGCGAGCGCAGCCGCCAGCAGGTGGTCGACGCCGTCCTCGACCTCCTCGACGAGGGCGTCCTGCGGCCCACCGCGCAGATGGTGGCTGAGCGGTCGGGCATCTCGCTGCGGTCGATCTTCCGGATCTTCGACGACGTCCAGTCGCTCCACGAGGCGGCCACCGCCCGCCACCTCGAGCGGGTCGGCCACCTGTTCCGCCCGATCGCGTCGGCCGAGGGCGACCTCGGGCGCCGGATCGAGCAGGCGGTGGGCACGCTCGCCGAGCTCTACGAGGCCGTCGGCCCGATCCGACGGGCCGGGCAGCGCCTGGCCCCCGAGTCCGAGGTGTTCCGGGCCCGCCTCGACCAGGCCCGGGTGTGGGTGCGAGGCGAGCTCGAGCGGGTGTTCGCCCCCGAGTTGGCCGCCACCGACGATCCGACGGTGGCGCCGGCCCTCGAGGCCGTGTGCAGCTTCGAGGCGTGGGACCAGCTGCGGGAGGGGCAGGGCTGCTCCGTGGCCGAGGCCCGTCGCGTCGTCAGCGCCACGGTCGCCCGCCTCCTCGGCTGAGCCGGCGGCGTCCTCGCCCGACACCGGGACGGGGCGGGGTCGGCGCGGTGCCATGCTGCTGGCCGTGTCCGCACCGGCCGCCACTCCAGAGACCCTCGCCCGCACCCACGCCGGCGACGGCGCCTTCACCCCCTCCGACTGGCTCGTCTTCGCCACCGTCTCGGGCATCTGGGGCGCCTCGTTCCTCTTCATCGCCATCGGCCTCGACAGCCTCGAGCCCGGTGTCATCACGCTGATGCGCGTCGGGCTGGGCGCCGCCACGCTCGCCCTGATGCCGGGCAAGGTGCGCATCGAGCGGGCCGACCGGCCCCGGCTCGTCGCCGTGTCGGTCCTCTGGGTGGCCATCCCGTTCACCCTCTTCCCGCTGGCCGAGCAGCGCATCAACTCCGCCGTCACCGGCCTGCTCAACGGCGCCACCCCGATGTTCGCCGCGCTGTTCGCCGCCACCCTGTTCGGTCGCCGCACCAGCGGCCCCCAGCTGCTCGGCGTGCTCGTGGGCTTCGCCGGCATCGTGCTCATCAGCCTCCCCAGCCTGGGCGAGGGCTCCACCGAGGCGCTCGGCGTGGTCCTCGTGCTGGGCGCCACCGTCTGCTACGGCCTGGCCACCAACCTCGTCGCCCCGCTCCAGGGCAAGTACGGGTCCCAGGCGGTGATGGGCAAGATGCTCGCCCTGGCCACGATCTGGACGCTGCCGTTCGGCATCGCCGGGCTCGACGGCTCCCGCTTCGAGCTCGGCCCGGTGGCGGCCATCGCCGTGCTCGGCATCGTCGGCACCGGCCTGGCGTTCCTCCTCATGGGCGGCCTCGTCGGACGCGTCGGACCCACCCGGGCCACCTTCATCACCTACTGCATGCCCCCGGTGTCGCTGGCCCTCGGCGTGGTGTTCCAGGGCGACCACGTGGCCGCCCTCGCCCTCGTGGGCGTGGTCCTCGCCGTGTCGGGGGCGGTGCTGGCCGGTCGGCGCGCGGGCTGACGGCCCCGGTCAGCCCGCCTCCTCGAGCAGCTCCCACACGTTGCCCTGCGGGTCGCGCACGAGCGCCATCCGCGCCCCCGGGCGGTGCGCGGTCACCGGGGCGAGGACCGACGCCCCGGCGGCCACGGCCCGCTCGAGCGCGGCGGCGGCGTCGGGCACGAGCAGCGCGGCGTACGCGAAGCCGGCACGGTCCGGCCAGGCCGCCGCCGCGTCGCCGCCGGGCGGTGGCGCGGCGGGGACGAACACCTTGGCCCGGGCGGCCCCTCGGCGGAAGCGGTGGACCGCGCCGGCCTCGAACCGGCGCACCTCCCCGGGCTCGAACCCGAGGCCCTCGACGAGGAAGCGGGCCAGGCCATCCAGGTCCTCGGTGACGATCCCGACCTCGAGCTCGACGCTCCCGGCCACGGCGGCGATCAGTCGGCCGACCCGCTCAGGCGCAGGTGGCGCAGCCGGCGGGAGGCGAGGACGAGCAGCACGGCGGTGACGAGCGCCAGGCGCACCACGGCGGCGGTGCCCTGGGGGACGCCCTCGCGCAGCAGGTCGCCGGGCAGCGCAGCCAGGTCGAGGTGGACCTGGCGGGCCAGCCACGACGGCGACAGCTGGGCGACGCCGTCGAGCGCCTCGCCGAGGAGCCGCTCGACGAGGAACACGTAGGCCAGCGACCAGACGGCGGCCCGCCGGGCGACGCAGCCGATGAGGAGGAACACCGCCACGTACGCGGCGGCACCGGTGGCCGCCGCCACCACGAGCGCGGGAACCTGGTCGCTCGCACCGGCCACCATCGCGGCCGCCGCGAACGCCACCGCCAGGCAGCCCGCCGCGATGACGGAGCCGCCGAGCCACCGGCCCACCGCGATCTGCCAGGTGGGCACCGGCGACAGCCAGGTGAACGAGAAGGTCCCGGCCCGCACCTCGGCCCCGAGCACGGCGTCGCCGACGACGAGGCAGGTCACCGGCATCACGAGCCCGAAGAGCGCCTCCCCGGCGGTCTGCGCGAAGTCTCGCTCGATGCTGCCGCCGAGGCTGCGGGCGAGGAGCCCGAAGAGCACGGCCGCCGCGCACGGCACGAGCACGCCGATCCACCGCCGGCCCGGCATCGTGGACCGCAGCGTGTAGCGGACCACGGCGACGAAGGGGCGCCACGGCGCCAGCGCGGCCGGCGGGGCCGTGGACGAGGTCATCGCACCAGCTCCCGGAACAGGCTCTCGAGGGAGTCGTCGAGGGGCCGCACCTCGGTGAGGGTGATGCCGAGGTCCCGGGCGGCGCGGGGGAGGGCGACGGCCAGGTCGATGGCCCGGGTCGTCGAGACGACGAGGTCGTCGCCGTCCACCCGCACGCCGCCCACCGCGTCGTGGCCGACGAGCGCAGCGGCCAGCGGCCGGGGCGCGCTGGCCCGGACGAGGACCTGGCGGGGCACGTCGTCCATCGCGTCGCGGATGGCGCGGTGCCCGCCGGCGGCAGCGAGCCGGCCCCGCACGACGACGATCACCCGCTCCGCCATCGCCTCCACCTCGTGGAGGACGTGGGAGCTCACGATCACGGTGCGCCCCTCCGCCCCGAGTCGGGTGAAGAGGGAGATGAGGTGGTGGCGCTGCACCGGGTCGGCACCGTTGAGCGGCTCGTCGAGGACCAGCACGAGCGGGTTCTTCACGAGCGCGGCGGCCACCTTGGCCCGCTGGCGCATCCCCTTGCTGAACCCGTCCATGGACCGGTCGGCGGCCGAGGTCAGCTCCACGGTGGCGAGCGCCCAGTCCACGACTCGACGGTCACCGACCCGGTGGAGGTCGGCCACGTACTCGCAGAGCTGGCGGGGGGTGAGGCCGCGGGGCACGGCCTCGTCTTCGGGCACGATGGCGAGGTGCCGGTGGACGGCCCGGTCCCCGCGGGGGTCGCGCCCGGTGACGAGCACCCGGCCCTGGTTGACCGGGAGCATCCCGGTGATGGCCCGCATGAGCGTGGTCTTCCCCGCCCCGTTGGGGCCGAGCAGCCCGGTGACGCCGGCCCCGAACGAGCAGCTGAGCTCGGACAGGGCCACCTTCTGGCCGAACCACACCGACACGTCCCGGGCCACCACCGTGGCGTCCGGGACGAAGGCCGGGTCCGATCCGGCGTCGGTCGTCGGCGGGGGCGGGGCGGGCCTGCTCACCGCTCCACCTCGTGGTACCGCCGGGCCAGCACGACGAGACCGGCCGCCACCCACAGGACGTACACGCCGACGGCCATCGCCCCGCCGCCGTCCAGGCCCGACATCGGGTGGCTGGGGTGGACGTGACCCAGGAAGACGAGGTCGCGCAGGATGAGCGGCAGGCCGGCCACGTTGAGCAGCGGCGCCGCCGACGGATCGCGCCGGTCGACGCGCACCACGAGCCCCTCGGTCCGCTGGCTCGTGCCGTCGGGGGAGACCACCACGAACCCGTCGCCGCCGGCCGTGCCGCCGTCGTCCACCTCGGCCGGCGGCCCGACCCGCACCGTCTCGACCTCCTCACGGGGCCCGACGAGCACCGCCGAGGTGATCGAGGTGACGAGGAAGAGCCCGATGATCGAGGCGCCGGCGATGATCCGACGGGTGGTGAGCGACGCGATCGCCACCCCGATCACCGCGTAGTAGAGGGCGAGGAGCGCCACCGCCGCCGGCACCTGCCAGAGCACCTCGGCGTTGTCCCGCAGGTAGGTGAGCGCGCCGTCGGTGCTCACGAGCATCTGCCCCACGAACAGCACGACCTGGGGCAGGAACGAGAACGCGAAGAGGATCGCCGCCATGGCGCCGACCTTGGCGGCCACGTAGTCGAGCCCTCGCAGGGGCCGGGAGAAGACGAGTGGCAGCACCCGCTGGCGGCGGTCCGGGCAGATGATGTCCGGCGCGGTGAGCGCGACGAACACGAGCAGCGCGTTCGACACGCCCACGTAGTCCCGGTACGTGATGAACTCGATGTCGCTGGCCGCGGTGTTGCGGGTGAGGTACTTCACGCCGACGTTGACCACGGCGGGGACGGTCACGATGGCCAGCAGCACGAACGGGGCCACCTTCTGCCGCCACGGGCGCCGCCAACCGAGCGCTCGGCGCACCGACGCCCGGAACAGCGCGGCCCGGGCGGCGCGCCGGCCACCCCGCTGGCCCTCGTAGGGCCGGTAGCCGAGGTCGTAGACGGCGCCCGTCATGGCTGGCGCGCTCCGGAGCGATCGAGGAAGACGTCGTCGAGCGAGCGGACGCGGGTGGTC
>DATGRC010000009.1:0-2991 GCA_035303865.1 Acidimicrobiales bacterium
CACCACCCGCACCGTCACGCCGTAGCGGCCGGCCCGGTCGCAGGCGAAGCGCCCGACGTACCGGCACGGACCCTCCCCCACGGCGCCGTCGGGGGTCATCGGCACGACCTCGACGTCGCTCAGCTCGCCGCCCTGGCCCTCGGGGCCGTGGATCAGCTGCACCTCGACGTCGTCGGGGGACAGCGACCCGAGCGACACCGTGGCCCGCACCTCGCGCTCCGAGCCGATCTCCACGACGTCGTCGTCGAGGTCGACCGCCTCGACGCGCACCGCGTCCCAGGCGTCGCGCACCGTCGCCTTCCAGGCGGCCAGCGCCCGGGCCCGAGCGTGGCCGTCGGCGGCCATGGCGTCGGCCTGCGCGGCGGCGGGCTCGTAGAGCTCGCGGGTGTAGTCGCCGATCATGCGGGTGGCGGTGACGAAGGGCCCGAGCGTGACGAGCGAGCGCTTCACCCGCTGGATCCACTTGCGGGGCACCGGGCCCTGGAAGCGGTCGTAGAACAGCGGGACCACCTGGTGCTCGAGCAGGTCGAACAGCGATCCGGCCTCCACCTCGTCGCGAAGGGCCAGGTCCTCGATGTGCTCGGCGGAGGAGATCGCCCAGCCGTTCTCGCCGTCGAAGGCCTCGTCCCACCAGCCGTCGAGGATCGACAGGTTGAGCCCGCCGTTGAGGGCGGCCTTCATCCCCGAGGTGCCGCACGCCTCCTGCGGGCGGCGCGGGTTGTTGAGCCACACGTCCGAGCCGTGGAGCAGCGCCCGGGCGACGGCGATGTCGTAGTCCTCGACGAACACGAAGCGGTGCCGCACCTCCGGGTCGGCGGCGAAGGCGGTGATCTGGCGGATCAGCTCCTTGCCGGACTCGTCGGCGGGGTGCGACTTGCCGGCGAAGATCAGCTGCACGGGCTGGCTGGTGGACAGCAGCAGCGCCTTGAGCCGCTCCGGCTGCGACAGCAGGAGCGTGGCCCGCTTGTAGGTGGCAAACCGGCGGGCGAAGCCGATCGTGAGCGCCTTCGGGTCGAGGACGGTGTCCACCCACTCGACGTCGGAGGCCGACGCGCCCCTGGCCTGGAGCTGGCGCCGCAGGCGCTCCCGCACGAACGCCACGAGCCGCTCCCGGCCCTGCTCCCGGGCCCGCCAGATCTCGTCGTCGCTGGCGTCGGCCAGGCGCTCCCAGCGCTCGGCGCCGGCCTCCCACCACTGCGGCAGCACGTAGCGGGTGAACAGGTCGTCCATCTCCGGGGACGTCCAGGTTGGGGCGTGCACCCCGTTGGTGACCGACGTGATCGGCGCCTCCTCGACGGGCACGTCCGGCCACAGGTCGGCGAACATCTCCCGGCTCACCTCGCCGTGCAGCTTCGCCACGGCGTTGGAGCGTCCGGCCTGGCGCAGGCCCATCACGGCCATGTTGAACCGGTCGTCGGGCTCGTCGCCGGGGCGGTGCCCGAGCGCCATCAGGTCGTCGAGGGTGATCCCCACCTCCTCGGCCCACCCCGTGAAGTAGCGCTCGATGAGCTCGCGGGGGAAGCGGTCGATGCCGGCGGGCACCGGCGTGTGGGTGGTGAAGATGCAGCCGCCCCGGACGGCCTCGATCGCCTCGGGGTACGTCAGGCCGCCCTCGGTGACGGCCTGGCGGATCCGCTCGAGCCCGAGGAAGCCGGCGTGGCCCTCGTTGGTGTGGAACACCTGGGCGTCGATGCCGAGCGCGTCGAGGGCCCGCACGCCGCCGATCCCGAGGAGGATCTCCTGGCGGAGCCGGTGCTCGGTGTCGCCGCCGTAGAGGCGGTCGGTGATCCCCCGCACCTCGGGCGGGTTGTCGTCGATGTCGGCGTCGAGCAGGTAGAGCGGGACCCGGCCCACGTCAGCCCGCCACACCCGGGCCACGCACGGCGTGCCGGCCAGGTCCACCTCCACCCGGACGCCCTCGCAGAGGTGCAGGGCCATCGCGTACGGGTCGAGGTCGGGGTAGACCTCCTCCTGCCACCCGTCGCCCGACAGGGACTGGCGGAAGTAGCCGTGGCGGTACATCAGGCCGATGCCGACGAGCGGCAGGCCGAGGTCGCTGGCCGCCTTCAGGTGGTCGCCGGCCAGGACGCCGAGCCCGCCCGAGTACTGGGGGAGGGCCTCGGCGATGCCGAACTCGGGCGAGAAGTACGCCACCGAGCGCAGCGGCGAGCCGTTGCGGCTCTGGAACCAGCGGTCGCTGTCGAGGTACCGCTGCAGTTCCTCGCGCACCTCGGCCAGGAAGCCCATGAACCCCGGGTCCTCGGCCAGGGCCTCCAGCCGCTCGCGGGACACCACGCCGAGCAGGCGCACCGGGTCGTGCACCGTGGCGTCCCACGCGTCCGGGTCCACCCAGCGAAACAGGTCGCGGGTGCGGGCGTCCCACGACCAGCGCAGGTTCATCGCCAGCTCCTCGAGCGCCGACAGCTGCGGCGGGAGCGACGGCCGGACGGTGAAGCTGCGGAGCGACCTCATGGCGCCCGACCCTATCGACCACCCTCTGCGGCCGTCACTGGTCGAACGGCACACCCTGCCCCCGCCCGCCGACCACCTGGCCGCCGCAGCGCGGTACGGTCGGCGCCGCAGTCGACCAGAGGGGGGTGCGACGTGGCACAACAGGTCCGTGCCGTCGTGGCGAAGGCCGTCAAGGAGCCGGTGTCGGTCGAGGTGATCGAGGTGCCCGACCCGGGACCGGGCGAGGCGCTCGTCCAGGTGCAGGCGTGCGGCGTCTGCCACACCGACCTGCACTACCGGGAGGGCGGGATCAACGACGAGTTCCCGTTCCTGCTCGGCCACGAGGCGGCCGGCGTCGTGGAGGCCGTCGGGGAGGGGGTCACCGAGGTGGCCCCCGGTGACTTCGTCGTCCTCAACTGGCGGGCCGTGTGCGGCGAGTGCCGGGCCTGCCGGCGGGGCCGGCCCTGGTACTGCTTCGCCACCCACAACGCCACGCAGAAGATGACCCTCGACGGCACGCCGCTGTCGCCGGCCCTCGGC
>DATGRC010000010.1:0-5059 GCA_035303865.1 Acidimicrobiales bacterium
GACCTGACCTACCCCCAGGCGGCCAAGCGGGTCCGCCGGTGGGCGGGGGGCATCGCCGCCCGCACCTCGCCCGGCGACGTCGTCGTCATCGCCACCCGCAACGGCTACGAGCAGCTGCTGCTGTGCTTCGCCGCGGCTCGGGCGGGTACCTTGCCCGCCCCCGTCAACGACCAGATGCGCAAGGACGAGGTGGCCCACGTCGTGAAGGACTCGGGCGCCACGCTCGTGGTCCGCTCGGCGGCCGAGGTCGACGGCCACGACCCGCTCCTCGAGGCGCACCCCGCCGAACCCGGCGAGGTGGCGGCGCTCTTCTACACGTCGGGCACCACCGGCAAGCCCAAAGGCGCCGCCCTCACCCACCGGGCCCTGGTCGGGCAGTCGGCCACCGCGGCGATGTGGCCCACCCGGCTGCGGCGCGACGAGTCGGTCGTGGCCCTCCCCGTCGCCCACATCATGGGCTTCATGGTGCTCGTCGGGATGGCGGTGGCCGGCATCCCCGTCTACCTGCTGCCGAAGTTCCACCCCGTCAAGGTGCTCGACGCCATCGAGTCCCGCCGGTCGACGATCTTCATCGGCGTCCCCGCCATGTACAGGCTCATGGACGAGGCTGGCGCCGAGGAGCGAGACCTCACGTCGGTGCGGGTGTGGGGCTCAGGCGCCGACGCCATGCCCGCCGACCTGGCCGAGCGGTTCAAGCGGCGCGGCGCCACCGTGACCCTCCCGCTGCTCGGCAGCCACGGCCAGGCCCTCTTCGCGGAGGCGTACGGGATGGTCGAGGTCGGCGGCGGCGTGGCGGCCAAGCTCTCGCCGCCGTTCCTCAGCCCCACCCGCGGCCTGCTCGGCGAGGGCCTCGGCGTCTCCCTGCCCGGCTACGAGCTGCGGGTGGTGGACGACCACGGCGAGGAGGTGCCCGTCGGCGAGGTGGGCGAGCTCCTCGTACGGGGCCCCGGGGTCCTCAAGGGCTACCGAGGCGACGCCGCCGCCACCGCTGACGTGCTGACCGGCGACGGCTGGCTCCGCACCGGCGACCTCGCCCGACGGGGTCGGTTCGGCACCATCGTCTTCGAGGGCCGGGCCAAGCACGTCGTGAAGCGCGGCGGCTACTCCGTCTACGCGCTCGAGGTGGAGCGCTGCCTCGAGCAGCATCCCGCCGTCGCCGAGGCTGCCGTGGTGGGCCGGCCCGACGAGCGGATGGGCGAGGTGCCCGTCGCCGCGGTGCGCCTCCGGCCCGGGGCCGCCGCGGCCGAGGACGACCTCGTCGCCCACGTCGCCCAGCACCTCGCCGAGTACAAGGTCCCGGTCCAGGTGGTCGTCGTCGACGAGCTGCCCCGCACGGGCACCCGAAAGGTGCAGAAGGCGGCGCTGCTCGACCTGTTCACCCCGCCGGCTCGGGACGGGTAGGGACGTTCGGCCCTGCCGCGGGCACCCCGGCGCGGGGGACGCTGGGCGAGACCAGGAGGTGTCCCATGGCCCCGCCCACCCCCGCCACCCCCATCGCCACCCGCCCGACGATGGTGCGGCTCAGCGCCTACGTGGAGATCCCGCTGCCCGAGGTGGTGGTCCGCCTCGAGCGCATCGACCTCGATCGGGTTCTGACCGACGCCGTCGCCGCCGCCGTGTCGCCCCGCCTGCAGGTCGACCTGCGCACGGGCGAGCCGCACTGGGAGTCCCGCGCCCACGTCGTGGTCCCCGTCACCTGGATCGCCCGCGGGCCCCACCGCCGCGCCAGCGGCGCCGGGGCCGTGTCCCTCCTCACCGTGCGCTCCGGGCGCGAGGGCATCACCGAGCTGCTGGCCGACCTCACCGCGCCGCCCGAGGCGCACCGAGACACCGCCCGCGTCACCCGCCGGCTCCTCGACGACCTCGCCGCCGCGCTCGAGTCGGCCCGAACCGCCCCCAGGGACGCCTGAGGGCGCGGGCGCTCAGCCCCCGTCGGCGGCCGTGGTGGTCGTCGACAGCTCGTTGAGGTCGACGATGACCTCACCGTCCTCGACGACGGTGGGGTAGAAGCGCAGGCCGGTGCCGTCGAGCGGGTAGGTGTCCGACTCGTCGCAGTCGTTGACGAGCACCTTCGCCTCCCGGTCGATCTGCACCGCGCACGCGGGGTCCTCCGGGTCGAAGGCCCCGAACGCCACCCAGCCCTCGTCGGCGTCGTCGCCGAGGTGCTGGACGTACAGGTTGCGCTGGCGCCCCACGAGGTCCGGCACGAGCACCGGCAGGCCCTCCTCGCGCTCGATGGCCCGTGCGAGGCGCTCGGCCTTGCCGACCTCGAAGCGGTCGTCGCCGAGGCGGATCTCCACGTCGCCGCGGCTCGCCATCTGCGCGACCAGGAAGGCGATGCCGAGGGCGAGCACGACGCCCACCCCCGCGACGAGCAGCGCCTTGCCGGCGTGGCCCCGGCTCTGGGCGACCGGCATCAGCCCGTCACCGCCGAGCGGTGGCGGGCGGCTCGCCTCGACTGGCGGTGGGTCGCGCGCACACCCCTAGTATCGGCCGACCCGTCGCACCGTCGGAAACCGAGGCCCTCCGGGGTCGGGAGAGAAGCGCATGGACCTCTACGAGTACCAGGGCAAGCAGTTCTTCGCGAGGTACGGGATCCCCGTATCCCCGGGAGAGGCCGTCACCACCGTGGACGACGCGGTGGCCGCCGCCGACCGCATCGGGTACCCGGTGGTCGTCAAGGCGCAGGTCCAGGTGGGCGGGCGCGGCAAGGCCGGCGGCATCAAGCTCGCCGGCGACGCCGACGAGGTCCGCACCCACGCCTCGAACATCCTCGGGATGGACATCAAGGGCCACACCGTGCGGACCCTGTGGATCGAGCTGGCCTCGGACATCGCCGAGGAGTACTACGCCAGCTTCACCCTCGACCGCTCGGCCAAGAAGCACCTCGGGATGCTGTCCGCCCAGGGCGGCGTGGAGATCGAGGCCGTGGCCGAGGCCGACCCCGACGCCATCGCCAAGATCTGGATCGACCCGGTCGACGGCCTCACCGAGGACGTGGCCCGCACGTGGGTGCAGGACGCCAAGCTCAACCCCGCCGCCACCGACGGGGCGGTCGACATCCTCCTCAAGCTCTACCGGGCCTACACCGAGGGCGACGCCGACCTCTGCGAGATCAACCCGCTGATCCTGAAGCCCACCGGCGAGGTCCACGCCCTCGACGCCAAGGTCACCCTCGACGGCAACTCGGTCTTCCGCCACCCCGAGTACGCCGAGTACGAGGCCACCCAGGTGCGCGACGAGCGGGAGCAGGCCGCCCACGAGAAGGGCCTGCAGTACGTCGGCCTCGAGGGCTCCGTCGGCGTGATCGCCAACGGCGCCGGGCTGGCCATGTCCACCGTCGACATCGTCAACCAGGTCGGCGGCAAGCCGGCGAACTTCCTCGACATCGGGGGCGGCGCCAACGCCGACGTGATGGCCGGTGCCCTCGAGGTCATCAACAACGACCCCGAGGTGAAGGCGATCTTCATCAACATCTTCGGTGGCATCACCAAGGGCGACGAGGTGGCCAACGGGATCATCACGGCGATGGGCCGCGTCGACATCGACGTGCCGATCGTGATCCGCCTCGACGGCACGAACGCCGACGAGGGGCGGGCCATCCTCCAGCCCCACCTGTCCGACAAGCTCCAGCTCGCCTCGACGATGGTCGAAGCGGCCGAGACCGCCGTGGCGCTGGCCGCGAAGTAAGGGAGACGCAGCGCAATGGCAATCTTCGTCGACGAGACCACCAAGGTCGTCTACCAGGGCCTCACCGGCTCCCAGGGCCGCTTCTACGGCCTCCTCAACCGCGACTACGGCACCCAGGTCGTGGCCGGCACCAACCCGAAGAAGGCCGGGACCGACGTGGACGGCATCCCGATCTACGCCACCGTCGGGGAGGCCGTGGAGGCCACCGGCGCCACCGCCTCGTGTATCTTCATCCCCGCCCCGGGCGTGAAGGACGCGGTCATCGAGGCCGCCGAGGGTGGCGCGAAGTTCATCGTCGCCATCACCGAGGGCGTGCCCGCCCACGACGAGGCGTGGTTCTTCAACAAGCTGAAGCGGGACTTCCCCGACGTGCGCGTGCTCGGCCCGAACTGCCCCGGCATCATCAGCCCCGGCAAGGCGAACATCGGCATCACCGCCGGCCACATCGCCAAGCCGCCGGTGGAGGGCAAGCCGAACGTCGGCATCGTGAGCCGCTCCGGCACCCTCACCTACCAGGCGCTCTACGAGCTGAAGCTCAACGACATCGGCGTCACCACCTGCGTGGGCATCGGCGGCGACCCGGTGCCGGGCACGTCGTTCATCGACTGCCTGGAGGCCTTCGAGGCCGACCCGCAGACCGACGCCGTGATGATGTTCGGTGAGATCGGCGGCTCGGCCGAGGAGGAGGCGGCCGAGTTCATCGCCGCCAACATGAGCAAGCCGGTCGTGTCCTACATCGCCGGCGTCACGGCGCCCCCCGGCAAGAAGATGGGCCACGCCGGCGCCATCGTCTCCGGTGGCAAGGGCACCGCCCAGGCCAAGATGGACGCCCTGCGCGCCGCCGGCGTGCGCGTCGGCCAGAACCCCACCGAGGCCAGCCAGCTCATGGTCGAGGTGGTCAAGGAGCTCGGCGGCTGAGCCAGCCGGCCCGCACCGACAGGACCTGAGGCCGAGGGCCGGGGAGCGATCCCCGGCCCTCGGTCGCGCCCAGGACCGGCCGCGGCGGCGAGGTCGAGCGCGACCTCATCGCCGCGCTGGCACGTGAGAGGGTGGTTCGATGCGGCACCGACGCCTGCTTGGCGGGCTGGTGGCGGCGCTGGTGGGCGCCGTCGTGGCCCTCGGCGCAGCCGTGGCGCTCGACGGCCGATGGACCGCTCCACCCGAGGCCGGCCCCACCATCACCACCACCGCCTCGACCACGGCCGCCGCCACGACGGCCCCGTCGACGACCACGACCACCGAGCCCCCGATCGTGTGGCCCGACGTGGCGCGGGACGGCTCGCCGCGAGGCGTCGTCACCCCGACGGGCGTGGTGCTCGCCGTCACCAGCGATCTGGGCGACGGGCGCTACGTCGCCACCTCCCCCTGC
>DATGRC010000011.1:0-8379 GCA_035303865.1 Acidimicrobiales bacterium
CCGCCCCAGGAGGACCTGCCGCCCCAGCTGCGGACCCCCACGCCCGCGGCGCCGCTGCGGGTCTACATCGGCGGCGACTCGATCGTGCGCGACGCCGGCGAGTCGTTCCTGCGACTGGCCGCCGACGACCCGCTGCTCGACACCACCCTCCACTACGAGATCGCCACCGGCCTCACCCGGCCCGACTACTACGACTGGCCGGCCGCGCTCGTCGCCGACGCCGCGGCGCAGGACCCCGAGGTGATGTTCCTCATGTTCGGGGGCAACGACGCGCAGGGCATCGTGGCCCCCGACGGGACCGTGCACAGCACGGTGGACTCGCCGGGGTGGCGGGCCGAGTACGGCCGCCGGGTGGAGCTCGTCATGGACTCGCTGCGCGACGAGGACCGCCTCATCCTCTGGGTGGGCATGCCCCCGGTGCGGTCGTCGGGCTTCCAGGGTCGGGTCGACGTGCTCAACGAGATCTACGAGGCGGCGGCCGAGGAGCGGCCGTGGGTGCGGTTCGTGGACCTGTCCACCGTCCTCGGCGACGAGCAGGGCCGCTACGTGGAGCGCAAGCCCGGGGTGGACGGGGCGCTGCGGCAGAGCGACGGCATCCACCTGGCCCGGCCGGGCGCCGACCACCAGGCCCGCCACATGCTCGACGTGCTGCACGAGGAGCTCGACGAGCTCAGCCACGCGCCCGACGGCTGACCTCGCTACCGTCGAACGCCCATGTGGATCGCCGTCGTCGTGTTCCTCGCTGGCTCGCTCGTGGTGGCCGAGGTCGGACGACGGGCCGCGGCCGGCACGCTGCCGCGCAACGCCCTCGTCGGCATCCGCGTCCCGTCCACGATGCGCGACGACGAGGCCTGGGCTGTGGCGCACCGGGCCGCGGGCCCGCCGCTCGTGGCCACCGGGCTGGCGGGGGCCGTCGTGGCCGTCGCCGCCGGGTTCGTCGCGGCGACCAGCGGGGACGGGACGGCTGCGGTGGTCATCCTGGTCGGCTCGGCGCTGCTCGTGGGGGGCGTGCTCTGGGCGGGCCGCCGGGCGGCGGGGGCCGTGCGGGACGGCGACGGCCGACCCTGACGGCGGGCGATCAGCCGCGGGCGAGGCGGACGGCGACGTCGTAGACCGCCCGCTTCGGCAGCCCGAGGTCGCGCGCCACCGCGGCCGCCGCGTCGCGGGCGGTGTCGCCGGCGCTCAGCCGGGCCGCCACGGCGGCCTCGACGTCGGCGGGCGATGCCGCGGCGGGCTCGGGGGCGCCCTCCAGCACGAGGACCAGCTCGCCTCGGGGCGGGTGCTCGTCGGCCCAGGCGATCGCCTCGGCCAGCGTGCCCCGCCAGAGCTCCTCGTGGAGCTTGGTCAGCTCCCGGGCGACGGCCACGCGCCGATCGGGCCCGCAGGCCTCCGCCAGGTCGGCGAGCGTCCGGGCCAGGCGGTGGGGAGCCTCGTAGAGCACGACGGTGCGGCGCTCCCTCGCCAGCTCGGCCAGCCGCTCGGTCCGGCCGGACCCCTTGCGGGGCAGGAACCCCTCGAAGGCCCATCGGGCGGTGGGGAGGCCGCTGACGACGAGCGCGGCGACCGCCGCGGAGGGTCCGGGGACCACCTCCACGGCGTGGCCCTCGGCGACGGCGGCCCGCACGAGGCGCTCGCCGGGGTCGGAGATGCCGGGCATGCCGGCGTCGGTCACCACCGCCACCCGCTCGCCGCGGGCGAGCCGGGCGAGGACGCCGGGGATGGCCCGCACCTCGGTGTGGTCGTTGACGACGACGAGCGGGCGCGGCCCGATGCCGGCGTGCTGGAGGAGCCGCCCGGTGCGGCGGGTGTCCTCGCAGCAGATGGCGTCGGCCCGCTCGAGCGCTTCGACGGCGCGCCGCGAGAGGTCGCCGAGGTTGCCGATCGGGGTGCCGACGAGCACGAGCGTCACGGCGCCGGGTCCCGCCGCTCGAGCCGGTCGCCGGGCCGCAGGCCCCAGCGCTCGAACGACCCCGCCTCGGCCTCGATGACGCAGTGGGCCCGGAGCGAGACGCGCGTCAGGCGGTGGGGCCGCAGCGTGGCCGTCCGCAGGACGGTGAGGTCCCGGTCGCACCACGCCACGTCGATCGGGAAGCGCATCCCGAAGGTGTGCACGGCCCGGGCCGGGACGATGAGCAGGGCCCCGTCGATGCCGTCGCGCCCGAGCAGCCCTCGACGGCGGGCCTGGCGGGTGTCGGCCACCTCGAGCGAGGCCAGCACCTCCCCGTCGCGCAGCAGCCAGCTCACGAGCGAGCAGGCTACGAGGTCAGACGTTGAAGCGGATCTCGAGGACGTCGCCGTCCTGGACCTCGTAGTCCTTGCCCTCGACGCGGAGCTTGCCGGCCTCCCGGGCCTTGGCCCAGGAGCCGAGCTCGAGGAGCTCGTCCCAGTGGATGACCTCGGCCCGGATGAAGCCCCGCTCCAGGTCGCCGTGGATGACGCCGGCGCACTGCGGGGCCTTGTACCCGGCCCGGAACGTCCAGGCCCGGGTCTCCTTCTCGCCGGTGGTGAAGAAGGTCCGCAGGCCGAGCAGCTTGTAGGCGGCGTGGAGGAACCGCGGCAGCGCCCCCTCGCCGAGGCCGAGCGCCTCGAGCATCTCGGCCCGCTCGCTCTCGTCGAGCACCGCCGCCTCGGCCTCCAGCTGGACGCACATGCCGATCACCTCGGCCTTGCCCCCGAGCTCGGCCTCCACCGGGGCGATCACCGCGAGGATGTCGTCGAGCTGGTCCTCGCTCACGTTCACGAGGGCGAGCACCGGCCGGTTGGTGAGCAGGAAGTAGGGCTTGAGCAGCGCCCGGGCGGCGTCGCTCAGCTCGGAGCGGTAGATCGGGGTGCCGGCCTCGAGCACCGCCTTGGCCTGGTCGAGGGCGGCCACCTCGTCGGCCAGGGACCGGTCGCCCTTGGCCGCCTTGCGGCGCCGCTCGATCTGCCGCTCGACGCTCTCGAGGTCGGCGTACGTGAGCTCGAGCTCCACGACGGCGAGGTGCTCGAGCGGGTCGGACGGACCGGGCACGTCCTCGTCCTCGAAGGCCCGCAGGACGTAGACGATGGCGTCGACCTCGCGGATGTGGCTGAGGAACCGGTTGCCGAGGCCCTCGCCCTTGCTGGCCCCGGCGACGAGGCCGCCGATGTCGACGAACTGCACGGTGGCGGGCACGATCGTCTTGGTCCCGCTCATCTCGGCGAGGGCGTAGAGGCGGTGGTCGGGCACCTTGGCGACGCCGACGTTCGGGTCGGTGGTGGCGAACGCGTAGGGCGCGGCGAGGGCGCCGCCGCCGGCCAGCGCGTTGTACAGCGAGGACTTCCCCGCGTTGGGGAGACCGACGAACCCGAACCGCTCCATGGCGGTGCAGGGTACGGGCCCGGCGGCCCGGTCCCCCAAACCCCCCGGTAGCGTGGCCCGGCGTGGCCCGCCCCCTCTCCCCCGCCGAGGCCCTCGACCGGGTCGTCTACCTGAAGGACCGGGCGCTCGAGGAGAGCCGCCGGGTCATGGCCTACGCCCGGGCTCGGGACCTCGTGCTCGAGCTGGGCGACGAGGAGATCGAGCGCCGCCACGCCGACGGCACCCTGCAGGAGCTCCCGGGCATCGGCCCGTCGACGGCCAAGGTGATCGCCCTCGCGCTCGACGGCGGGATCGACGAGCACCTCGCGGCCCTCGAGGCGGAGACGGCGATCGACCCGGGTGAGGGCGCCGAGCTGCGGGCCGCGCTCAAGGGCGACCTGCACTCCCACACCCACTGGAGCGACGGCAGCCGCTCCGTGGAGGAGATGGCCCGGGCGGCGATGGCGCTCGGCCACGAGTACCTCGTGATCAGCGACCACTCCCCTCGCCTCACGGTGGCCCACGGCCTGAACCGGGACCGCCTGCTCGCCCAGCTCGACGAGATCGACGAGGTGCGCGAGAAGGTGGCGCCGTTCCGGATCATCACCGGGATGGAGGTGGACATCCTCGAGGACGGCAGCCTCGACCAGGACGAGGACCTCCTCGAGCGCCTCGACGTGGTCGTGGCCAGCGTCCACTCGAAGCTGTCGATGCCGGAGCAGGACATGACCCGGCGGATGGTGATGGCGGTGGCCAGCCCGCACGTCGACGTCCTCGGCCACTGCACCGGCCGCAAGCTGGTGGGGCGGGGCCGGCCCCCGTCGCGGTTCGACGCCGACGTCGTCTTCGCGGCGTGCGCCCGCTTCGACACCGCCGTCGAGATCAACTGCCGCCCGGAGCGCCAGGACCCGCCCGAGGAGCTGCTGGCGCTGGCCCTCGAGTGGGACTGCAAGGTGGCGATCGACACGGACGCCCACGCCCCAGGGCAGCTGGAGTGGCAGGCCTACGGCTGCGACAAGGCGGCCCGCCTCGGCGTCGAGCCGGAGCGGGTCATCAACACGTGGGGCGCCGACGAGCTGCTCTCCTGGGCGAGGTCCCACCCCACGGCCTGACCGTCCGAGGGCGCGCTGGCAGACCCTTGACCTCAAGCGCACTCGAGGTCGTACGGTCGCCGGCATGGCACCCACCACGACGACCACCGCCCGCCCGGCGTCGCCGACGCTGGCTCGCCTGCTCGACGACGAGCTGGCCGTCTCCCCCACCTTTGGCGGCCGCTACAGCAACCACCTCGCCATGGCGCTCGCCGCCCTCGACCAGATGGGCGCCCCGCCCGAGACGCTGGAGCGCACCTTCCGCGCCCACCTGCGCGGCGAGTCCGAGCCCCGCGAGGACGGGCCCGACCTCGCGGCGCGCCTGGCGGAGGTGGCCCGCGACGGCATCGACGCCGTCGTGCGCCGGCGCGCGCCGGCGCTGAGCGACGCCCCGGGCACCGCCCTGTTCCACCCCCTCATCCGCCTGGCGTACGGGCTCGACGCCGGCCACGAGGGCCAGGTGGCCGCTGCCCTCTTGGACTGGGAGAAGCGCCGCCAGCCGCTGCCCGTGCCCACCGGTCCCCCGGGGGCGAAGCGCCTGGCCGACGTGGCCGCGGCGCTGCGCGCCCACCCGGCGGACACCTGGCCCAGCGGGTTCGACATGCGCGGCGTGGCCGCTCGCCCCGAGCTGGCCGCCGCCGTCGAGGGCCTGGCCGTCGACGAGCGCACGCTCGACGACGCGGTGGAGTTCGCGCTGCTGGCGCACGTCGCGGCCGGGGACTTCGTGACCCTCCACTGCGTGACCGGCGCCCGGGCCCTGCACCGGGTGAGCCAGGTCCTCGACGAGGCCGACGCCCGCCCGCTGGCCGCCGCGGCGTCGGTGGCGATGGCGGTGGCCTACGTGATCGCCGGTGCGCCGCCGCTCCCCGACCGGGCCGCCCTCGACCACCTGCGGGCCGGTCCCCTGCCGGCGGCCGCCGAGGTGACCGAGCGCGCGATCGCCTCCCGCGACCCCCACGTGATCAAGCTGGCCAACGTGGCCCTCGTGGAGGAGGCCCGCACCGGCGACCCGCTCTACCGGGTCGTGGGTGCCCGGGTCGTCGGGCTGGCGCCGGGCTGAGGGCCGGACTGGAGGGCCCGGCGGGGGCGCCGGTAGCCTCGACCCCCTATGTCGAAGCGCACCAAGAAGGCCACCCTCCGGGCTCGCAAGAAGAAGGCGAACCACGGCCGCAAGCCCAACCGCGGCCGCAACTCCTAGCCCGCGCCCTCAGCGCAGCGTCGTGGCCAGCGCGGCCCGGGCCGCGTGCAGGCCGCACATGCCGTGCACCCCGCCGCCGGGCGGCGTGGAGGCGGAGCACATGAAGAGGCGGGGGTTGCCCGTCGCGTAGGGCCGCAGACCCGGCGGGCGGGGCCGCATGACCAGCTGCAGCCCGCCGTGGGAGCCCCCGGCGATGTCGCCGCCCACGTAGTTCGGGTTGTAGGCCTCGTACTGGGCGTTGTCGATCGTGCTGCGGGCCAGCACGACGTCCCGCCACCCGGGGGCGAACCGGTCGATCTGGGCCTCGATGGCCTCGGTCATGTCGACCGTCGAGCCCGAGGGCACGTGGCAGTAGGCCCACAGCGTGTGCTGGCCGTCGGGCGCCCGGGTGGGGTCGATGAGGCTCTGCTGGCCGACGAGCACGAAGGGCCGGTCCGGGTGGCGGCCCTTCGCCACGGCCGCCTCGGCGGCTGCGATCTCCTGGAGGGTGCCGCCGACGTGCAGGCACCCGGCCCGGCGGGCGTCGGGGTTGGTCCACGGCACCGGCTCGGCGAGGGCGTAGTCGACCTTGAAGGTGCCGGGGCCGTAGCGGAACCGGCGCATCCGGCGCCGGAAGCGGTCGGGCAGGTCGTCGCCGGCGATCTCGAGCAGCTGCTTCGGCGTGACGTCGAAGAGGACCACCTTCGACGGGGGCACGTCGGCCAGGGAGCGGACCGTCCGGCCGGTCTCGATGCGCCCGCCGAGGTCCGCCAGCTTGGCCGCCATGGCGTCGACGATCGCTTGCGAGCCGCCCTTCGGGACCGGCCAGTCGGCCACGTGGGCTGAGCCGAGGAGGGCCAGGCCCATCGCCGTGGTGAGCGGGCGATCGAGCGGCAGGAACGAGTGCGCGGCGCACCCGGCCAGCAGGGCCCGGGCCTCGTCGGTGCGGAACAGCCGGCCGGCCCACGTGGCGGGCAGGGCGCCGCGGGCGCCGAAGCCGGCCAGCGTGACCGGGTGGCGGGGCACGGTGACGAGCGGGCCGAGGGTGGCCTCCCCGAGCACGTCCCAACGGCGGGCCACCCAGCCGACGAGCTGGTCCCAACGGGGACCGTCCTCGCCCAGGCCGGCCTCGGTGAGGCCGAGGTCCTGGTGCAGCACCCCGGCTCGGCCGCCGTCGAGGGGGTGGACGAGGGTGATCTCGGGGCGCAGGAGCTCGAGCCCGTACGCGTCGAGGCCGGCGGCGGCGAAGAACGGCGACACGGCGGCCAGGGGGTGGAAGGCGGAGCACACGTCGTGGCGGAACCCGGGCAGGGTGAGCTCAGCGGTGCGGGAGCCCCCGCCGATCGTGTCGTGGCCCTCGAGCACGAGGACCGACCGCCCGGCCTCGGCGACGGTGAGGGCGGCGGCCAGGCCGTTGGGCCCGGCACCCACCACCACGACGTCGACCGGTGCTGCCACGACCCGAGCCTATTGGCCGGGCTGCGCCGCCCCTGCCGTAGTGTCCGGATCCATGGCAGTCACGATCGACGAGATCCTGGTCGGCGACCCGCCCGAGGCCTGGGAGGCGGCCGGGTTCGCCGTGGACGACGACGGCACCTGCCGCATCGGCACGGTCCGGGTCCGCCTCGTCGGCCGTGACGGCGGCAAGCGGATCCTCGGCTGGTCGCTGCGCGGCGCCCCGGAGGCCCGGCTGGCCGACGGGCGGCTCGACGGGATCCCCACCACGGCGTCGGCGGCCCCGCCCGCCGACCCGGCCGAGCACCCCAACGGGGCGCGGCACATCGATCACGTGGTGCTGCTGTCCCCCGACCTCGAGCGCACGATCGCGGCGCTGGCCGACATCGGCCTCACCCCGCGGGGCGAGCGGGAGGCCGACACCTACGGCGCCCCGATGCGCCAGGTGTTCTTCCGGATGGGCGAGGTCATCCTCGAGCTGGTCGGCGGCCCGCAGCGAGGCGAGGGCGACCCCGGGTTCTTCGGGTTGGCCATCACCGTCGACGACCTCGACGCCACCGCCGCCCTGCTCGGCCCCCACCTCGGCGCGGCCAAGGATGCGGTGCAGGAGGGCCGGCGGATCGCCACGCTGCGCCACCGCGAGGTGGGCATGTCGGTGGCCACCGCGTTCATGTCGCCCGAGCCGCGCCCCTGAGGGCGCGGGTCAGGCGACGCTGTCGAGGTCGGCGTCGGCGCGCACCACGGCGCTGTCGGCGATCGAGAGCTCCGCGCCGCAGCCCCGGCAGGTCGAGACCAGCACCGGGCCGACCTCGGTGGGCGCGCTGTGGACGGTGCGGGCGCCGCGCAGCTCGCGACGACCGCACCGGGGGCAGTCGGAGCGGTGCATGCCGGCACCATCCCCCGCCG
Source organism: Acidimicrobiales bacterium (assembly GCA_035303865.1). Classification (GTDB taxonomy): domain Bacteria; phylum Actinomycetota; class Acidimicrobiia; order Acidimicrobiales; family VFJN01; genus VFJN01. The sequence continues at coordinate 7,949 of DATGRC010000011.1, forward strand.
GGGCGATCAGCGCTAGCGATGATCCCTTGCCAACAGCATCAGCCTGGCTGATGATCAGGTGGTGGACGTCGAGATCCGCCACCTCCAGGCGCTCGTGGCCGTGGCCGAGACCGGCACCTTCGGCCGGGCGGCCGAGGCGCTCGGCTACACGCAGTCGGCGGTCAGCCAGCAGATCGCCGCCCTGGAGCGAGCGGTGGGCGCCCCCCTCTTCGACCGCCCCGGCGGACCCCGGCCGGTGCGCCTCACGAGGGTCGGCGAGGTCGTGCTCGAGCACGCCCGGACCGTCCTGCAGGCGCTGCGGGCTGCCGAGGCCGACGTGGCCGCCGCCGTGTCCGGCGAGCGGGGCCGGCTGCGGGTGGGCACGATCCAGAGCGTCGGCACCCGGGTGATCCCGGGCATCCTCACCCGCTTCGCCGCCGAGCGCCCGCACG
>DATGRC010000012.1:0-7428 GCA_035303865.1 Acidimicrobiales bacterium
CAGGCCACCGACGCCAACCCCATCGCCACGCCGGTGGACTGGAACCCCGGTGACCGGGTGATCGCCTCGCCGACCCTGTCCACCGAAGAGGTCAAGCAGCGGTTCCAGAACGTCGAGGAGCGCAAGCCCTACCTGCGCTTCGTCGACGCCCCCTGAGCGCCGCTCGACCGTTCAGCTGACGCCCGGCCGGCGCCCGTGCGCCGGCCGGTGCGCGCCCGGGGCCGGCATCAGCGGCGGCGAAGGCGGGTGAGCAGCTTCTTCGCCTCGTCGGCCCAGAGGACGACGCTGGCCAGGCCGATGCACACGAGCCAGTCGCCGGCCCCGAGGGGGGTGGTGTCGAACGCCTCGTTGAGCGCGGGCAGCTCGACGACGAGGACCTGCAGCCCCGCCGACAGCGCGATCGCCGCCCACAGCAGGCGGTTGCGGAACAGGCCGCGCAGCGCCGAGGTCTCGTCGGAGCGGGCGTTGAGGACGTTGAAGAGCTGCGCGAGGACGAGGGTGGTGAACGCCATCGTGCGGGCCTCGGTGAGCGACCCGTGGCCCTCGATGAGCCCGCCCGGGAGCCGGAGGTCGAGCGCGAGGAGCGTGACCAGCGCCATGACGGCGCCGACCCAGACGATCCCCACCCACATCGTGCGGTTGATCACCCGGTCGGTGAGCCGGCGGGGCGGGCGGGCCATGACGTCGTCGAGCGGCGGGTCGAGCCCGATGGCCAGCGCTGGACCGGTGTCGGTGAGCAGGTTGATCCAGAGGATCTGCGTGGCCAGCAGGGGCACGGCGACCACGTCGGACGCCGCGTCGAGGCCCAGGAGCCCGGCGCCCACGACGCCGAGGAGCATCGTGAGCACCTCGCCGATGTTCGACGACAGCAGGAACCGCAGGAACGTGCGGATGTTGGCGAAGATCGCCCGGCCCTCCCGCACCGCGGCGACGATGGTGGCGAAGTCGTCGTCGGCGAGGATCATGTCGCCGGCCTCCTTCGTCACGTCGGTGCCGGTGATCCCCATGGCCACCCCGATGTCGGCCGACTTGAGGGCGGGGGCGTCGTTCACCCCGTCGCCGGTCATCGCCACGACGTTCCCGTCGGCCTGCAGGGCGTCGACGATCCGCAGCTTGTGCTCGGGCGACACCCGGGCGTAGACGGCGGCCTCCCGGGTGACGGCGCGCAGCTCGTCGTCGTCCATGGCCGACAGCTCGGGGCCGGTGACGGCCCGGGCGTCGGGCCCGGCGATGCCGAGGTCAGCCGCGATCCGGGCGCCGGTGCGGGGGTGGTCGCCGGTGATCATGAGCACCCGGATGCCCGCCGCCTGCGCCTGGGCCACGGCGACGGCCGCCTCCTCGCGGGGCGGGTCGATGATCCCGACGAGCCCGAGGTGGACGAGGTCTCGCTCCACCTCCTCGGGCGCCACGTCCTCCCGTGGCCGCTCGTCGGCCGGGATGGTGCGGTGGGCGACGGCCAGCGGGCGCAGCGCCCGGTCGGCGAGGGCGTCGACGTCGCGCAGGATCTCCCGGCGGCGCTCGTCGGTCAGCGGTCGGTCCTCCCCCGCCACCCGCTCGTGGGTGCAGCGGCGCAGGAGGACGTCCGGCGCCCCCTTGCTGATGAGGTGGAGCACGTCGGGGCGGTCCCCGTCGTGCACCACCACCGACATCAGCTTGCGCTCGGAGGTGAACGGCACCTCGGCCACCCGGTGGAAGCGGCGCTCCCACCGCTCGGTCGGACCGAGCTTGGCCGCGCCTACCACGAGCGCGATCTCGGTCGGGTCGCCGAGGGTCACCCAGCCGTCGCCGTCCCGGCGCAGCACGGCGTCACTGCAGAGGCTCCCGCCGACGAGCACCGCCGCCGCGGCGTCGCGCTGGGCCGCGTCGAGCTCGAGGTCGCCCTCGGCCAGCAGCTCCCCCACCGGCTCGTAGCCCCGACCGGTGAGCCGCGCCACGCCGGTGGGGGTGACGACCCGCTCGACGGTCATCTCGTTGCGGGTCAGCGTGCCGGTCTTGTCGGAGCAGATCACCGACGCCGACCCCAGCGTCTCGACCGACGACAGGCGCTTCACGATGGCGTTGCGGCGGGCCATCCGCTGCACGCCGAGCGCGAGCACGACCGACAGGACCGCCGGCAGCCCCTCGGGGACGGCGGCCACGGCGAGCGACACGCCGACGAGGAGGACGTCGACGAGGTCGCGGGCCGCGCGGACCTCGGAGGTGGCGAGGATGGCGGCCACCACGACGACGGCGATCACCACCACCGCCACGCCGAGCGTGCGCCCCACGTGGTCCACCTCGCGCTGGAGCGGCGTGGCCTCCTCCTCGGTGCGGCCGAGGAGCCGGGCGACGTGGCCCATCTCGGTCTGCATGCCGGTGGCGGTGACGACGGCCCGGGCGTGGCCGCGGACGACGGCGGTGCCGGAGAACACCATCGACGAGCGGTCGCCGAGCGCGGCGTCATCGGCGACCGGGGCGGTGCCCTTGTCGACCGGTGCGCTCTCCCCGGTCAGGGAGGCCTCGGCCACGGCGAGGGCGGCCGCCTCGACGAGCCGGGCGTCGGCGCTGACGGCGTCGCCCTCGGCCAGGACCAGCACGTCGCCGGGCACCACCTCCTCGGCGGGGACCTCCACCTCGTCGCCGTCGCGCACCACGGTGGCGGTGGCCGCCGCCATCCGCTGCAGCGCGGCCACCGCCTGCTCGGCGCGGGCCTCCTGCACGTACCCGAGCACGGCGTTGGCCACGACGATGCCGAGGATGACGAGCACCTCCCAGGGGACGCCCTCGGCGCCGTCAGCCAGCCAGGCCAGCAGGCTCACGACCACCGCCCCGAGGAGGAGGTAGATGAGCGGGTCCTTCAGCTGGGCGAGCAGCTTGCGCCACCGCGGCACCGGCGCTGCCTCGTCGAGGACGTTGGGGCCCACCTCGGCCAACCGCCGCGCCGCCGCCTCGCGGCTCAGCCCGGTGACGACGTCGGTGCCGAGCTCGGCCACGACGTCGTCGGCCGGCGCCGCCCAGGGCGCCGACCGCGTCCGGTCAGCCGGGTCGTCCGGTCCGGTCACGCCTCGGAGGTTAGGGCCCATCTCGGGAGGCCCCGGACCCTGACGGAACCTGTCAGGTCCGGGGGTGCAGGCTGGGGGGCGATGGAGACCGTCGATCGACGCCAGCTGCTCCTGGCGCGGTTCCAGCGCCAGGACCTGCACCGCGCCCCTCGCGAGCTCGGCCCCGCCGAGCCGGCCCTGCTCGACCTCGGCGTGCAGGACACCGGCCCCGACGGCGCGCCCTGGGCGCTCGAGGTGCGGGGCGCGGCCCCCGCCGACGAGGACGACCTCGCCTACGCCTGGACGCTGCGGGGGGCGCCGCACGCCTACCGCCGGAGCGAGAGCGCCGCGGTGGCCGTGGCCACCGCGGCGCTCTCGGAGGCCGACGCGGCGAAGCGGGTGTTCGACGCGTCCAAGCCGCTGCGGGCGGCGGGCATCCCCGTGCTCGAGGCGCTGGCCACCGTGGCCGAGCACCAGCGGGACATCGTCCGCCGGCCCACCGTGAAGGGCGAGCTGTCCACCCAGCTCACCGCCCGGGTCGACGAGCCGTACCTGCGGTGGTGCCGGCCGTGCCAGGCCACCCACCTGTACGAGCAGCCGTTCCGGCTGGCCGCCCTCCAGGCCGGCCTCGAGCTGGAGGCCGGCACCTCGCCGCCGGTGCTGCGCCGGATCCCGGGCCTGCGCCCCAACCTGCTGCGCCGCCTGGGGACCGAGGCCGAGCCCCGCTTCGACGTCGTGCGCAACCACCTGCGCTTCGCCCCGGGCCTGCGTCGCCGCGACGTCGTCGCCGCGCTCGAGTCGACGGCGAAGGACGTCGCCGCCCGCTGGCCCCGGGACGTGGTCGAGGTGGCCGTCGCCGGCGAGGACCCGGGGCCCCGGGCCGAGCCCCGCCACGTCCTCGCCGAGGACCTCGACGCCGTCCGGGCCGCCGCACCGACCGGCGCGCTGCGGCTCCTCGGCCCCTACGACCCGTACCTGCAGCTGCGCGACCGCGAGCTGCTCGTCCCCGACGAGGCCCGCCGCAAAGACCTCTGGCGGGTGCTGGGCCGCCCCGGCGCCGTCGTCGAGGACGGCGAGGTCGTCGGCACCTGGCGGGCCCAGACCAAGGGCGGTCGCCTGACGGTGACCGTCGAGCCCTGGGGCCGCTGGCCCAAGGCCCGCCGCGCCGCCGTCGAGGACCAGGCCGCCCGCCTCGCCGCCCACCGCCACCTCCCCCTCGCCGCCGTCACCACCCCCTGACCCGAGGCAATGCGTCCCGCGACGGCGGGGACGAGGCAATAGGACCCGTATGCGGGACGCATTGCCTCGTCCCCGGGAGGACGGGACCTATTGCCTCGGGCCGCGCAGGAGGAGGTCGAGGGCTTCGGGGGCCTGGGACGGGGCGTGGAGGGGGGTCCAGCGGGCGCCGGCGGCGGTGGCGAAGGCCTCGGCGTCGGCGGTGTCGTCGCCGGGGGCCAGGACGACGAGCTCCTCCAGCGCCCGCGCGTCGTCGAGGGGGTCGCCGCCGGTGGTGGTGCGGCAGTCGGACAGGACGATGGCCAGCCGGCGCGACGCGCGGGTGCGGGCCAGCTGATGGGACGCCACCCGCAGGGCCAGGCCGAGATCGGTGGTGCCGAAGCCGCGGAGGCGGCAGAGGTCGACCACGACGTCGCCGGCGGGACGGGGCTCGTCGGGCGAGGCGAGGACGATCGCGTTGCGGGAGAAGGCGACGATCGAGCAGTGGTGCCCGGCGCGGAGGGCGACGGCGGCGGCGGTGACGGCCGCGGTGGCCAGGCGGCGGCCGTGCATGGACCCGGACCGGTCGACGAGCAGGCACACCGCGGTGTCGGGTCGACGCCAGGCGCCGACCACGAGGTCCTCCCCCGCCACCGGCCTCCCCGCCCGGCGGGCGGCGACGAGCGCGTCGAGGGACGCATCGAGGTCCACGTCGCCGCCGTCGGCGTCGAGGCGCCCACGGCGGAGGCGCCCCACGCCCCGACGGCTGTCGGGGTCGGGCGGGCGGGCCACGTCGACGAGGACCCGGGCGGCGAGGCGGTGGGCCAGGGCCCGCAGCCGCTCGTCGGTGGCGCCGCTCAGGTCGGCCAGGAGCGACAGCGCCTCGTCCGGGTCCTCCTCCATGAGGTCGTCGAAGGCGCCCTCGTCGAGCACCCCGACCTCCGGAGACACCTGATCGAAGCGCTCGTGGCGGCTGAGGTCGCGCCGGGAGGTGGTGCGGCGGCCGGCCTGCTCGACGGCGTCGCGGGCGGCGTCGCCCTCGAGGACCTCGTCGGCGTCGCCTCGCCCCGCTCCCGGCGGCGGGGTCAGCCTTTTCCCGGGTCGTCCCCGCCGGGGCGACCGTCGGGCTCGGCGGCCGCCGGCGCGCCAGGGGCCAGCGCGGCGAGGTGCCGCTCCCACAGCTCCGCCACGACGTCCTCGGGGCTGCGTCCGAGGCCCTCCCGGAGCCGGATCCGCCCGGACAGGGCGAGCTGGGCGGCGTCGAGGGTCACGTCGGCAGCCAGCGGCGACGCCTCCCGCAGCGCGGCGAGCTCGTGGGCGAGCAGCACGAGGTCGATCGCGCCCCGCACCGAGGACCCGGTGCGCACGTCGGGGTGGGTGCGGGTGTCGCGCACGGTGGCCACCGCCGCCGCCACCCCGGCCTCGCCGAGCGCGGCGGCCGCGTCCGGAGCGGCGCGGGCCACGATGCGCTCCTCCTCGGGGGCGCTCTGGTAGCCCATCGCCAGCCGGGAGCAGCGGTCGTAGACGGCGGAGGCGATGCGGGCCGTGCCGACCGCGTCGAAGGGGTTCATGGCGGCCACGAGCCGGAACCCCTCCGCCGCCACCACCCGCCCGAGGCGAGGGACGTTGAGCTCCCCCTCGCTCATCACGGTGATGAGGACGTTGAGCGTCTCCTCGGGGATCCGGTTGATCTCCTCGACGTAGAGCAGCGACCCCTCCCGCATCGCGGTGAGGAGCGGCCCGTCGAGGAAGGCGTCGGCCACGTAGCCCTCGCTCAGGGCGGCGGCCGGGTCGAAGGAGCCGACGAGGCGGGCCGGCGTGAGCTCGGCGTTGCCCTCCACGAACTCGTACCCCGCCCCGGTGGCGGCGGCGACGGCCCGCAGCAGCGTGGACTTCCCCGTGCCCGGCGGGCCCTCGAGGAGGAGGTGGCGGCCGGCCGCCAGCGCGGCGACCACCGCCTCCACCTCGCGGCGGCGCCCCACCACCTCGGTGGTGAGGCGCCGCAGCAGGTCCGGTCCGTACCGGGTCCTCATCGGCCCCGGGCGGGCACGCGGGTCACAGGCCGAAGTCGATGACGCCGCGGATGTTCTTGCCGTCCCGCATGTCGGCGTAGCCCTGGTTGATCTCCTCGAGCTTGTACCGCTTGGTCACCAGCTCGTCGAGCTTGAGGGTGCCCTCGCGGTACATCGACAGCAGGTTCGGGATCTGGGCCCGCGGGTTGGTGGAGCCGAAGATCGTGCCCTTGACCTCCTTGTTCATCATGGCGAGGAGGAAGAGGTTCATCTGGACGTCGGTCTTCAGCATCGGGGCCAGGCCGGTCACGACCAGCGTGCCGCCCTTGGCGGTGAGGCCGAGCGCGGGCTCGATCATGTCGCCCTCGACGACGCCGGCGGTGAGGACCACGCGGTCGCACATGTCGCCCCAGGTGAGGTCGGGCACGGCCAGCGCCGCCTCCTCGATCGAGGAGAAGGCGTGGGTGGCACCCATCTCCATCGCCATCTCCCGCTTGAACTCGACCGGGTCGATGGCGATGACCCGCTTGGCGCCGGCGGCCCGGGCGCCCTGGACGGCGTTGATGCCGATGCCGCCGATGCCGACGACGGCGACGGTCTCACCCGGCTTGGTGCCGGCCCGCTCGGTGGCGGCGCCGAAGCCGGTGGCCACGCCGCAGGACACGAGGGCGACGGCGTGCATCGGGATGTCCGGCTCGACCTTCACGAGGGAGTTCTCGCTCACGAGGATGTGCTCGGAGAACGTGCCGAGCTGGGCGTAGCGACCGATCGGCTGCCCCTTGCAGTGGTGGGCGTTGCGGCCGTCGCTCATCATCCCGATGTCGAAGAGCTTGGCGCCCTCGTTGCAGATGTACTGGCGGCCGGTGGAGCAGTACTTGCAGCGGCCGCAGCTCGGGATGAACGACATCGAGACGTGGTCGCCGGGCTGGACGGTGGTGACGCCCGGACCGACGGCCTCGACGATGCCGGCGCCCTCGTGGCCGCCGATCACCGGCAGCTGCATCGGCAGGTCGCCGGTGACGGCGTGCTCGTCGGAGTGGCACATGCCGGCCACCGCCATCTTGACGAGGACGTCGCCCTCCTTGGGGTCGTCGAGCTCGACCTCCTCGATCTGCCAGTCTCCTCCGACTTCCCAGAGCACTGCGGCGCGCGTGGTCGTAGGCATGTGTCTCCCCTCGATC
>DATGRC010000013.1:0-13378 GCA_035303865.1 Acidimicrobiales bacterium
CGAGGGCGGGATCGGTGTCAGCGGCGTAGGAGTGGACGAAGTAGGCCCACGCCTCCGCGGGCGCGTCCGCCAGGATCGCCGGGTCGCCGACGCGCTGCAGCAGGTTCCACTGCATCTGAGGTCGCTTCACCCCCGGCGGCAGCAGGCGGACGGTGCCGGGCAGCACGCCGAGGCCCGGCTCCTCCGGCGCCTCCTCCGACGCCTCGAAGAGCATCTGCATGCCGACGCAGATCCCCAGGAACGGGACGTCGCGCTCGACGACGTCGAGGACCAGGTCGTCCATGCGGTGGCGGCGCAGGGCCTGCATGCAGCGCCCGAACGCGCCGACGCCGGGGAGCACCACCCCGGCGGCGTCGCGCACGAGCCCCGGGTCGGTCGTGAGGCGGGCGTCGGCGCCGACGTGCTGGAGCGCCTTCTGGGCCGAGCGCAGGTTCCCGATCTCGTAGTCGAGAACCGCGATCAGGGTCATCGTCGCCCGACCACTAGATCACGCCCTTGGTGGAGGGCACGCCCCCGCCCTCGACCCGCAGTGCGTCGCGCAGACAGCGGGCGACGCCCTTGAAGCTCGCCTCGATGATGTGGTGGGTGTTCTTGCCCTCCCGCATCCGCACGTGGAGCGTGATGCCCGCCGAGTGGGCGAACGACTGCCAGAAGTGCTCGGCCATCTCGGGGTTGAACGGCGGATCCCCGAGCGGCAGGACCTCGCCGATCGGGACGTCGTAGGCGATGTAGGGCCGGCCGGAGAGGTCCAGCGCCACCTCGATGAGCGCCTCGTCGAGCGGGTAGAGCCCGCTGGCGAAGCGGCGGATGCCCGCCTTGTCGCCCATCGCCTCCCGGAAGCACTCGCCGAGGGTGATGGCGGTGTCCTCCACGGTGTGGTGGCCGTCGACGTGGAGGTCGCCGTCGGCCTCCACGACGAGGTCGAACCCGCCGTGGCGACCGATCTGGTCGAGCATGTGGTCGAAGAAGGGCAGTCCGGTGCTGGCCCGGACCTCGCCGGTGGGGCCGTCGAGGTCGAGGCGCACGGAGATCGTTGTCTCCTTGGTGCTGCGCTCCTTGGCGGCCGAACGGGTCATCGCAGTGCGTCCTCCAGTGCCGCGAGGAAGGCGTCGTCCTCGCGCTCGGTGCCGATCGTGACACGCAGGCAGCTGGCCAGGCGAGGCCACGACGAGCAGTCGCGGACCAGCACCCCCGCGGCCAGCAGGGCTTCCCACACGGCGCGGCCGTCGCGCTCGCGAGGGCGGAACAGCACGAAGTTGGCCCCCGACGGGAACACGTCGACGGGGAGCGCCTGGAGCGCGGCCACGAGGCGGCCCCGCTCCTCCACGAGCGCGGCCACCCGGGCCCGCATCGCGTCCTCGAACTGCAGGGCGAGCCGCCCCGCGATCTGCTTCACCGCGTCCAGGTGGTAGGGCAGCACCACCTGGTCGAGCTGGGCCACGAGCTCGCGCGGGCCGACGAGGTAGCCCAGCCGAGCGGCGGCCATCGACCACGTCTTGGAGTAGGTGCGGGTGACGACGAGGGGGACGTCGTCGTCGACGAGCGACAGCGCCGACCAGGGTGCGAACTGCCCGTAGGCCTCGTCGACCACGAGGAGGCCCGGCGCGAGGGCGAGCACCTCGCGGACGGTGGCCTCGTCCTCGACCATGCCCGTGGGGTTGTTCGGCGAGCACAGGAACGTGATCGCCGGTTCGGTCTCGGCGAGGACGCGCCGCACCTCGTCGAGGTCGAGCGAGAGGTCCTCGTGGCGCTCCCCCACCGCCACCCCGGTGCTCGTGATGCGGGCGATGTGGCTGTGGAGCGCGTAGGTGGGCTCGAAGACGGCCACCGAGCGGCCGGGCCCGCCGTAGGTGAGGCAGAGCGTCTGGAGGACCTCGTTGGACCCGTTGGCCACGAAGACCTGCTCGGGGGCGACGCCGTGCGAGGCGGCGATCGCCTCCCGGAGCGCCCGGTAGGAGCGGTCCGGGTAGCGGTGCCAGGCGATCTCGCGCAGCTCGGCGATGAGCGCCTCCTCGAAGCCGGGCGGCGGCGGCTCGGGCGCCTCGTTGGTGTTGAGCCGGACGGGCACGTCGACCTGCGGCGAGTGGTACCCCGCCATGAGGGCGAGGTCGTCACGGGGCTGGATCATCGCTCGCCCCTGCGCAGGCGCACGGACTCGGCGTGGGCGTCGAGCCCCTCGTAGGTGGCGAGCACCTCGACGTGGTCGGCCACCTCGGCCAGCGCCTCGGGGTCCATCGACACGACGTGGATGTGCTTCAGGAAGTCGTCGACCCGGAGCGCCCCGGAGAAGCGGGCCGAGCCGTAGGTGGGCAGCACGTGGTTGGGGCCGGCCAGGTAGTCGCCCACCGACGCGGGGGCGTGCGCCCCGCAGAACACGGCGCCGGCGTGACGGACGAGCGGCAGGAGCGCGTCGGGATCCTCGACGAGCAGCTCGAGGTGCTCGGGAGCGATGGCGTTGGCGACGGCCATGGCCTGCTCGGGCCCGTCGCACAGCACGGCGTACCCGCCCTCGGCGAGGGTGGCCTCGAGGTGCTGGCGACGGGGCGAGGCGGGCACGATCTCGGCCACGGCGGCGGTGACGGCGTCGGCCACGGCCTCGTCCCAGGTGATCAGCCAGGCGAGGCCGTCGGGGCCGTGCTCGGCCTGGAGGACCACGTCCATCGCCGCCCACTCGGCCGGTGTGGTGGCGTCGGCGACCACGACGACCTCGCTCGGTCCGGCGAACGCGGAGGGAACGCCCACGAGGCCGGCGGAGGCGACCTCCCGCTTGGCCTGGGCGACGCGGGCGCTGCCCGGGCCGACGATCACGTCGACGGGACGGATCGACTCGGTGCCGTAGGCGAGCGCGCCGATCACGGCGGGCCCGCCCACCCGGTACACCTCGTCGACGCCGGCCAGCGCGGCGGCGGCGAGGATGCCGGGGGCGACCGTGCCGTCGGGCTGCGGGGAGGTGACGAGGACCACCTCGGGCACGCCGGCCACCTTGGCCGGGATCGCCGTCATGAGGACGGTGGACACGAGCGGCGCCAGCGCGGAGGGCACGTAGCAGGCGGCCCGGTCGACCGGTCGCTGGAGCTCGCGCACGACGATGCCGCCGTTGCGGTGCTCGGCGTCAGGGTGGCGCTGGGCCTCGTGGTAGGCGGTGATGTTGCGGTGGGCCACCTCGAGCGCGGCCCGCAGCGCGGGGTCGATGGCGTCGAGGGCTGCGGCCACCTCGGCGGGCGGGACCCGCAGGTCGTCGATCTCGGCCCGGTCGAAGCGGGCGGTCAGCTCCCGCAGCGCCTCGTCGCCCCGCTCGCGCACGTCGGCCAGGAGGGCGCGCACCTCCTCGATGGGAGGTTCGACCTGGGCGGCCGGGCGAGGCAGGCGGCCGCGGAGGTCACCAGAGCTGCCGCGGAGGTCGAGACGGTTGAGCACCCGCTGAGGATAGGTGGGGTCTCGACGGGCTCCCCAACCCGGTTCCCGGGGGCGGTTGGCGCCGCTCGACGGTGGGCAGGACACTGGCGCCATGGAGCTCGACGCCGCCCAGCTGTCCTCGCTGTCCTCGGCCCTCGCCGACCTGACCGAGCGCATCACGGCTCTCGCCGACGGGTACCAGGGCTCCCCCCGGGAGGACGTGGCCGCCGACCTCTACGAGGTGGAGCGCCATCTCCAAGCCGCCGACCGGCGCCTGCGCTCCCTCCTCACCCGCCTGGACGGCTGAGGCACGGCGTCGCTGGGCGATCCGCGACCCCTGCGGCCGGACGGGGCGCAGAGCCGTCGTCAGCCGGTGCCGGCGCTGGGGCAGAAGGAGGCGAGGACGCACTGGCCGCAGCGGGGCTTGCGGGCCACGCACACGGCCCGGCCGTGGAGGATCATCCGCAGGCTGAAGACACCCCGCTCGGCGGCCGGGATCATCGGGTTGAGCTCCAGCTCCACCTTCACCGGGTCGGTCTCGGTGGTGAGCCCGAGCCGCCGGGAGAGCCGCAGCACGTGGGTGTCCACCGGCAGGCCCGGCAGGTCCATGGCCACACTGCGCAGCACGTTGGCGGTCTTGCGCCCCACCCCGGGGAGGGTGACGAGGTCGGACATCCGGCTCGGCACCTCGCCCCCGAAGCGCTCCACCACCCCGGCGGCCATGCCGATGAGGCTCCTGGCCTTGTTCTTGTAGAACCCGGTGGGCCGAATGATCTCCTCCAGCTCGGTCGGCTCCGCCGCCGCCAGGTCCTCCGGCGTGGGGTACCGCTCGAAGAGCCGGGGCGTCACCTGGTTCACCCGCTCGTCGGTGCACTGCGCCGACAGGATCGTGGCCGCCAGCAGCTCGTAGGGGTTGCGGTGGACGAGCGCGCACAGCTCCTTCGCCGTGCCGGGGTACTCGACCGCCAGCAGCTCGTGGGTGCGGCGGGCTCGACCGGCGGGGGTGCGGGGGCGACGGCGAGCGGCGGGGACCGGGGCGGTGGACATCGCCGGGCGAGGGTACCGGGCCCACCCGACGCTCCCCCCGACCACCGACGCAGCGGCCGCGAGGCCCGACCCACCCGGTGCTCCCCACCACCGATGCGAAGCGGCTGCGGTGACGCGCTCCGGCGGCCCCCCGGGGCTCGCGGGGCCGCCGGTAGCCTGAGCCCGTGGTCCCCGCCCCGCTCCCCCACGACGCCGACGCGCCGCCGGACGACCTCGCCGCGGGCGAGGCGCGGCCGCTGCGCGAGGTCAGGGGCCGCTGGGAGGTGGACCTCACCGACCTGCCGAGCGACCCCGACGAGGCCCGCAGCGAAGCCGCCGAGGCCCTCGCCGCCGCCGTCCGCCGGGTCGAGGCGGCCGGCGGGGGGACCCTGCGGCTGTGGTCGAGAGGCGACGACGCCGTCCTCGACGACGTGGCCCGGGCCGCGGGGATGACCGTGGCTCGGGCCCTCCACCAGATGCGCCGCCCCCTCCCCGTGGGCGAGCCGTGGGACCTCGAGGTCCGGCCCTTCGTGCTCGGCCAGGACGAGGCGGCCTGGGTGGAGGTCAACAACCGGGCCTTCGCGTGGCACCCCGACCAGTCCGACCAGACGGTGGACGACCTGCGGCGCCTCGCCCGCGAGCCGTGGTTCGACCCGGAGGGGTGCCTCCTCCACGAGGACGGCGGACGGCTCCTCGGGTTCTGCTGGACGAAGGTGCACGCCGACGAGGATCCGCCCCTCGGCGAGATCTTCGTCATCGGCGTCGACCCGGCCGCCCACGGGCGGGGCCTCGGCCGCCAGCTCGTGCTGGCCGGGCTCGACCACCTCCACCGCCGGGGCATCGAGATCGGGATGCTCTACACCGAAGCCGACAACGAGCCGGCGCTGCGCCTCTACGAGAAGCTCGGCTTCCACATCCACAGCACCGACCGGGCGTGGGACCTCGAGGTGCCGCCCCGGTGAGCGTCCCGCCCACCGACTCGCCCGCGGTGGCGGTGGCCGCGCCGCGCCGGGGCCGGCCCCCGGCGCCCGCCAGCCGCTACGACCTCGACCGGGACCAGCTCGCCGCGCTCCTCGACGGCGAGCCCCGCTATCGGGTGGACCAGGTGTGGCAGGGGCTCTACCGGCAGCTGGCCGAGCCGCACGAGCTCACCACCCTGCCCAAGGCGCTGCGAGCCCACCTGGCCGACGCGGCGCCGAGCGCCCTCGAGCCGGTCACGGAGTCGGCCAGCGACGGCGGCACCACCGTGAAGTGGCTGTGGCGGCTCGCCGACGGTGCCCTCGTCGAGACCGTGCTCATGCACTACGACGACCGCTCCACGGTGTGCGTGTCCAGCCAAGCCGGCTGCGCCATGGCGTGCTCGTTCTGCGCCACCGGCCAGCAGGGCTTCGAGCGGCACCTCACCACCGGTGAGATCGTCGAGCAGGTGGTGCAGGCGGCTCGCCGCGCCAGGAGCGACGGGCGGCGCCTGTCGAACGTGGTGTTCATGGGCATGGGCGAGCCGATGGCCAACTACGGGCCCACCTGGGGTGCCGTCGAGCGCCTCCACGGCGCCCTCGGCCTGTCCGCCCGTCACCTGACGATCTCCACCGTGGGCCTGGTCCCGGGGATCCGGCGCCTCGCCGACGAGGTGCTGCCGGTGAAGCTGGCCGTGTCGCTGCACGCCGCCGACGACGAGCTGCGCGACGAGCTCGTCCCGATCAACCGTCGCTACCCGCTCGATCAGTTGATGGCCGCCTGCGGCGACTACCTGGCCGCGAAGGGTCGTCGCCTGTCCTTCGAGTGGGCGCTGATCGACGGCGTGAACGACCGCGACGTGGACGCCGACCGGCTGATCGAGCGCGCGCGATCGCTGCCGCTCGCCGCCCACGTGAACCTGATCCCGCTCAACCCCACGCCCGGCTACGGCGTCCTCGGCTCGCCCCCGGCGCGGGTGCGGGCCTTCCGGGACCGGCTCCGCGCCGGCGGGGTCAACGCCACGATCCGCCAGACCCGCGGCACCGAGATCGACGCAGCCTGCGGGCAGCTGCGGGCCACCGCCGCCGCCCGCTGACGAACGGGGCCGCTCAGCGCACCAGGACGGTGAGGGTCCCGGCGATGCGGATGGCCCGGCGGAGGTGCTCGCCGGCCTGCACCACGCCGTCGGCCCACACGACGGACTCCTCGACGGTGCCCTCGATGCGCGCCCCCGGCTCGATCACGCTGGCCCCGCCGCTGGCCAGGAGGTTGGCCTGCAGGTACTGGGCCGGCGTGCCGCAGTCCACGAAGGGCCCGTCGTGGCGCACCACCTCCACCCGGTCCTCGGCGGCGGCGGCCCGCCACGAGACCTCGTAGAGGCCGGACGGGACCGGCTCGAGGCGAGCGACCTCGTCCCACGGCATCAGCGCAGCGGCGATCGGGCTGACCGGCGTCAGCTCGTCGCCGCCGGGCACGAGGAGGCGGATCCGCTCACCGTCCCACCCGGTCACGAACCGCTCGAGCGAACCGGGGCACCAGGCGTCGGCGTTCAGCACGAGCGTCGCCGCCCCCGAGATCCAGGGTCGGAGGTGCCCGAGGGCGCCGGCGGTGCCGAGCGCCCGATCGTCCTCGACGGAGACGTGGAGCGGGACCGTCACCCGCAGCCCGTCGGGAGGCCCGTCGTGGATCCGGAGGCGGTGGAGGTGCGCCTCGAGCGGCGGGCGGCCGTGGTGGACGTTGACCGCCACCCGGCGGATCGGTGCCGACAGGGCCCGCTCGAGCGCCCAGTCGAGGAGCGGGCGGTTCCCCACCGGGCACAGCGCCTTGGGCCGGAAGCGGGTCAGCGGCCGCAGCCGGGTCCCGGCGCCGGCGGCGAGGACCACCCCGACGACCTCGGGCCCCGACGGCTGGGAGGCGTCGGCGAGCATCACGGCCATGCTGGCACGGCCGCCGCGACGTGCAGGACCGAGCCGGCGGCGCCCGAGCGGCGTTCGGCGGCCGGTCCCGACGTCGGGCATGATCGGTCCATGACCACCACCGTCCAAGGCATCGCCGGGCTCAAGGAGCTCGTCGGCCAGCACCTCGGCTACAGCGACTACCTCGAGATCACCCAGGAGCGGGTGAACCTCTTCGCCGACGCCACCGGAGACCACCAGTGGATCCACGTGGATCCCGAACGAGCCAAGGCCGAGAGCCCCTTCGGCGGCCCGATCGCGCACGGCTACCTCACCCTCTCGCTCGGCCCGGTGCTCGTGCCCCAGGTCGTCCAGGTGGCGGGCGTGAAGATGGGCGTGAACTACGGGTGCGAGAAGGTCCGCTTCCCCTCACCGGTGCCGGTGGGCTCGAAGCTCCGCGTCGGCGTGGAGCTGCTCGAGGTGACCGACATCCCGGGCGGCGCCCAGGTGCTGATGCGCTTCACGTTCGAGACCGAGGGCGCGTCCAAGCCGTCCTGCGTGGCCGAGAACATCTTCCGCTACTACGAGTGACCTGACCGCTCGGGTCGCTCCGCCCTGGCCCTCGGGTCGGGCGGGGCGACCCGAGCCGTCCCTCGGCGGCTCGTAGGGTGCCGGGCATGCACGGGACACGGCCGCCGCGCCCGGTGCTTCGGCTGCTGGCCGTCGCCCTCGTGCTGGGGGCGTGCTCGGCCGGCGCCCCGCCCGGCGAGGCAGCGTCCACCACGACCCAGCAGGCGGTGGCGTCGACGACGACGCAGCCGCCGACGACCACCACGACGGTGGTGCTCCCGCCGCCCACCCCCGTCGAGTGGTCGGACTGCGGCGGTGGGCTGCAGTGCGCCCGCACCCCGGTCCCGGTGAGCTACGAGGACCCCACCGGGCCGACGCTCGAGCTGGCCCTCGTGCGGCGCCCCGCCACCGACCCGGCCCGGCGCATCGGCACGCTCGTCGTGAACCCCGGCGGCCCGGGTGCGTCGGGCACCCGCCGGGTCGCCCGCGGGTTCCGCATCTCCGACGAGGTGGCGGCCCGCTTCGACATCGTCGGCTTCGACCCCCGCGGGGCCGGTGAGAGCACGCCGATCGCCTGCGGCTCAGCGGTCGACGCGTTCCGCCGACAGGACCTGGACCCCGACGACGAGGTGGAGGCTGCCGCGCTCGAGGCCGCCGCCCGCGCCGTCGCCGACGAGTGCCGGGAGCGCGAGGGCGAGCGGCTGGCCCACCTCGGCACGCGGGAGGTGGCCCACGACCTGGAGGTGATCCGCCAGAACCTCGGGGAGGAGCAGCTCACCTTCGTGGGGCTCTCGTACGGCTCGCTCGTGGGGCTCCTGTGGGCCGACGCCCACCCCGGTTCGGTGCGGGCCATGGTGCTCGACGGGGTGGTCGACCCGGCCGCGACCACCGACACCGCCAGCACCCGGCAGGTCGAGGAGATCGACCGGGCCTTCCGGGCGATGGTCGACGCCTGCGCCGACGATCCGGCCTGCCCGCTCACCGCCGCCGGCCTGCGCCTCGACGACGCCTACGACGAGCTCGCGCGACGGCTCGAGGCGGGGGCGGGCGAGCCAGCCGGGATCGGGCCGACCCAACTGGCCTACGCGGTGTTCTCCGCCACCTACGGGCAGGAGCGGTGGCCGCTGCTGTGGGCAGCGGTGCGCGACGGGCTCGACGGCGACCTGTCCGGGGTCGGTGAGCTGGCCCGCTGGTTCACGAGCCTCGTCGAGTACGTGCCGTTCGCGCTCGTGTCCTGCCTCGACGGGGCGCACCCGGTCGGCTTCGAGGCATGGCAGGACGAGGTCGAGGCCTCCCGGCGGGTGTCGGCTCGCTTCGGGGCCATCGCCGCCAACGAGCTCCTCCCCTGCGCCTTCTGGCCCCAGGCCACCCGTCAGCCGGCCCCCGTGCGGGCCGTCGGGGCGGGGCCGACGCTCGTGGTCGGCACCACCGGCGACGTGGCCACCCCGTTCGAGCAGGCGCAGGCGGTGGCCGCCACCCTCGCCGACGGGTCGCTGCTGCGGGTCGAGGCCGAGGGGCACGTCGCCATCGGCAGCGATCGCTGCGTCGACGAGGCGGTGACCCGCTTCGTCGTCGACCTGGCGCCCCCGCCGCCGGGCGCCCGCTGCCCGGAGACGTGACGGACGGCACCGCATCCGGGCCGGACTAGGTTTCGGCCCGACCGATCGTCACCACGGGGGGAGTCGCACGCTCATGGAGTTCAACCTCGCGCAGGTCCACGAGGCCATCGCCGACGCCGTGCCGGAGCGGGAGGCGATCGTGTGGCGGGACCGCCGGTTGACCTACCGAGAGCTGCGGGACCGCACCCGCCGGCTGGCCAACCACCTGCTGGCGAGCGGGATCGGGGTCACCGCCGAGCGGGCGGCGCTGCAGGGCCACGAGTCGGGCCAGCCTCACCTCGCCTGCTACCTGCACAACGGCAACGAGTACGTGGAGGCGATGCTCGGCGCCTACAAGGCCCGCTTCGCGCCGTTCAACGTGAACTACCGGTACGTGGCCGAGGAGCTGCGCTACCTGCTCGAGGACTCCCAGGCCCGGGCGATCGTCTACCACTCGGCCTTCGCGGCGCGGCTCGCCGAGGTGCTGCCCGACCTGCCGCAGCTGTCGATCCTCCTGCAGGTGGACGACGGCACCGGCGCCGACCTGCTCCCCGGCGCCCGCTGGTACGAGGAGGCGCTGGCCTCGGCCAGCCCCGAGCGTCCCGCCGTCGAGTGGAGCCCCGACGACCTGTACATCCTCTACACCGGCGGCACCACCGGCATGCCCAAGGGCGTGCTGTGGCGCCAGGCCGACATCTTCGTGGCCTCGCTCGGGGGCCGCAGCGCCGCCACCGGCGAGCCCTTCTCCAGCCTCGAGGAGATCGTGGCCGCAGCGACGGAGGCGTCGGGCCGGTACCTCCCCGCCCCGCCGTTCATGCACGGCGCCGGGCACTGGCTGGCGCTCAACGCGCTCTGCTCCGGCAACACGGTGGTGATCCAGGACGACACCGTGCGCCTCGACCCGGCCGACGTGTGGAGCACGATCGCCCGAGAGCGGGCCAACATCCTGCTGATCGTCGGCGACGCGTTCGCCCGGCCGCTCGTCGAGGAGCTGGAGCGGGTGGCGGCCGAGGGCAAGCCCTACGACACGTCGTCGCTCTTGGTCATCACCTCCGGCGGCGCGCCGCTCAACTCCTCGCTCAAGGACCGGTTCCTCGCCCAGCTGCCCACGGTGATGATCATGGACGCGGTGGGTGCGTCCGAGACCGGCAGCCAGATGACGCACTTCAGCGCCGCTGGTCAGGCCGCCTCGACGGGCACGTTCACGCCCGGCCCCGGTGTCGCCGTCGTGAGCGAGGACCTCTCGAGGACGCTGGAGCCCGGGCACGCCGAGGTGGGCTGGCTGGCCCAGACCGGCCACGTCCCGCTCGGCTACCTCGGCGACCCGGAGAAGACGGCCCGCACGTTCCCGGTCATCGACGGCGTCCGGCACTCCGTGCCCGGCGACCGGGCCCGCCTGACGGCCGAGGGGCTCATCGAGCTCTACGGGCGGGATTCCGTCACGATCAACTCGGGCGGCGAGAAGATCTTCGCCGAGGAGGTCGAGCAGGCCCTCGCCCACCACCCAGACGTGTACGACGTCGTCGTGGCGGGGCGGCCGAGCGAGCGCTGGGGCAGCGAGGTGGTCGCCGTCGTCCAGCTGCGCGAGGGGGCCGAGCCCGACGAGGACGCCCTGCTCGCGGAGGCGGCGAAGCACATCGCCCGGTACAAGCTGCCGAAGGCGTTCGTGTTCGTCCCCTCGATCGTCCGCTCCCCCGCCGGCAAGGCCGACTACCGCTGGGCCCGGGAGCAGGCCGCCGGCGCCTGAACCCGCCGGCTTCGATGACATCCGCGCAATTCGCTCGACGGCCGCGCCCCGGCGCGGGCACCCTGGGGGCCGACCTGCAGCGACGGAGCGAAAGGGGGTCACCGATGACGAGCAGTGCGAGCACCGCCGACGGCCGCATCGTGACCGCCGTCGCCGCCGCCGACCCGGTCGTCTGACCGGGCCCCGGCCCAGCGCCTGACGCCCCCCCCGAGGGCGACCCGTCCCAGCGTTCGGGTGCCTCGCCCTCGGCGCGCGCCGGCGCGTCTCCCAGCCGCGCACCACGCATCGAGGAGGTGAACCACGTGCGCCTCTCCCTACGACGCTCCAACCCGGAGGCTCGGGCTCGCCGCCGAGACCGGTCCCGGTCCGACCGCATCGAGCAGGCCGTCAGCGCCCGCCATCGGCAGATCGACCTGGCCGGCCGCCGGCTGCCCCGCATCCTGTGATCCGGTGACCCGCCCCCGGGGCGGGTCACCGGCGCGCTCGGGCGACGGTCGCCTCAGTCGTCGTCGATCCAGTCGAGCTCGTTGGCGTCCACGGGCGGGCAGAACAGGTAGCCCTGGACCTCGTCGCAGCCGATCTCGCCGAGCGCCTCGAGCTCGGCCGCGGTCTGCACCCCCGACGCCAGCGCCCGGGCGCCCGAGTCGTGGGCCCGGGTGACCAAGGCGGCGAGCGAGCTGCGGACCTCGGCGTCGTCGACGATCGAGCGCACCCAGCGGCGGTCGATGTGCACGGCGTCGGCCCCGATCCGGTTGCCGGCCAGGCCGAACGCTGGGCCGACGTTGTCGATGGCCACCCGCAGGCCCCGGTGCCGGAGGCCCTGGAGCCGGAGGCCGAGGGCGGTGTCGCCTCGCAGCTCGTCGGCCGCGTCGAGCTCGATCTGCAGCTGCGCGAGGGGAAGGTCGTGGGCCTCGGCCGTGCGCAGCAGGTGGTCCGAGAACCCGTCCTCGAGGACCTCGAGGCCGGTGACGTTCACCGACATGAGCAGCGGGCGGGCGCTGGCCGGTCGGGCCCGCTCCCAGGTGGCGAGCTGGCGGCAGGCCTCCTCGATCACCCAGCGTCCGAGCGGGATCATCGCCGCGGTCTGGCGCACCGACGGCAGGAACGCCTTCGGTCCGAGCTCGCCCCGGCCGGCGTCGGACCAGCGCAGCAGCGCCTCCACCCCGGTGGTGTCCCGGTCGGCGGTCGAGATCCGGGGCTGGTACTGGAGGCGGAACTCCTGGTGCGAGAGGGCCTCCTCCACCTCGGTGTGGACCCGCTCCAGGGTGACGCCTCGGTGGGCACGGCGCTGCAGCGCCTGCAACGACCGGTCGAGGGGGTTCGGTCCGCTGGCGTCGGTGGGGCGCGGGGCCGCCGGTCCCCCGCCCTCAGAGCTGAGCTGCCACGCCATCGCTCGTTCTCCTCTGGCTGCACCCGCCCGGGCGCGGCTGGCGAAAGGATGCCGCACCGCGGGCCACAGCAACAAGGATCGGCCCTGCGGGCCGGGTGGGTCAGGCGCCGGTCAGCAGCTCCCGCACCCGGGCCAGGAGCACGTCGATGGCCGGCTCGTTCATGCCGCCGTGGGGGACGATCACGTCCGCGTAGCGCTTCGACGGCTCGATGAACTGCAGGTGGCTCGGCCGCACGGTGGCGAGGTACTGGTCCACCACGCTGTCGACGGTGCGATCCCGCTCGGCCAGGTCGCGCACGAGGCGGCGGATGAACCGCACGTCGGGGTCCGTGTCCACGAACACCCGCAGGTCGAACAGCTCTCGCAGCTCCGGCTCGTAGAGCACGAGGATCCCCTCGACCACGACGATCCGAGCCGGTGAGACGACCTGGCGCTCCGGCAGCCGCTCGTAGGTCGCGAAGTCGTACACCGGCACCTGGACCTCGTGGCCGTCGAGGAGGCCCCGGACGTGGTCGAGCAGCAGCGGCCAGTCGAACGCGTCGGGGTGGTCGTAGTCGATCGCCACCCGCTCCTCGAGCGGGAGGTGGTTGCGATCCCGGTAGTACGCGTCGAGGCGGAGCAGGGCCAGCTCGGTCCCGCCGAAGAGCCCGGCCAACCGCTCGGCGACGGTGGTCTTGCCGCTGCCGGAGCCGCCGGCCACCCCGATGAGGAACGGCGCCGTGGTCACCGGGCCTGTCTACACGAGCCCGTCGGCGGCCAGCACCCGACGGGGCGGGGCCTCAGGTGAGCCGCTGGCGGA
>DATGRC010000014.1:0-4764 GCA_035303865.1 Acidimicrobiales bacterium
GAGCTGCGGGGCTTCCTCGACCGCACCGTCGCCGCGGTGGCCGCCACCGGCGAGGTGGAGGTGCTGTCGGACTCCGGTCCGGTCCCGTGCCAGGACGACGCCACCGGTGCGGTCACCGACGAGCAGAGCGCGTCGGTGACGATCGCGGTGCCGGTGGAGGCGGGGCGGGAGGTCGACGCGCTCGACGCGGTCGTCGCCCACTGGGAGGCCGAGGGGGTTCGGCTCGACCTGAGCCGCCGGGACGGCTCCCCGCCGGAGGTGCTGGCCCGGGGCGACGCGTTCGGGGTGAGCGCGCTGGCCGTGGCGGGCAGCGGTCAGGTCAGCGTCATGGGGGCCACCGACTGCCTCGAGGCGGCAGGGGGGTAGGGGGCCGTGCCGTCCTGGCAGCCGGTGTGGCGGGACGTGCGCTTCGACCACGCCGCCGCCGGGGAGGCGGTGGAGCAGCTGCGGGCCGCGGCCCGCCGGCTCCTGGCCGTGCAGGAGGACCGGGCCGGCCTGGCCGACGCCGCCCGCCTCGAGTGGCGGGGACGCTTCCGGGTGGACTTCGACCGCAGCCACGCGCAGCAGCGCCGGTGGGTCGAGTCCCTCGTCGCCCGCCTCCTGCTCCAGGCGGCCCGGATCGAGGCGGCGGCCGCGGCCGCCACCGCCGAGCAGGCCCGCCGGGAGGCCGACCGGCGCCGCTGGCACGACGAGGCCGCCGCCGAGCGAGCCGCCGAGCAGGCCGACCGGCCCCGCCCCCAGCCGCACTGACGCCGGGCGCCCGCCGGTCAGGGCCGGTGGGCGAGGACGGTCTCGGTGACGGGGCCGGGTTCGCGCAGGAGGGCGGCGAGGTCGTCGGGCGGGAGCGGCCGGGCGAAGAGGTAGCCCTGCCCGTACCGGCAGCCGGTGGCGGCCACGGCCCGGGCCTGCTCGGGGGTCTCGATGCCCTCGGCGATCGTCTCGAGGCCGAGGGCGTCGGCGAGGGCGACGATGCCGCCGATGAGCTCGGGGCCGCGCTCGTGGGTGTGGATGTGGTGCACGAGCTGGCGGTCGATCTTGAGGAGGTCGGCGGGCAGCTCGGCGAGGTGGCCGAGGGACGACTCGCCGGTGCCGAAGTCGTCGATCGCCACCCGCACCCCGAGGGCCTTCACCTCTTCGAGGGCCCGGATGGCCTGGGTGAGGTCGGTGACGAGCGCGGTCTCGGTCACCTCGAGGTGCAGCGCCTCGGGCGGCAGCCCGGAGCGGTCGAGGGCGCTGCGCACCTTGTCGGCCAGGCCCTCGTCGCAGAGGTCGAGGGCGGAGATGTTGGCGGTGGCCACGAACGTGGGCCCGAGGTCGAGCCCGGCCTGCCGCCACCGGCTGGTCTGCGCGCACGCCACGTGGAGGACGTGGTCGGTGATGAGCCCCACGCAGCCGGTCTCCTCGGCCATCGTGACGAACTCCTCGGTGGGGATGCGGCCCCGGGTGGGGTGGTCCCAGCGCACGAGCGCCTCCACCCCGGCGAGGCGCCCGGTGTGCAGGTCCACGATCGGCTGGTAGTGGACGTGCACCTGGCCGGCCTGGATGGCGTGGTTCAGCTCCTGGCACCAGCGCCGGGCCCGGATCTCGGCTCGCAGCGACGGCAGCGAGTGCCGGCAGAAGAACGCCACCACCTGGCCGACGACGATGAAGACGCCGAGCCGGGCGCCCCAGTTGGTCCAGCTCTGGCCGGTGCCGTCGTCCACGTCGAGGGGCAGCAGCGGTCCGCACAGCAGCCCGGCCAGGACCGACACGGCGAGCGCGGCGCGGGCCCCGAAGCGGATGGCCACCACGACGATCGGCACGTAGAACAGCTGCAGCCCGGCGGTCTGCGACCCGCCCGAGGCGTAGCTCACCACCCACGCCCCCGCGAGGGCGGCGACCACGGAGAGCAGCGCCACCCACGGCTCGATGCTGCTCACCGCGACCGCGTGCTCACGCAGCCGGTTCCAGCGCTTCTCGTCGCTCTCGAACCGCCCCCCTGGTCCCATCCCCACCAGTGTGCCGCGGTGACGGCGGTCACGCTCCGTGGCCTGCGAGCGGGCCACGATGGGTGGTGCCCGGTTTGTCCGGGGTTGCGTCGGGGGAAGGGGATGGGGTTCGTCCTGTGCCACACTGGGTCGGCGATGGCCCGGTCACGCATGATGCGTACTGGAGGTCACGAGATGGGGTGTTGTCGGGGCGGCGGCTCGACGGCATCGGAAGTGCAGGGCGGGACACGAGGAGCTGGGACGGGTTGGGTTCGGTGGGACCTCACCCAGGTGACATGAGCAACAACGACCGCGGCCCGAAGCGGGAGAGCTGGTTGTTCAGCCAGTTCGTCCGGCATCGCCGGCCCTTCCAGATGGGGATCGACGCCACCGCGTGGGCGGTGGCCGTGCCGGTCGCGTCCTTCCTGCGCCACGACTTCGACGCCGGCTCGCTGCGCGTCGGCGGCCTCGTGCTCTACGTGGTGCTGGCCTGGGCGGTGCAGGGCGCGGTCGGCATGAGCGAGGGCCTCTACCGGGGTCGCTTCTCGTTCGGGTCGTTCGAGGAGGTGGCGGCGCTGGCCCGCACGAGCGTGGTGGTGACCGCCATCGGGGCGGCGGTCAACCAGCTGGCCTTCCCGGACCGGCTGCCGTCGTCAGTGCCGTTCATCGCCCTGTTCTTCGCGCTGACCCTGATGTGCGCCTTCCGCTACGGGTGGCGCCTGGCCCTCGACCGGCACCGCCGTCCGAGCGCCGAGCGGGCCGAGCCCACGATCGTGTTCGGCGCCGGGGAGGGCGGCCAGCAGGTGGTCACCTCGATGCTGCGGGACCCCGACAGCCCCTACCTGCCGGTGGCGCTCCTCGACGACGACCCGGCCAAGGCCCGCCTCGAGCTGCGGGGCGTGCCGGTGGTGGGCGACCGCCACGCCATGGCCCACGCGGCCGCCCGGTTCCGGGCCACCAGCCTCGTGATCGCGGTGCCCTCGGCCCCGGCCGAGCTGATCCGGGACCTGGCCGCGCTGGCCGGCGAGGCCGGCCTGGCGGTGAAGGTGCTGCCCCCGGTGGGCGAGCTGCTGGGCGACGCCCTGTCGGTGGGCGACATCCGGCCCCTCTCCGAGCGGGACCTGCTCGGCCGCCACGAGGTGAAGACCGACCTCGACGCGATCGCCGGGTACCTCACCGGCAAACGGGTGCTCGTCACCGGGGCCGGCGGGTCGATCGGCTCGGAGCTGTGCCGGCAGATCCACCGCTTCGCCCCCGCCGCGCTCGTGATGCTCGACCGCGACGAGTCGGCGCTGCACGCCGTGCAGCTGTCGATCGAGGGGCGGGCCCTGCTCGACGACGGCAGCCTCGTGGTGGCCGACATCCGCGACGAGGCCCGCATGCACGAGGTGTTCGCCGAGCACCGCCCGCAGGTGGTGTTCCACGCCGCCGCCCTCAAGCACCTGCCGCTGCTCGAGCTGCACCCCGAGGAGGGCGTGAAGACGAACGTGTTCGGCAGCCTCAACGTGCTGCGCGCCGCGCAGCGCATCCGGGTGGAGCGCTTCGTCAACATCTCCACCGACAAGGCGGCCGACCCCACGAGCATGCTCGGCTACACGAAGCGCATCGCCGAGCGCCTCACCGCCGCGATCGCCGACGACTCGGCCGACGGCACCTACCTGTCGGTGCGGTTCGGCAACGTGCTCGGCAGCCGGGGCAGCGTGCTCACCGCCTTCCGGGCCCAGCTCGACGCCGGCGGGCCGATCACGGTCACCCACCCGGAGGTGACCCGCTACTTCATGACCGTGGAGGAGGCGGTGCAGCTGGTCATCCAGGCCGGTGCGGTGGGCCGCGACGGCGAGGCGCTGATCCTCGACATGGGCGAGCCGGTGCGGATCGCGGACGTGGCCAAGCGGATGATCGAGGCCTCCGGCAAGCGGATCGAGATCCAGTACACGGGCCTGCGCCCCGGCGAGAAGCTCCACGAGGTGCTGCGCGCCGAGGACGAGCCCGACCACCGGCCCTTCCACGAGCTCATCAGCCACGTGCCGGTCCCGCCGCTCGACCCGGCCGCCGTGGACCTGCCGCCGAGCACCCTCGCCGCCCAGGCCGCCGAGCTGTGCCGGGCCGGCCTGCGCCACCCGTCGTTCGAGCCCAGCAGCCGAGGAGACTCGTGACCGAGACCGCCATCATCGTGGGGCAGGGCTACGTGGGCCTGCCCCTCACCATGCGGGCCGTCGAAGCCGGCTACGACGTGATCGGCTACGACGTCGACGAGACCCGCACCAAGGCCCTCGCCGACGGCACCTCCTTCGTGGAGGACATCAGCGACGAGCAGGTGCGCGACGCGCTGGCCACCGGTCGCTACCGGCCCGTCGCGTCGCTCGACGGGATCGATCGGTTCGACATCGCCGTCATCACCGTCCCCACCCCGCTCCACGAGGGGGTGCCGGACCTCACCTACATCGACCAGGCCGGCGAGCAGCTCGCCCCGCTGCTCACCAGGGGCGCCACCGTGGTGCTGGAGAGCACCACCTACCCCGGGACCACCCAGGAGCGGCTGGCCCCGATCCTCGAGGCCGGCTCGGGGCTCACCGCGGGGGTGGACTTCCACCTCGGCTACTCGCCCGAGCGGATCGACCCGGGCAACAAGACCTGGACGCTCGTGAACACCCCGAAGGTCGTGAGCGGCATCGACGAGGCCAGCCTGGCCAAGGTGAAGGCCTTCTACGACCAGATCGTGGAGACCACCGTGCCGGTGAGCAGCCCCAAGGAGGCCGAGCTCACCAAGCTGCTGGAGAACACGTTCCGGCACGTG
>DATGRC010000015.1:0-10917 GCA_035303865.1 Acidimicrobiales bacterium
GATCTGACGCACCGTCAGATTCGGCGGCGGTGAGCGCCTCCTGGTGGGCCCGGACCGCCTCCTCGGCCTCGCGCACCGACAGGCCCCGATCGACGATCTTGCGGGCCAGGTCCTCCTGGAACGCGCGGTCCGGGGTGCCGAGCAGCGCCCGGGCGTGGCCGGCCGACAGCTGGTTCTCGGCCACGAGCCGCTGGATGCTGGGCGGCAGCTGGAACAGGCGCAGGGTGTTGGCCACCGCGGAGCGGGACTTGCCCACCTTCTGCGCCACCTGCTCCTGGGTGAGGTTGAAGTCCTCCATCAGCTGCTGGTAGGCGGCCGCCTCCTCCAGCGCGTTGAGGTCCTGGCGGTGAAGGTTCTCCACGAGCGCCTGCTCGAGCGAGAGCACGTCGTCGACCGAGCGGACCACCACCGGGATCGTCGGCAGCCCGGCTCGCTTGGCTGCTCGCCACCGCCGCTCCCCGGCGATGAGCTCGAAGCGGTCGTCGCCGAGCTCCCGCACGAGGATCGGCTGGAGGACCCCCAGCTCGGCCACCGACGCTGTGAGGGAGGCCAGCGCCTCCTCGTCGAAGTAGGCCCGGGGCTGGTGCGGGTTCGGCTCGATCGCCTCGACCGGCACCTCCCGCAGGGCCGAGCCCGCCTCGGCGGTGATGTCCGTGGGGATCAGCGCACCCAGTCCCCTACCCAGCCCGCTGCGGCGTCCCACCGCTCACCTCCTTGGCCAGCTCGCGGTAAGCGATCGCGCCCCGCGAGGTCGGATCGAACGCGATGATCGGCTGCCCGAACGACGGCGCCTCGGAGAGGCGCACCGTCCGGGGGATCACGTTGCGGCAGACCTTCTCGCCGAAGTGCTCCCGCACCTCGCTGACGACCTGGTCGGCCAGCTTCGTCCGTGCGTCGTACATGACGAGCACGATGGCGCTCACCTCGAGGCGCGGGTTCAGGTTGCGCTGCACGAGGTTGACGTTGCGCAGCAGCTGCCCGAGCCCCTCCAGCGCGTAGTACTCGCACTGGATCGGCACGACCACCTCGCTCGCGGCGGCGAGGCCGTTGACCGTGAGGAGGCCGAGCGACGGCGGGCAGTCGATCAGGATGAAGTCGTAGTCGTCGGCCACCTCGTCGAGCGCCCGCTTGAGGCGCAGCTCCCGGCTGAAGGCGGGCACGAGCTCGATCTCGGCGCCGGCCAGATCGAGCGAGGACGGGGCGCAGAAGAGGTTGCGCACCGAGGTGGCCTCCACGCAGTCCTCGATCGGGAGGTCGTGGAGGATGACGTCGTACATCGACCCTTGGAGGTCCCGGATGTTGATGCCGAGCCCGGTGCTGGCGTTGCCCTGCGGGTCGAGGTCGACGACGAGGACGCGGTAGCCGAGGTCGGCCAGGCACGCCCCGAGGTTCACCGACGTGGTGGTCTTGCCGACGCCGCCCTTCTGGTTGGCCACGGCCATGACCCGGGGCAGCGGCCGCGCGAAGGGGCTGCGCTCCTCCACGGCCGGCACCTCGTCGGGGGCCTCGGCGGCGTCCGGCGCCTCGGGTTGGGGGGCCAGCTCGTCCAGGTCGGGGATGTCCGCCGCCCCCGGCAGCGGCCGGGCCTGCCCCTCCTCGGTCGCCGCGGCGGGCGCGTCGACCACCGGCGCACCTGGCGCCGCGTCCTCCTCGGCGGGGCCGGGCGGCTCGTCCGCGCGGGGGTGCTGCTCGGCGTCCTGGGCTGCGGGACCGGTCGGGGCCTCGTGCTCGGCTCGGTCGGCGGGGGCATCGGGGGCGCGCTCGTCGGCGTCTGGTGCGCCGCCGGGTCCCTCGGTGGCCGACCGTTCGCCGGACGCTTCCCCGGCCCGGAGCCGCTCGAAGATGGCTCGGCTCCTTGCCGCCACGTCGTCGTCGGTCACCGGGCCATCCTGCCTGGTTGAGGGTTGAGGTGCAAGGACACCGCGTTTCACGTGAAACGCGGGAGGCCTAGCCCTCCCGGAAGTGCTCGGCGGCCTGCTCGACCCGGGCTCGGTAGCGCTCCCACCATGCCCGGTCTCGCTCGGGGAGGTTGCTGAGGTCGGGCCGCAGTCCGGCGTGGCCGTCGATCAGCTCCCGAGTGAGGTCGACGTGGCCGGCGTGGCGGGCCACCTCCACGAGGACGTGGGTGATGATCTGCCGCAGCGTGACGTCACGGTCGGTCCAGTGGGGGACCCGCCCGGGGGCGTCGAGGGGCAGGGCGCGGATCGTCTCGGTCACGTGGGCGCGGGCCCGGCGGAAGAGCTCGAGGATCGCCGCTGACGACTCCTCCTCGGTGGCCCACAGGTCGTCGTTGTCCTCGGCGCCGGGCTCGAACCAGGGGAGGCGCTCGCCGTGGGGGCGCCCGAACACCTCCCCGCAGTACCCGAGCTCCACCGAGGCCACGTGCTTGACGATCCCGAGGAGGTTCGTGCCGCTGGGGGTCAGCGGCCGTCGCAGGTCGTACTCCCCCAGCCCCTCGAGCTTCCACTCGATCGCAGCGTGGAGCTGCCCGAGGTACCGGAGGTAGACCTCCTTCTCCCGGGCCTCGGCCGACACCTGGTCCATCCTTCGACCCTACGGTCTCCGCCTCACCACCCCAAGCCCCGTGCCCCACCCAACGGGTACGCGCCGCACCTCACCGCCGACCCGCTGCCGGGCAACCAGGGCGTGCTCCACCGGGCGCTCCTGGCCCGGTCCGAGCCACGGCTCGGGGACGACCGGGGAAAAGGCGAGCGTGCGGTCGGCTCCGTCGAGCGCCTCGAGCTGCACGGCTCGCCGAGGCGGGCGGCGCCGCCCCGGGGGCCGGTGGAGGTGCCGACACGAGGGCTGCCCACGCGCCTGGTCATCGGCGAGGTCGTCGTCGGCGGCCGTCTCCCGCTCGAGGGCACCGACCTTGGCGCCGACCCGGCGGGCCGGGATCAGGAATGTGGGCAGCAGGGCGGTCGTAGCCGTCGTGTCGCTCGAGCCGAGGACGGCGGCGGAGCCCGGTCCAGCGTCTCGTGACCGCCCATCGGACGCTGCGCCCGCCTCACGTGCCGCGGGCTGACCCCGTGGCGAGCCGGGGCCTCCCAACCACGCCGCGCGGGACCTCCTCATCAGGACCACGGCGGTCGCCGGCGTCCCGAGCCCCACGGCGGGCGAGGTGCCCGCTCGCCCCGTCGATCGACCTGGCGAGGTTCCACGTGAAACAGGCCGTGCACGCCTCGCGGCGCGCCCGCCGAGGGCGTCCTCCCACCTTGCCGGGCGGCGGGGCCTCGGTGTCGTCGCCCCGCACGGGCCCCGCGCCACGACGATCCCGGGCCACGAGGCGTATGCGTTCTCGGGCCAACAACCCGGCCATCGCACGAGGAGGAGCCCGAAAACCGCACGGACCGCGGGACGGCGCCCGAATCTGTGTGCGTTTCGATGCCGCAGCCGCACGTAAACGCACACAGATCTCGTTTCACGTGAAACGTGGGGGTGGGTGGGGCGGGCTCACGCCGGGGGAGCGGTGAAGAGGGGGCGCTTGGTGGGGAGGCCGACGCGGCGGGGGAAGCGGTCGGGACAGGGCGCAACCTGGTCGAGGACCTGGACGGTGGCCTGGCCCACGGTGAGCCGCGCCGCCGGGACGAGCCCCAGCTCGCGCAGGGGCTCGGACGGCCAGCGGTCCGAGGTCGCGGGGGGCTCGCTGACGATGAGGCGGCCGCCGACCTGGAGCAGGGGAGCGCTGCACTCGGCGGTGGCGGCCGGGGGACCGAAGCTGCGGGCGAGGACCGCGGTCGCCGTGCCCCGCAGCGGACCTCGGGCCAGGTCCTCGGCGCGCCCCTCGACCACCTCGGCGTCGAGCTCCAGTGCGGCCACGGCGGCCTCGAGGAAGCGGCACCGCTTGGCCATGGCGTCGAGGAGGACGAGGTGCAGGTCGGGGCGGGCCCGGCCGACGACGAGGCCGGGCACCCCGCCGCCGGAGCCGAGGTCGACGACCGTGCCGGTCACACCGTCGAGGGCGGCGAGGAAGGCCTGGGTGTGCTCGAGGTGGGCCGTGACGTCGCCGGGGCCGAGGAAGCCGAGGGACTGCGACCGCTGGAGCTGCTCGAGGAGGGCCGGGTCGTGCACGGAGCCCGACGCTAGCCCCGCGGCACCGCCCGGACGCGGCAGGGCCCCCGCCGTGGCGGGGGCCCTGCTCGTCGATCCGGGCCGGCGATCAGTCGGGGATGATGACGACCCGGCGGCGGTCGTTCTCGCCCTCGGAGATCGTGTGGACGCCGTCGATCGTGTTGACGGTGTCGTGGACGACCTTGCGGTCGGGCGGGCTCATCGGCTCGAGGGCCTTCTGGACCCCGGTGGCCTTCACGTCCTCGGCCACCTGGCGCACGAAGCGCTCGAGCGCCTCGCGCCGGCGCTGGCGGTAGCCGGCGACGTCGATGCGGATGCGGGCCCCGTGGTCGCCGGGGTGGTGGCGCTGGGCGACGGTGCGGGCCAGCTCCTGGATGGCCTGGAGGGTCTGGCCCTTGGGGCCGATGAGGAGGCCCAGGTCCTGGCCGGTGACGGACAGCTCGACGGCGCCGTCCTCCCCGCGGGCGGTGGTCACCTCGCCCTCGAGCTCGAAGGCGTCGAGGAGGTCGAGCAGGAGCTCGCGCACCACCTCTCCCTGGGCAAGCTGCTCGGTCTCGGTCATCTCGGTGGGCTCCTGGTCCTGGGGTCGGGTCGTGCCGCGGCCGCCGCGCGAGCGACGGCGGCGGGGCGGCGGGGGGGTGGTGGGGGCATCGTCCACCGCGGTGGCGGCGGGGCTCGCCGCCTCGGCCGCCGACGCCTCCGCGGCAGGCGGGGCGGGGCTGGCCGGGGCCGCCGGCTCCTTCGACCGGCCGTTGCCGGCGCGCTCGCCGTTGCGGCGGCGGTCTCGGCCGCCGCCGTTGCCCCGACCCCGGCCGGCGCGGCCCTTGCGGTCCCGGCGGTCCACCTTGGGGCGGGGCTGGGTGGGTCGCACCCGGGCTCGCACCCGGGCCTCGCCCTTCAGCCGCCCGAACAGGCCGGTGCGGGGCTCCTCGAGGATCTCGAACTCGGCGTCGTGCTCGTCGACGCCGAGCTGGTCGAGGGCCAGGTCCTTCGCTTCGTCGACCGTCTTGCCGGTCGTCTCCACCCACTCCATCAGCGCCGCTTCTTCTTCTTCTTGGACCGGTTCTGGGCCCCGGTGCGCGATGTGGGGGCCGGGCGCTTGTCGCCGCCCGAGCCGCCACCGGCCTTGCCGGAGCCCGTCGACGTCTTGGCCTTCGCCTTGGGCTTCGGCTCGGTGGTGTCGGTGGCCGTGGCCTCCACGGCCCGCTTGCGCAGCTTCGGCAGGACCTCGGGGGCACCACCCTCGGCGGCGAGGGCCTTGGCCTCCTTGGCCGCCTTGGCGGCCAGGGCGCCGGGGGAGTCCTCGCCCTGGTAGAGGGTTCGGGTGATGTAGGCCTGCATGCCGATCCGGTAGAGGTTCGACACCACGAAGTACACGACGAGCGCCGCCGGCGACACGAAAGCGAAGAACACGAACATCGCCGGCATGATCCGCATCAGCATCTTCTGCTGGGGCGGGATCTCGGCGTTCGGGTTCCGGCCCTGGATCTGCTTCTGCTGGAAGTACGAGCTGACGGCGACGATCGCCACCATGACCACGTGGGGCACGCCGTTGACGAAGCCCTCGCTGAGCGCCCGGCTGGCGCTCTGGGCCAGGTCGACGCCGAAGGAGAGCATCTCGTCCTGGCCGGCGAGGTCCTGGAAGAGCTTCGTGCCCGAGTCGAGGTGGTCGGGATCGAAGCCGCCGCCCTCGGCGGTGCGGGTCAGGCCCCGGATCAGCTGGAACAGCAGCATGAAGATCGGGGCCTGGAGGAGCAGCGGCAGGCAGCCGCCCAGCGGGTTGAGCTGGTGCTCGCGGTAGAACGCCATCAACTCCTCGTTGAGCTTCTGGCGGTCGTCCTTGTACTTGAGCTGGAGGCGGCGCATCTCCGGCTGGAGGCGCTGCATCTGGATCATGCTGCGGGTGCCCTTCAGGGTGAAGGGCGTGGTGAGCACCATGACCACGAGCGTGAGCAGCGCGATGGAGAGCGCGTAGTCGCCGGTCAGGTCGTAGAAGGTGCTGAGCACCTTGGCGATGACCTCGAAGAGGCCGTCGAACATCAGTTCGCCTTTCGGTCAGGGACGGGATCCCAGCCCATGCCGCCCCAGGGGTGGCAGCGGGCCAGGCGCCGGAGGGTGAGCCAGCTGCCCCGGGCCGCGCCGTGGCGCTCGAGCGCCTCCAGGGCGTAGGTGGAGCAGCTGGGGTCGAACCGGCAGGGGGAGGGTCGCCCGGCGGCCACCGCCCGGTAGGCGCGCACGAGGGCGTGGAGGCCTCGGGCGACGAGGCCCCGGGGGCGGGCCGCCACGGTGCCCTCGGCGGCCACGGCGGTCACCGGGGATCACCGCCACGGGGCTCGGTGGCCCGGTCGACGGCGGCGCCGAGGTCCTCGAGGAGGCTGGGCCAGGGCTGGTCGGCGGCCTCGCGGCGGGCGCCCACGAGGTAGGTGCCCTCGGGGAGCCGGCCGGCGGCGAGCAGCTCGCGCAGGGCGGCTCGCAGCCGTCGGCGGATGCGGTTGCGCACGACGGCCGGGCCGGTGGCTCGGCCCACCTGGAACGCGGCGCGCACGCCGGGACGGCCCGGCACCGCAGGGACGAAGGTGACCGTCACCGTCCCCGCCCGGCCTCGTCGACCCCTCCGGAGGGCGTCGAAGCTGGCGCGGTCGGTGACCCGGAGCAGCCGGCGGTGGCTGGGCACACGATCACAGGTCCGACGGCGCGTCGGACGCGGCAGGCCGGCCTCCGGCGACGGGGGTCACCGGGCATCCGTCGGAGCGAGGGCATGCCATGGCGACGTCCGCCCGGCTCAGGCGGAGAGGCGCTTGCGACCCTTGAGGCGGCGGGCCCGGAGCACCGCCCGGCCGGCCTTGTCGGACATCCGGTGCCGGAAGCCGTGGCGCCTGGCGCGACGGAGGTTGTTGGGCTGATAGGTGCGCTTCACTGCGTCCTCGCTGACCTGGGGATGACCGGCGGGGGCCGAGGTGGGGGCCCGATGGCCGGCGGCGATCGATCGTGTGCCCTGCAGGCGCGCCGGCGAGCCAGCACGCGCGCAGTGCTCGGGCAACGCTAGAGGGCGCGCCCGCCGAGGGGCAACTGCGCCGGCACCGGTGCGCTGATACCACACCCGCGCCAGCGAGCCGCGGATCTCTCACCCCCGCTGACCTGGGACGACGCAGATCGCCCCGGGGGCCCTTGCCCACAGGCCGGAGGCCGGTGCTACGGTGCCGAGACCCGCTGCGGCGGCCCGAGACGGCGCTTCCCCGTCGCGGGCCTCCGAGGCGACACAGGTTTCGAGGGCATCGTGCGTGCCACCCTTCGGGGAGGCCCCGCACGCCCCCAGACCGTTTTCCACAGAGTGTGGACGTCGCTGTGGACGTCCCCCGACCAGGAGGCACGAGCTCGGGTGAACGAGGCGCAGCGGCTGTGGGACGAGTGCGCCGGGATCCTCCGGGCCCAGGTCTCCGAACCGGTGTGGCTCACGTCGTTCGATGCCGCTCGGGCCGTCGACTACGACGGCACCACGCTCACGCTCGCCGTGCCGTCGTTCCTGGCCAAGGAGCGCATCGAGGGCCGGTACCTGTCGCTCGTGCGCGACGCCCTCGAGGAGGTCGGGGCCGGGCACGTCGAGCTGTCGCTCGAGATCGCGGCGGCCGAGCCCGAACCGGCCTGGACGGTGGCGCCGCCGAGCGCCGCGCCGGCCGGGGACGAGCCCGCCGGTGAGGGCCCCGGGCCGGGGACGACCCCGTCGACCGAGGAGATCAACCCCCGGTACAGCTTCGAGACGTTCGTGATCGGGCCGTCGAACCGCTTCGCGCACGCCGCGGCCTTGGCCGTGGCGGAGACGCCGGCCCGCAAGTACAACCCGCTGTTCGTCTACGGCGACGCCGGGCTCGGCAAGACCCACCTGCTGCAGGCCATCGGGCACTACGTGCGGGAGAACTACCCCACCTACCGGGTGCGGTACGTCACGAGCGAGACGTTCCTGAACGAGTTCATCGACGCCGTGCGCACCCGCACGAACGACGCGTTCAAGCGCCGCTACCGCGACGTGGACGTCCTGCTCGTCGACGACATCCAGTTCATCGAGGGCAAGACCGAGACGCAGGAGGAGTTCTTCCACACCTTCAACCACCTGCATCAGTCGAACCGGCAGATCGTGCTGTCCTCGGACCGCCCGCCGGACGCCATCGGCACCCTCGAGGAGCGCCTGAAGAGCCGCTTCAAGATGGGCCTGATGGTCGACGTGCAGCCGCCGGACCTCGAGACCCGCCTAGCCATCCTGCGCAACAAGGCGGAGCGGGAGGCCACCTCGATCCCGCCCGAGGTGCTCGAGTACATCGCCACGAACATCACGGACAACATCCGGGTGCTCGAGGGGGCGCTCATCCGGGTGGCGGCCTTCGCCAACCTCACCGCCGAGCAGCTCACGGTGGACAAGGCGGCCGAGATCCTCTCGGACCTGCTCACCACCCGCCAGCCCCGACCCATCACCCCCCAGGTGATCCTCGAGGCCACCTCCAAGATGTTCGGGATCCCGGTGGAGGAGATCATCGGGAAGAAGCGCCAGCGCCCGCTCGTCACCGCCCGGCAGGTGGCGATGTACGTGTTCCGGGAGCTCACCGACCTGAGCTACCCGGCCATCGCCCGCGAGTTCGGCGGCCGAGACCACACCACGGTCATCCACGCCGTCGACAAGATCGGCACCCAGATGCAGCACCAGCGCTCGGTCTACGACCAGGTCACCGAGCTCGTGCAGGCGATCCGGGCCGG
The DNA here is from genome assembly GCA_035303865.1 of Acidimicrobiales bacterium. Lineage (GTDB taxonomy): Bacteria > Actinomycetota > Acidimicrobiia > Acidimicrobiales > VFJN01 > VFJN01. The sequence continues at coordinate 8,818 of DATGRC010000015.1, forward strand.
CGCATGAGCGGCGGCCGCCCCGTCACACCCCCTGGGGAAGATCGTGGGCATCGCCTGTGGACCGGCCGTGGTGGGCTCGGGGCGCGCTGTGGGCAACGCGGGCTCCTTCCCCGAACCGTCCCCGTCCACACCTCGGCCCTGTGCGAACCTGGGGACATCGGTGGGACGACCGCACCCTCGCTGACCTGGGCTGATGCCCGGTCATCCCCAATCCACAGGCCCTACCACCACTCCTGCGTTGATCTGCACCACACGACGGTAGAAAGCGAGCCAGCGTGAAGTTCCGATGTGAGCGTGACCTCCTCGTCGAGGCGCTCGGCAGCGCCGGACGAGCCGCGGCCGGCCGCGGCACCTCGCTCCCCGTGCTCTCGGGCGTGCGGGTGGAGCTGTCCGGGAACCGCCTGCGCCTGACCGGCACCGACCTCGAGCTGACGATCGCGGTCGAGATCGAGGTGGCCGGGGACCAGGACGGCGTGACGGTGCTGCCGGGCCGGCTCGCGTCGGACATCGTCCGCGCCCTGCCGGCGGGCAGCGTGGAGGTGGAGGTGGACGCCGAGCAGGCCCGCATCTCCGCCGGCCGGTCCGACTTCAGCCTCCGGGTGCTGCCCGCCGAGGAGTTCCCGCAGCTGCAGGAGCCCGCCGGCGAGCCCGTCAACCTCGCCGCCGCCGAGCTGTCCACCGCCCTGGCCCAGGTGGTGCGGGCCGCGTCGAGCGACGACGCCCGACCGATCCTCACCGGCGTGCTGCTGGCCGCCCACGACGGGGGCCTGCGCCTCGTCGCCACCGACTCGTACCGCCTCGCCGTGCGGGACCTGCCCGGCACCTCGGTGCTCGCCGAGGGCCAGCAGGTGCTCGTCCCGTCCCGGGCGCTGCAGGAGCTGTCGCGCCTCCTGGGCAGCGACGACTCGCTCACCGTGCGGCTGGGCGAGCGCGACGCCTCGTTCACCGTCGGCGGCACGCGGCTCACCACCGTGCTCATCGAGGGCGAGTTCCCGCCCTACGAGCGGCTGATCCCGCAGGCCCAGCCGAACCGGCTCACCGTGGGCCGCGAGGTGCTCCTCGAGGCGCTGCGCCGCGTGAAGCTGCTCGCCCGGGAGGCCACGCCGGTGCGGCTCGTGATGTCGGCCGACGGGCTCGAGCTGGTGGCCGTCACCCAAGACGTCGGCCAGGCCCACGAGGCCCTCGACGCCAAGCACGAGGGCGAGCCGCTCACGGTGGCGTTCAACCCGGACTACCTGCTCCAGGGCGTGGAGGTGGCCCCGGGCGACGAGGTGTCGATCGAGACGATCGACGCCCTCAAGCCGGCCGTGCTGCGCGTGCCCGACCACCCGGAGTTCCTCTACCTCCTGATGCCTGTCCGGGTCTCCTGACCCCCGGGGCGGGCCCGGCCGCCGTCCGGTTGTTCCGCTATGGGCCGTTCCGTACCTTCCGTGGTGCATTGACCACTGAGCGTGGTCACGCGGCGAAAGGAAACCGGCGGAAACGCACTCGACTCGCTTCGCGCGCTGGCGGGTGGCCCGCGCCCGGCGCCCGTAGGCGTCCGCGCTGGCCCTGGCCTGCGTCATGTCGTCCCTGGTCGTCGTGGCGACGACGACCCCGGCTGCGGCCCACCCTGGACACCCAGGCGAGGCCCACGAGCCGGTCGTGCTGTACCACGAGACCTTCGACTCGGCCGCGCCGCCGATGATGCTCGACGAGTACGTGCGGGCCGACGGCGGCCGCTACCGGGCCGACCCCCAGATCCGGAGCCTGGCCGAGCGGCTCGGGCAGCTCAACGGCACCGAGCCGGCCGCAGACAACGTGGCCGTCTCCGCCTACACGGCCGGCGACCCCGGTGTGGCCCAGCCGGTGCAGTTCGCCACCGTCGAGCCGATCGACCCCTGCGAGGCCGACGGCGACATCGGCACGTTCACGAGCGACACCGGCATCCTCTTCACCGGGAGCCAGGTCGGCATCGAGATGACCAACGCGACCGGCAGCGGGATCGGTAACGACGCAGGTCGGCCAGGACCTCACCTACGTCGACGGGTTCGGCGTGGCCTGCCTCGAGCCCGGTCTCACCGTGGCGAAGGGCTACGAGCACGACGACGCCGACGGCGA
>DATGRC010000016.1:0-4400 GCA_035303865.1 Acidimicrobiales bacterium
AGCCGGCCGGGACCTACCCGGCCGCCGCGGTCAGCGACGCCACCTACGAGTGCCGGGCCGCCGACACGGCCAGCCAGGCGCTGCTCGACCTGATGACCGAGGGCGGCTTCGACCGCCTGGTCGTCAACCCGACGATCCGGCGCGAGGCCGTGGCCCCGAGCCCCGGACCCGGCGACGCGTTCACCGCCGCGTTCTCGATGCGCCTCGCGCTGCCCGCCGACCTCGTCGACGGCGTGGTGGGCGTCGGCATCGACCAGGTCGGCCTCACCGACCTCACCTGGACGATCACGCCGATGGCCGGCGTGTCAGGGGCGCCGCTCGTGGCGCACCCACCGGGCCAGACGATCGCGCTCGTGGCGGGCGCTCCCGCGGTGGGTCAGCTCGGCCCCGTGACCGGGACCTTCACCCGCACCAGCGAGCTGGGCGAGCCGGTCGCGTTCCGCTCGGACGGGCTCACGCTCACGATCCAGGTCTCCCTCGGCGCCGCACCGATCGACGTGAAGCTGGCCTGCGACCCCACGGCAGGCAACGTGCTGTCGGCCACCGACGAAGCGGGCACCCCGCCGCCGCCTCCGCCGCCCGTCGAGCCCCCCACCGCGCCCCCCGCCTCCCCGCCGCCGAGCGGCGGCCCCGGTGCCGTCGGCGGTCCTGGCGGGGGCGGCAAGCCGGCGGGCAGCCACCTCCCGGCGGTGACATCGCAGGCCACCTACGAGTGCAGCATCACCGATCCCGCGGTGCGCTCGATGATCGAGACGCTCACTCGGACGCCGGTCGACTCGCTCGCCGTCAACCCGGTGCTGACGATGGCCGCGGTGTCCCCGAGCCCGGCCCAGGGGGCGTCGTTCACGGCGACCTTCTCGGCCCGGCTCAGCCTCCCGAGCGACATCGTCGACCAGGTGGTCGGGCTCGGGATCGCCGAGGCCACGATCTCCGACGTCGAGTGGGCGGTCCACCCAGAGGCGGGTGTGACCGGCGAACCGATCCTGGCCCGGCCCCCCGCGCAGCAGGTGACGCTCGCCGCGGGGCGCCCCGCCGGCGGCGACTTCGGGCCCTTCTCCGGTGCGTTCACCCGGACCAGCGCCGTGGGCGAACCGGTGTCGTTCCGGTTCGACGCCCTGAGCGTCACGATCGGCGTGGCCGCCTTCGGGCAGGACCTGTCGGTCCCGCTGCGCTGCACGCCCGTCGCCGGGAACGTCCTCACCACCGTCGACCAGGCTGGCACCGCGGTGCTCGGCCGGTCCCTGCTGCCCGCCACCGGCGCGGGCGACGCCACCCGCCAGCTCGTCGTCCTCGCCCTCGCCCTGCTCGCCGCCGGGTTCGTCCTGAGCGGCGCCGACGCTCCCGTCCGGCTCCGGCGGAGGGGCTGAGCGTCAGCCATGGACGAACCCAGCGCCGACGCGCTGGCCGAGCGACACGAGCACATCCTGCGAGCGGCCGCCGACCTGCTCTACGAGGTCGGCGCCGCGCACCTCGACCTCGACGACGTGGCCGCCGCCGCCGGCCTCAGCCGCTCGCAGGTCGACGAGCTCGTCGGCTCCCGGGCCGCGCTCATCGTCGGCGCCACCGGGCGAGAGGTGCAGGACTTCCTGGCCGACCTGCTCGTGTCGATCACCGAGGGCGCCCCGGCGGCGGCCGCGCTCGTCGACCTGATCGTGGAGCTCCAGTCCGGGGACCTCGTGCCGATGCACCCGCTCCTCGCCGAGACGCTCGTGGTCGGCATCCGCGACGACGCCGTGCGCGCCGAGCTGCGCCCGCACCTGCGCTACGCCCTCGCCGCGCTCGACGTGGTGATCCGCGAGGCGCAGGACGAGCACCTCATCGCCTCGGACGTGCACGTGCGGGCCACCTCGCACCTGTGCCTCACCCTGCTCATCGGCTCCTGCGTGGTCGCCGCGCTCGGCCTCGAGCGCCCCGCGCCGGAGCTGGCCCGCAGCGTCATCATGAGCGTCGTGCAGGGCCTCGCCCAGGGCAGCGCCTCGGTGATCGACCTGCGCGCTCGGCGCCGCCCGGCGGCGCGGGGCCAGCTGCGGCTGCGCCTCGACGAGGACGACCCAGCGCCCCGCCCCTGACGGTGATGCCCCCGCCGGAGCGGGGGCATCGGTGGATGCACGTCCGAGCCATCAGCCGAACATCCGGCGCCGAGCGTACCCCCGGGCCCGGCCCGCCGCCGGGCGCGCTCAGCCCAGCATGCGGTCCACGGCCTCCTCGCGGCTGCTGACCCGCAGCTTGCGGAACAGCGAGGAGATGTGGCTCCGGACGGTGACGGGGGCGACGAAGGTGCGCCGGGCGATGTCCGCCGTGGACAGGCCCTCGCTGAGCAGCTCCAGCACCTCCCACTCGCGCTCGGAGAGCCTCACCGGCTGGCCGTCGACGTAGAGCCGCCGCCGTCGCCGGTGGCGGTAGCCGTCCACCAGCGCCGGCGTGAGCTCGCGCGGCAGCGCCGCCTCCCCGTCGAGCACGGCTCGCAGGGCGCGCCCGAACGACTCAGGGCTCATCGTCTTCAGCAGGTACCCGCAGGCGCCGGCCCGGAGCGCGTCGAGGAAGTCGTCGACCTCCTTCGACGCGGTGAGCATCACCACCCGGGCCTCGGGCACCCGGTCCGAGATGATCCGGGCGGCGGCGATGCCGTTGCCCGGCATGGCGATGTCGAGGAGGCAGATGTCCGGCTGCTCGGTGGTGGCGCCCTCCACCGCGCCCACCGCGTCCCCGGCCTCCCAGCACACCTCGAACCCGTCGTCGGCCAGGGACTCCGCCACGAGCCGCCGCATCGGCCGGTGGTCGTCGGCAACGAGCACCCGGGCGCTCACCGGCCCGCCCCCGTCGCCGGTCGGCTCAGCGCGACTCGGGCCTCGCGCGCCGCGTCCCGGGCCGCGTCGACGATGTCCCCGAGCGGCTCGTCGTGCTCGGCGACGAGGCGCCGCAGCTGGGCCGCCTGGGCCTGGATGAAGGCCAGGTGGCCGAGCGTGCTGTGGAGCTCGCGGCCGAGGCGGGCCCGCTCGGCGGCCACGAGGTCCCGTCCCACCGAGGCCTGGGCCTCGCGGGCGTTGGCGACGGCCGACCACACGGCGGCGAGGGCGACGACCGTGGCGAAGGCGATCGTCGCCGCGGTCGAGCCGCGAGGCCCGCCCGACGCCAGCAGCCCGACGCCGGCGCCGGCCGCGAACGACGCGACGACGACCGCCGTGAAACGCGGGGCGTCGGCCGTCCCACCATCCAGGGACGACCGACCGAACAGCGTCTTGGCCGCGGCCTGGTCTCCACCCACTTCGCACTCCCCCCGGTGTGCTCGCCGTGACGATAGCCGCGCTGGCGCCGCCTGTCTCCTGGTTCCTGACGGAACGTCAGGTGCCCGCGCCGCGCCGCCCGGAGGCGCACAGGCCCCGGTGGCGGCCCCTGTCTCCCCCCGGTGCGTCCGCCGCGTAGGTTGAGCGCCATGTCGAGCGTGACCTTCCGAGGGGTGACTAAGCGGTACGGCGAGGTCACCGCCGTCGACAGCCTCGACCTCGACGTCGCCGACGGCGAGTTCATGGTCCTGCTCGGCCCCTCGGGCTGCGGCAAGAGCACCGCGCTGCGGATGATCGCCGGGCTGGAGGAGATCACCGCCGGCGAGCTGCGCATCGGGGACCGGGTGGTCAACGACGTCATCCCGGCCAAGCGCGACGTGTCGATGGTGTTCCAGAGCTACGCGCTCTACCCGCACATGACCGTGCGGAAGAACATCGAGTCGCCGCTCGTCACTCGCCCCACCCGCGTGCCGGGCCCCGACGGCGGGCCCGGCGAGGTCCGCAAGCTCACCGCCGCCGAGCGCAAGGCCCGCATCGACGAGGCCGCCCGCATGCTCGGCCTCGAGGCCTACCTCGACCGCAGGCCGGGGGCCCTCTCGGGCGGGCAGCGCCAGCGGGTCGCCCTGGCCCGGGCCGTCGTCTCCCGGCCGTCGGTGTTCCTCATGGACGAGCCGCTCTCCAACCTCGACGCCAAGCTCCGCACCCAGACCCGGGCCGAGCTCGTCGACCTCCATCAGCGGCTCGGCACCACCTTCGTCTACGTCACCCACGACCAGGTCGAGGCCATGACGATGGCCGACCGCATCGCCATCCTCAGCGAGGGACGCCTCCACCAGGTCGGCACGCCCCGTGAGGTCTACGAGCGGCCGGCCGACCTGTTCGTCGCCGGGTTCATCGGCACGCCCCCGATGAACACGGCCTCCGGCGTCCTCGCCGACGGCGCCGTCGCCATCGGTGGCAGCCGCCTGCCCGTCACCACCTCGGCGCCGCCCGGCGAGGTCGTCGTCGGCGTCCGCCCCGAGCACCTCCGGCTCGACCCCGACGGGCCCCTGCGGGCCGTCGTCCGCCAGGTGGAGTGGCTCGGCCACGAGGCGCTCCTGCGGGTCCAGCTCGCCG
>DATGRC010000017.1:0-5977 GCA_035303865.1 Acidimicrobiales bacterium
CCGCTCGTGTCGGTCGACCTGCGGGCGGTGGGGGAGCGCGTCGTCGCCCTGCCGTGGGTGGCCGAGGTCGAGGTGCGACGCAGCGTCGGCGGCGTCGTCGAGCTGTCGGTCACCGAGCGCACCCCGGTGGCCCGGGTCGACGGCACCGACGGCCCCGTCGCCGTCGACGTCGAGGGGCGGGTGCTCGGTCCGGCCGACGGCCCCGCCGCCCAGCTGCCGCTGCTCGAGGGCGTGGCCCCGGCCGCAGCAGGCGACTACCTGCCCGCCGCCACCCTCGACGCGCTGGCCGTGGCCGCTGAGGTCAGCGCCGCGCTGCCCGGCACCGTCACCGCCGTGGACCCCACGGAGGTGGTCGGCACCCTGGCCCAGGGAGGTCGGGTGCGCTTCGGCGGATCGGAGCGCCTGGAGGCCAAGCTGCGGTCGCTGACCACCATCCTCGGCCAGGTGGACCTCACCTGCCTGGACACGATCGACCTGCGGCTGCCCGGCAGCCCGGTGTTGACCCGGGAGGAAGGATGCCCGTAGCGTTCTCCACCCACCCGCGAGGTAGAGGCGTCCTCCACCTCGACTCGACCTTCAGACTGGGCGCCGACCGAGCGCCCGGCGCCTCGCGCATCTCGTGCAACCCCTCGTGGAGGTAATGCCAGCCATGGTCGCCAACCCACAGAACTACCTCGCGGTCATCAAGGTCGTCGGCATCGGGGGTGGCGGCGTCAACGCCGTCAACCGCATGATCGACGCCGGCCTGAAGGGCGTCGAGTTCATCGCCGTGAACACCGACGCCCAGGCGCTGCTCATGAGCGACGCCGACGTGAAGCTCGACATCGGCCGGGATCTGACCCGCGGCCTCGGCGCCGGCTCCGACCCCGAGGTCGGTCGCCAGGCGGCGGAGGAGCACCGCGAGGAGATCGAGGAGGTCCTGAAGGGCGCCGACATGGTGTTCATCACCGCCGGCGAGGGCGGTGGCACCGGCACCGGCGGCGCCCCGGTCGTGGCCGAGATCGCGAAGAGCCAGGGCGCGCTCACCATCGGCGTGGTCACCCGCCCGTTCGCCTTCGAGGGCCGGCGCCGGTCGGTCCAGGCCGAGCAGGGCATCCAGCGCCTGAAGGAGAAGGTCGACACCCTCATCGTCATCCCGAACGACCGGCTCATCACCGTGTCGAACGACAAGACGTCGATGCTCAACGCCTTCAAGATGGCCGACGAGGTCCTCCTCCAGGGCGTGCAGGGCATCACCGACCTCATCACCACGCCCGGCCTCATCAACACCGACTTCGCGGACGTGAAGATGATCATGAGCAACGCCGGCTCGGCGCTCATGGGCATCGGCTACGCGGCGGGCGAGGGCCGTGCGCTCAACGCCGCCCGGGGGGCCATCTCGAGTCCGCTGCTCGAGGCCTCGATCGAGGGCGCGCGCGGCATCCTGCTCACGATCGCCGGCGGCAGCGACCTCGGCCTGTTCGAGGTCAACGAGGCGGCTGAGGTCATCCACGGCGTGGCCCACCCCGACGCCAACATCATCTTCGGCACCGTCATCGACGACGACATGGGCGACGAGGTGCGCGTCACCGTCATCGCCGCCGGCTTCGATCGCTGGGACGACAAGCGCCCCAGCGACGAGCCCGCCGCCCCCAGCGCGGCGGCGAGCGTGTTCGGCGACGACGCGGACGAGGACGACGACCTCGGCCTCGAGGGCGACGACGACTTCGACGTTCCGTCGTTCCTCAAGTAGCCCGACCGGCCGTGCGCGCCCGATCCGTCGGAGGGCGGCGGTGAGCGCCGCAGCCGAGGACGTGGGGCGCCGGCTGGTCGCCGTGCGCGAGCGGATCGCCGCCGCCGGGGGCGACCCCGCGCGGGTCCGTGTCGTGGCCGTCACGAAGGGGCAGCCCCCCGAGGTGGTCGCCGCCGCCGTCGAGCACGGCCTGGTCGACCTCGGCGAGAGCTACGCCCAGGAGCTCGTCCACAAGGCCGCCGCACTGGGGGAGGGGGTCCGGTGGCACTTCGTGGGTCGCCTCCAGCGCAACAAGGTCAAGGTGGCCGCGCCGCACGTGCACCTGTGGCAGTCGATCGACCGCCAGCCGCTCGCCGCCGAGGTGGCGCGCCGGGCACCGGGGGCGCGGGTGCTCGTCCAGGTCAACGTGGCCGGAGCCGCGCAGCAGGGCGGCTGCCCGCCCGACGACGTCCCGACGCTCGTCGCCGCGGCCCAGGAGCTCGGCCTCGTCGTCGACGGGCTGATGGCGATCGGGCCCCAGGGACCCGACGGCGAGGTGCGAGCCGCGTTCCGGGTCGTGCGCGACCTCGCCGACCGCCTGGGCTTGCCGGAGCGCTCGATGGGGATGAGCGGGGACCTCGAGCAGGCGGTGGCCGAGGGGGCGACGATGGTGCGGGTGGGGACCGCCCTGTTCGGTCCCCGTCGTCAGACCGGTGGCGTGGGAAAGTAGGGTTCGATGTCCAGGAGGAGACGCGGATGACTTCGATGCTGCGTAGGGCGATGCTCTACCTGGGCCTCGGCCCGGACGAGGAGTATGACGACTACGACGAGCTCGACGAGCCGCGCCCGGCGCCGAGCCGGCCGGCGGCCAGCCGGTACCCGGCCGCGCCCCCCGCCCCCACCCGGGAGCCGGAGCCCGAGCCGCCCGACGGCGGCGGTCCCACCAGCTCGGTCCGCACGATCGGCACCGTGCGGCCGCAGCCGGCCGGCGACGGCGACCCCGGCGCCCGGCCGCGCACCGCGGTGGTGCGGCCGCTGCAGCCTGTCGCCTCCGCCAAGCCCCACGTGGTGGCCCCCACGTCCTTCAACCACGCGCAAGAGGTGGGGGACAAGCTGAAGGCCAACCTCCCGGTCATCATCAACCTCCAGAACGTGGAGCGCGACCTGTCCCGGCGCATCATCGACTTCGCCTCCGGGCTCTGCTACGGCGTTGGCGGGACGATGGAGCGCGTCGCCAACCAGGTCTTCCTGCTCACCCCCAGCAACGTCGAGGTGTCCGCCGAGGAGCGGCGCCGCCTCGAGGAGCACGGCTACGAAGGCTGACGCCCCTCCTTGGACCTGATCTGCGCGCTCCTCTCCATCTACTCCTGGGTCATCTTCGCCCGCATCATCCTGTCGTGGGTGCGGGTGGAGCCCGGCAGCGGCCTGGCCGGCGTGGCCTCGTTCGTCTACAGCATCACCGAGCCGGTGCTCGGCCCGATCCGGTCGGTGGTGCCCCCCGTGCGGATGGGCATGGCGGCGCTCGACCTGTCGCCGCTCATCGTGTTCTTCGTCATCATCCTGATCTGCTGAGCCCGTCTCGCTGAGCCCGGGCGGCCCGCGAGCCGTGCTCGGCGGGGCTCCCTGGCCGGGGCCCGGTGCGTGGCTACGATCGGTGCATGGACGTGACACCGCAGCTGCTCCACGACGTCGAGTTCCGAGAGGCGAAGCGCGGGTACAACATGCAGGAGGTCGACGACTTCCTGGAGCGGATCGCCGTCGGCGTCGAGCGTCAGGAGACGCAGTTGCAGGAGGCTCGTCAGCGGGTCGAGGCCCTCGAGGCTCGGCTGGCCGAAGCCGAGCGCCGCGCCGCGGAGGCCGAGGAGCGCGCCAGCTCCAGCACCGAGGCCGACGAGACGCTCAAGCGCACGCTCGTGCTCGCCCAGCGCACCGCCGACGCCGCCATCCGCGAAGCCCGCGAGGAGGCGGAGCGCACGCTCGCCAGCGCGCAGGAGCAGGCGTCGAGCCTCCTGGCCGAGGCCCGGGAGGCGTCGGCCCGCGCCCGCGCCGAAGCCGAGGACGAGGCCCGCCGCGCCCACGAGGAGGCCCGGGCCCAGGTCCTCGCCGAGATGGCGGAGCTGGAGGCGCGCCGCGACGCGCTGCGCAGCGACGTGGAGGCGCTGGAGGGCCACCTCGAGCACCGCCGGGCCGCCATCGCCCGGGCGGCCGACGAGCTGCGGACCCTGCTCGAGGATCCGGACGCGCTCGGGGAGCAGCCGATGCCCGAGCTGACGGCGCCCGAGGTGCCCCGCCCGGCGCCCGAGCCCGATGCGGCCACCCCGGCGCCGCGACCTCCGCTCGTGGCCCCACCCCTCGAGGAGGTCGCCCCCCAGGCCGAGGCCGAGGCCGAGCCGGCGCCGGCCGAGTGGGCGCCCGACGACGCCGCCTGGAGCACCGAGGCCCCGGCCGAGGACGCCGGGCCGCCCACGCAGCCGGTTGACGTCCTGGCCGACGCCGCCGACGAGGACGACGACGACGCCTACCTGCGCGAGCTGCGCAAGGCGATGACCGACGACGCGCCGCTCGGTCCTCGGGACGAGGACTTCTCCCCGCAGCCCGAGGGCAGCCTGTTCGAGAGCAGCGAGCAGCCCCGTTCGCGCTTCGGGCGCCGCCGCTGAGCAGGGCCGGCGGCCCCGCCGGTCGAATTGAACCCGGCCCGTCCATTCCCTCCCGGCGGAGGAGGCCTGCGTAATGTGGGCCACCCTGTCAACGACCCGAAAGGGTGATCTGCCTGTGCTGGTCCTGCTGAGCATTGCCCTCGTCGTCGGAGCGACCGTGCTCCTCATCCTCGGCCTGCTGAGCGACGACGGCCTGCTGCTCACCTACCTCTCGATGGCGGCGAGCGTGGCTGCGGCCATCGTGCTCCTCGTCGCCTCGCGCCTCAACAAGAGCCGGCGCGAGATCCCCGCCGACGCCCCCGCCCCCCTCGCCGACGCCGAGCCCGAGCCCGAGCGCGAGCCCGCGCTCGTGGGTGCGGCAGCCGGGAGCCCGGCTCCCACCGCCGTCGCCCCGGTCGCCACCGCCCCCGAGCCGCCGGCCGAGGAGGCTGAGGGCGACGAGTGGCTGGCCAAGGACCAGGACGACTTCGCCAAGCCGGCGCCCGGCGAGCCCGACGACGACCGCGAGTGGGACGGCGAGGTCGAGTTCCCGATCGCCGACTACGACACGCTCACCTCGGCTCAGATCCTCCCGCTCCTCCCGCAGCTCTACGTCGACGAGATCGACGTGGTCGAGGCCCGTGAGCGGGCCACGAAGGGGCGTCCGGAGATCCTCACCCGGCTGGCCGAGCTCCGCCGGACCGGCACCGACGTCGACCCGCTGCCCGGGGCCGCCGGCGACGCGGAGGGCTCTGACGCGGCGTTCCCGATCGCGGACTACGAGTCGCTCTCGGCCGCGCAGATCCGCCCCCTCCTCGACGAGCTCGACGAGGAGGAGCTGGCCCAGGTCCGAGCCAAGGAGATGTCGCTCGGACGGCGTCAGAGCCTGATCGACGAGATCGACGCCCGCCTGGCCGCCCGCCGCGGCTCGAGCACCCCGGCCCCCAGCGCGCCGTCGTCCGCGGGCGGATCCCCGGATGGTCCGGTCGTCCGGGCCGCTGAGCCGGCTGACGCCCCGGCTCCGGCGTCGCCTGCCCCGCCCGCCACGCCCGAGGAGACCTCCCCCGCCGCGCCGTCCACCGCGGCGCCGGCCGCCACGACCGAGGCGGCGCCGGCGCCGGTGGCGACCGAGGCCGAGGCCGTTCCGCCCGCCGAGTCAGCCGGGCCAGCGTCGACGGCCGAGCAGGCCACGGCGTCGACGAAGGCGTCGACGAAGACGACGACGAAGGCGTCGACGAAGGCGGCGGCGAAGAAGACGGCCGCGAAGAAGACGACCGCGAAGAAGGCGGCGGCGAAGAAGGCGGCGGCGCCGGCGAAGAAGACGGCCGCGAAGAAGGCGGCGGCGCCGGCGAAGAAGACGGCCGCGAAGAAGGCCGCGGCGAAGAAGGCGACCGCCACCAAGGCGGCGGCGCCGGCGAAGAAGACGGCCGCGTAGAAGGCCGCGGCGAAGAAGGCGACCGCCACCAAGGCGGCGGCCAAGGAGACGGCGGCCAAGAAGACGACGGCAGCCAAGAAGACGGCCGCGAAGAAGACGGCCGCGAAGAAGGCGGGGGCGAGGAAGACGGCCGCGCGGAAGGGCGGCGCGAAGAAGGCCGGAGCGCGGAAGGCCGGCGCCAAGAAGGCGGGGGCG
>DATGRC010000018.1:0-3844 GCA_035303865.1 Acidimicrobiales bacterium
CGCGTAGCGCACGGCGATGTGGCGCATGACGGCGAGCTGCGCCGCCTTCGTCGCCTCGTAGGCGACCGCCGAGCCGCTGGAGAGGACGCCGCCGGTCGAGCCGACGAAGACGAACACGCCCCTGCCCCGGTCGAGCATCGGACCGAGCGCCGCCTGGGCGGTGACCCAGTGGCCCTGGACGTTGACCCGGGCCGACCGCTCCCAGTCCTCGAGCGTCTGGGCCCGGAGCGGCATCCGGCCGCTCACCGCCGCGTTGAGGACGACGATGTCCACCGAGCCCAGCTCGTCCACCGTGCGCCGCACCGCAGCCCGGCAGTCCTCGGGGTCGCCGACGTCGGCGCGGATCGCGAGGCCGGGGCCGGCGAGCGCGGCCACCGTCTCCTCGGCCCGCCCGAGGTCGACGTCGGTGACCGCGACCGTGGCGCCCTCCGCCGCCAACCGCAGCGCGATCGCCCGTCCGTTGCCCATGGCGAGGTGCTCCCCCGGCCGGGGCGGACCGTCGGCGCCGCCGCCGACGACGAGCGCCGTCCGGCCGGCGAGGCGGCCGGTGCAGGGGGCGGGCTGCGGTGCCGCGAGGGGTGTGTCGCCGGCCATCAGTAGCTCCGTGGGAGGCCGAGGACGTTCTGGGCCAGGTAGTTGAGCGTCATCTCCTGGCTGACCGGGGCGATGCGCATGAGGCGGGCCTCCCGCCAGTAGCGCTCGACGTGGTACTCCCGGGCGTAACCGAGGCCGCCGTGGACCTGCATGGCCCGGTCGGCGGCGAGGAAGCCCGCCTCGGCGGCGAGGTACTTCGCCGTGTTGGCCTCGGCACCGCACGGGAGGCCGTTGTCGTATCGCCACGCCGCGAGCAGCACGAGCTGCCAAGCGGCCTCCAGCCGGGCGTAGGCGTCGGCCAGCGGGTGGCTGAGCGCCTGGTTCGCCCCGATCGGTCGGTCGAAGACGACGCGCTCGTTGGCGTAGGCGACGGCGCGCCGGAGCGCGGCGTCGCCGATCCCGATCGCCTCCGCGGCGACGAGGATGCGCTCCGGGTTGAGCCCGCTGAGGAGGTGCCGGAAGCCCTTGCCTTCCTCGCCGACCATCCGCCAGTCCTCGACCGGCAGGTCGTCGTAGAAGGTCTCGCACGTCGTCACCGCGTTGCGGCCGAGCTTGTCGATCGGCCGGATCGTGACGTGCTCCGGGTCCATGTCGGCCAGGAACAGGGTCAGCCCGCCGAAGCGGTCCTCGGGGTCGCGCCCGGTGCGGACCAGGAGCAGGACGACCTGCGCCTCGAGCGCCTTGGTGGTCCAGATCTTCTGGCCGTTGATCCGCCAGCGGTCCCCGTCGCGCACGGCGCTGGTCGTGATCTGCGACGTGTCGGTCCCGGCGTTCGGCTCGGTCACGCCGAAGGCGACGTGCAGCTCGCCGCGGGCCGCGGCCGGCAGGAACGTCTCGCGCAGACGCTCGTTGCCGTGCTTCACGACCGGCTGGAGGCCGAAGATCGTGAGGTGCAGCGGGGTGCAGGCGTTCATGGCCCCGCCGGACGCCGCGATCTCCCGCATCATGATCGCCGCCTCGGTGATTCCCTTCCCCCCACCGCCGTACTCGGTGGGGAACGGCATGCCGAGCCAGCCGTCGTCGGCCATGGCCTTGTAGAACTCCCACGGGAAGCGGTGCTCGGCGTCGCAGCGCGACCAGTACTCGTCGTCGAACGCCGCGCAGCGCGCCCGCACCGCCTCCGCGATCAGCTGGTGGTCCTCGTCGGGCGTGAAGTCCACGGCCCCTACCCGGCGCTCACCGCCGCGCTCGTCGCCCGTTCGAGGACCGCCGAGAAGGCCGCGGGATCCTCGTAGGGCGCCATGTGGGCCGCGCCCTCGACGATGGTCGTGCGCGCGCCGGGCAGGTGCGCCGCCCAGTCCTCGGCGAGCGACGGCGGCACGATGCCGTCCTTCGCCCCCCAGAACAGCTCCACGGGGCGGTCGCCCAGCCGGTAGAGGCGGCGGCCGATGCCGGTGTCGGGGATGGGGAAGAGGAACCGGCTGGCCGGCGCGAGCACCTCGACCCGGCGCACGGTCTGCAGCCCGCGCTCGTAGGCGTCGGCGGCCGGCGGGAAGTGCGCGCTCGCGACCGGTCCCGCCGGGTCGGCGTAGAGCAGCGGCATGACGTCCCGGGGCACCAGGGCGAAGAGGTCGCCGCCGGGATCGTCCTCCCGGAACAACCCGAAGGGGCCGGCCAGCACCAGCGACGGCACGCGGTCGGGCTGCTGGATGGCGATCTCGGCGGCGAGCGTCGCCCCGATGCCGAGCCCGGCCAGGTGCACCGCGTCGAGCCCGAGCTCGTCGAACAGCCACCAGTAGGCGGTGGCGAGGTGCTCGAGCTGGTCGAAGTGCTCGACGCCGGTGGCGACGCCCCAGCCCGGCAGGTGGGCGACGAGCGTGCGGAGCCGGCCGGCGAGCTCGTCGGTCAGCGGCGGGCCGGCGAAGTCGCCGAGCTCGCTGTGCAGCCAGACGAGCGGCGGTCCCCCGTCCCCGGGCCCCCGCTCGTCGACGACGAACGTCAGGCCCTCGAGCGGGCCGGCGATCGTGCGGCGGTTGACGTCGACCATCACTGCTCCCCTCGTGCGACCGGCGCCACAGACGCCGGCTGGAACCCCTCGATCGGCTTCGGCCACCAGCGGTGCTCCGCCCCCTTGAAGACGTCACGCAGGCCGGGCAGCACCTTCCCGGTGAAGAGGTCGATGTTGTGCATCGCCACGTCCCGCGGCATGTCGCCCATGTGCAGGAGGGCGACCCAGTTGCCGATGTTCTGCCGCTTGGCGAGGTCCTCGAGCCGCTCCCGCACGGTGTCGGGGCCGCCGCCGACGACGATCCCGAGGTCGACGAACTCGTCCCAGCCGTAGTCCTTGGCGGCGGCGAAGCTGTCGGGCCGGGTGTGGGTCGTCGCACCCGGCTTCGGGAGCACGGCGCGGAGCGACTCGATCGACTTGTAGCCCGGCGCCTCGACGTAGCCGGGGTAGATGTGCGTGCAGCGCTGGAAGAAGTACTGCACGTGGCGCTCGTAGAGCCGGCGGGCCTCCTCGTCGGTGTCGCCGACCATGACGATCTGGACGATCCCGGCTCGGAAGGGGTTGTCGTCGACGCCCGCCGCCTCGGCCCGATCCCAGAACCGGCGGAACATGTCCTCGGCGAAGCTCGCGCCGAAGAACGAGAGCAGGAAGTACGGGAGGTCCCGCTCGATCGCCAGGTCCATGGTCTCGACCGAGCCGCTGCCCGGCACCCAGATCGGCGGATGGGGCTTCTGCAGCGGCTTCGGCCACGGGTTGACGTAGCGGAGCTTCGAGAACCGGCCGTTGTGGGCGAAGACCTCGTCCGAGGTCCAGGCCTTCAGGATGAGCTCGAAGCCCTCCTGGTAGCACTCCCGCATCGTCGCCGGCGGCACGCCGTAGACGAAGTTCGTGTCCTGGCTGCTGCCGAGGGGGAAGCCGGTGACGAGCCGCCCGCCCGACAAGACGTCGAGCATGGCCAGCTCCTCGGCGATGCGGATCGGCGGGTTGTAGAGGGGCACCGCCGGCCCCATGACGAGGAGCTTGGCCTCGGTGTCGGTGATCCGCCGGGCCAGCGCCGCCGCCATCATGTTCGGGCTCGACATGAGGCCGTAGGCGTTGCCGTGGTGCTCGTTGACCCCGATGGCGTCGAAGCCTCGGACCGCGGCGTGCTCCAGCTCGTCCAGGTAGTCGTTGTAGAGCTGGTGGATCCGGGGGACGTCCATGAGGCGCGGGTCGATGTCGACCCACGAGCTGCGGTGCTTCTGGGGGAAGTCCTCGCCCAGGCCGTCGAACGGCATGAGGTGGAAGTAGGTGAACTTCATC
>DATGRC010000019.1:0-2542 GCA_035303865.1 Acidimicrobiales bacterium
CGCTTCGTGCGCGAGGCCGAGGATGCCCTCGGCGTGGTCCAGCGGGCCTTCGCCTGAGGGCGAGCCCGAGCGCGACGGCGGCCCGGGCCGGAGCCCGGGCCGCACGGTCGGCGAACGGGGTGGTGGGCGGAGGGCCTAGAGGTCCTCGGTCCAGCCCTTGACCTTCTCGAGCAGGGCCACCGGGTCCTTGTCGATCGGGGTGACGTTGAGGTTGGTCACGCCAGCCTCCTTGTAGGCGGCGAGCCGCTCCTTCACGTAGCCCTCGGGGCCGCAGAGCGAGATCTGCTCGAGGAACTCGTCGGGGACGAGCGCGGCGGCCTCGTCCTTCTTGCCGTCGAGGTAGAGGTCCTGGATCTGCTCGGCCTCGGCCTCGTAGCCGTACCGCTTCATCAGGTCGTTGTAGAAGTTCCGGCCCTTGGCCCCCATGCCGCCCACGTAGAGGGCCACCATCGGGCGGGACATCTCGCGGACGCGCTCGGCGCCCTCGCCCACGGCGAGGAGGCCGCCGGCCACCACCTCGAGGGGTCCGAGCTCCGGGTCGCGCTTCGCGGTGCCGGCGGCGAGGTCGTCGCCCCACACCGCCTTGGCCTTGGCCGGGTTGAAGAAGATCGGCAGCCAGCCGTCGGCCTTCTCGGCGGTCATCTGCACGTTCTTCGGGCCGAGCGACGCGACGTAGATCGGCACCCGCTCGCGCACCGGGTGGTTGATGAGCTTGAGCGGCTTGCCCAGCCCGGTGCCCTGGTCGGCCGGGAGCGGGATCTTGTAGCTCGGGCCGTCGTGCTGCACCCGCTCACGGCGCCACACCTGACGGCAGATGTCGATGATCTCCCGGGTGCGGCCGAGCGGCTTGTCGTAGCGGACGCCGTGGAACCCCTCGATGACCTGCGGGCCGGAGGCGCCGAGGCCGAGGACGAAGCGGCCCTCGGACAGCGCGTCGAGGCTGGCGGCGGTCATGGCCAGGAGCGTGGGGGTCCGGGTGTAGATCGGCAGGATGCCGGAGGCCAGCTCGACCCGGGAGGTCTTGGCGGCGAGGTAGCCGAGCTGGGAGACGGCGTCGAAGCTGTACGCCTCCGCCACCCAGACCATGTCGAGCCCGGCCTTCTCCAGGGCCACGACCTGGTCGGCCCCCTCCTTGAACCCGCCGGCGTAGCTGAGGGCGGTGGACAGCTTCATGGGTTCTCCCCCTGGTTCGGTGCGATGTGGTGGGTGCTTGGGCTCAGCCCGCGAGGCGCTCGCGAGCCCGCTTGGAGCGCTCGAGCAGGTGCGCGGGGACGCCCCACTCGTTGTCGCCGCCCCCGGCCGCCTCGGCGTCGCCGGCGTCGTCGGCGGCCTCCTCGGCGGCGACCTCCTCCTCGACGCGCTCGTCGAGCGGGATGAAGTCGCCCGGGCGGACGATGTGCCGGCCGTCGAGCATGCCCAGCTCCACGCCGTTCTCGAAGAGGACGCGGTAGCGGACCCAGGTGAGGCCGGACACGACGAGGACCTTGCCCGGGGTGCCGGCCGGCACGCCCGGGAGGTCGATGTTGGCCACGACCTTGTCGTGGCGCTTCAGCGCGATCGAGCGGATGCGGCTCATGGCGCTCAGTCTGGCCGCTCCGCCGTCGCGCTCGCGAACCGGCGCCGGGGCGGGGTCACCGGGGCTCCGGGTCGTGCGGGAGGCCGAGGACGCGCTCGGCGAGGATGTTGCGCTGGACCTCGCCCGTGCCGCCGCCGATCGTCAGCGCCGGGGCGAACAGGAAGCCGTGGAGCCAGAGCGCGACGTCGGCGCCCAGCGGCCCGGCGTCGGTGAGCATGCCGCCCGCGCCGGCCAGGTCCTTGGCGAGGCCCATGATCCGCTGGCCGTGCTCGTCGGCCAGGATCTTGCGCACCGACGCCTCCGGACCGGGCGGCTGGCCCTTGATGCGGGCGGTGACGGTGCGGAGGCGGATGAGGCGCAGGATCTCGTGCTCGATGTGGAGCTGGGCCAGGCGCTGGCGCAGCACGGGGTCGGCGGTGCCGCCGGCGGCCCGCACGACGTCGAGCAGGTCGGTGGCGTCGGGCCCCTGGCCCCACAGGGCGCCCCCGGAGGACAGCGAGACCCGCTCGTTGCCGAGCGTGACCTTGGCCAGGCCCCAGCCCCGGTTCACCTCGCCCACGAGGTTCTCGGCCGGGAGGCGCACCTCGTCGAGGAACACCTCGTTGAAGGTGTGGGCGCCGGTCATCTCGATGATGGGCCGGATCTCGATGCCGGGGGCGTCCATCGGGCAGATGAAGTACGAGATCCCCTCGTGCTTCGGCACGTCCGGGTCGGTGCGGGCGATCAGGATCCCGTACTGGGCGTGCTGGGCCAGCGACGTCCAGATCTTCTGCCCGGTGACGACCCACTCGTCGCCGTCGCGCACGGCCCGGGTGGTGAGCGACGCCAGGTCGGAGCCGGCGTCGGGCTCGCTGAAGAGCTGGCACCAGATCTCCTCGCCGGCGAGGAGCGGCATCAGGTACCGCTCCTTCTGGGCGTCGGTGCCGGCGTGGAGGATCGTCGGGCCGGCCCAGCCGATGCCGATCG
>DATGRC010000020.1:0-8925 GCA_035303865.1 Acidimicrobiales bacterium
GGATCTGGTGGGGGTCGGCGGGCGCGCCGTCGTGGCCGCCGTGCAGCTTGATCACGTAGGGGACGGCGTCGACGCGGAAGCCGTCGACGCCGAGCTGGATCCAGAAGCCGGCGATCTTCTCGATCTCGTCGCGCACCGCCGGGTTGGTGACGTTCAGATCCGGCTGGTGGCGGTAGAAGCGGTGCAGGTAGTGCTGGCCGGCCTGCTCGTCCCAGCTCCAGATGCTGTCCTCCGCGTCGGGGAACACCACCTCCGAGGGCTTCGTGGCGGGCGGGTCGTCGGACCAGACGTACCAGTCCCGGTACGGGGAGCGCCGGCTCCGGCGGGCCGACCTGAACCACGGGTGCTGGTCGGAGGTGTGGTTGACGACGAGGTCGACGATCACCCGCATCCCGCGCTCCTTGGCCGTGCGCACCACCTCGACGAGGTCGCCGAGCGTGCCGAGGCGGGGGTCCACGCCGTAGAAGTCGGTGATGTCGTAGCCGTCGTCGCGCCCGGGGGTGGGGTAGACCGGCATCAGCCAGAGGCAGGTCACGCCCAGCTCGGCCAGGTAGTCGATGCGCTGCGCGAGCCCGGCCAGGTCGCCGTGCCGTCCCCGTCCCAGTCGAGGTACCGCTCGACGTCGAGGCAGTAGATCGCCGCGGTCTTCCACCACAGGTCGCCGGTGTCGGTGAGCTTCACGGGCGAGTGACCCCCAGCTCGGGCAGGACCCGCTCGCCGAAGACGTCGATGAACTCGTCCTGGGTCTGACCGACGTGGTGGAGGTAGAGCCGGTCGAAGCCGAGGTCCGCCCGCTCCTGCAGCCACGCCGCGTGCTGCTTCGGGTCGCTCGAGACGAGGACCGGGCCCCGGACCGCGTCAGGCCGAACGTGCTCGCCGAGGACGTCGAACTCCTCGACCGTGGCGAGGTTCCACGCCACCGGAGGGCCCACGACGTTGTTGCGCCACTGGTCGTGGGCGACGGCCAGCGCCCGGTCCTCGTCGCGGTCGTAGGAGAGGTGGACCTGCAGGCTGGCCGGTCCGGTGCCGCCGGCGCTGCGGTAGGCGGCCACGACCCGGCGCAGCACCTCGGGTGGCCGGTCGACGGTGATCAGCCCGTCGGCCCAGCCCGCCACCCACGCCGCGGTCTCCGGCGACACCGCGGCCCCGATGAGCGGGGGCGGCTCGTCGGGCCGCGTCCAGAGGCGGGCCCCGTCGACGGTGACCAGCCCGTCGTGGCTGACCTCCTCGCCGGCGAGGAGCCGCCGCATCACGCTGACGCACTCGCCGAGGCGTCGGTTGCGGAGCTCCTTGCGGGGCCAGGCGTCGCCGGTGATGTGCTCGTTGGCGTTCTCGCCGCTGCCCAGCGCGGCCCAGAACCGACCGGGGAACATGGCGGCCAGCGTGGCGATGGCCTGGGCCGAGACGGCCGGGTGGTAGCGCTGGCCGGGCGCGGTCACCACCCCGAACGGCAGCGAGGTGGAGGCCAGGGCCGCGCCGAGCCACGACCAGGCGAAGCCGCTGTGGCCCTGGCGCTCGCTCCAGGGAGCGAAGTGGTCCGAGCACATGGCCGCGGTGAACCCCGCCTCCTCGGCCCGCCGGACGGCGTCGAGGAGCGCGCTGGGGTGGATCTGCTCGTGGGAGGCGTGGAAGCCGACGACGGTCACCGGGCCTCCCTTCCCAGCCGACCGGCCGGTCAGTCGGGGGGCGGGCGGCGGCGGGCGAGGCCCGGGTCAGACCTCGACGACGTGGACCTCGTGGTTGCTGGTGCGCAGCGGGCGCTCCCGCAGGAGCAGGGCGAGCCCGACGGCGACGGCCAGCACCGGCACGAGCAGCCAGAACGTGCTCGTCAGCGCGTCCGCGAACCCCTCGACGTAGCGGGCTCGCGTGCCCGGCGGGAGCTGCTGCACCTCGCCGGGGTCCAGGGCCCCGCCGCTGCCGATCACCTCCCGGACCGTGCCGGCCAGCCGGCTGCTGAAGATGGCGCCGACGAGGGCCACGCCGATCGAGCCGCCGATCGACCGGAAGAAGTTCACCGCTGAGGTGGCGATGCCGAGGTCGGTGCGGGGGACCTCGTTCTGCGTGGCCATCACGATGATCTGCATCGTGAAGCCCATGCCCACGCCGACCACGACCATGTAGGCGCCCGACTCGAGCCGGGTGGAGCTGCCGTCGAGCGTGCCGAGTAGCCCGAGGCCGAGGGTGATGAGCGCCGTCCCGATCACGGGGAAGATGCGGTACCGGCCGGTGCGGGTGACGAGCGCACCGGCGAAGGTCGAGGACACGACCATCCCGAACATGAGCGGCACGAGCAGCAGGCCGCTGTCGGTGGCCGACGCCCCGTTCACGGTCTGGAGGAACAGGGGCAGGTAGTTGATCGCCCCGTACATCGCCATGCCGAGCAGCAGGCCGATGCCGCTGGCCAGCGCGAAGGTGCGGAAGCGGAAGAGCCGCAGGGGCAGGAGCGGTTCGGGGACCCGCAGCTCGACGGCCACGAAGGCCCCGGTCAGCACCGCGCCGGCGACGATCAGGGACACGATGAGGGGATCGCCCCAGGTGTACTCGGTGCCGCCCCACGTGGTGACGAGGATCACGGCGGCGACGGCGCCGCTGAGCAGCAGCGCGCCCCACCGGTCGACCTTCACGCCGAGGCGGCGGGGAGAGGCGGGGAGCACGGCGGCGGTGACGAAGAGGGCGAGGAGGCCGAGCGGCACGTTGATGTAGAACACCCAGCGCCAGGTGGCATGGTCGGTGAAGAACCCGCCGAGCAGCGGGCCGGCGACGCTCGAGCCGCCGAACACGGCACCGAAGAGGCCCTGGTAGCGGCCGCGCTCCCGGGGGCTCACGACGTCGGCGATGATCGCCTGGCCGAGCACGATCAGCCCGCCGGCGCCGACGCCCTGCAGCGCTCGGAAGGCGATGAGCTGCGCCATCGAGGTGGCGAGGCCGCAGAGCGCGCTCGACGCGATGAATACGGCGATCGCGATCTGGAAGAGGCGCTTGCGGCCGTAGAGGTCGCCGAGCTTGCCGTAGAGTGGCGTGGCGATCGTCATCGTCAGCAGGTAGGCGGTGACCACCCAGGAGATGTGGTCGAGGCCGCCGAGGTCGCTGACGATCGTGGGCAGCGCGGTGGCCACGATCGTGCTGTCGAGGGCGGCGAGCAGCATGCCGAGCAGCAGCCCGGAGAAGATCACGAGCACCTGGCGGTGGGTGAACTCGCCGGGGGCGGGGGCGGTCGGGTCGGCGGGGGCAGGGGCGGTGGCGGTCATCGGTCTCTCGGTGCGTGCGTCGGGGGTCAGGTGGTGGGCGGGGCGAAGCCGTCGGCGAGGACGGCGAGGGCGTCCTCGATGGCCCGCCGGAGCCGAGCCGGCCCGGCGTGCGCGGCGCGGGCCAGCGCGATCCGCACGGCGGCCAGCGCCGCGGACACCACCAGCTCGGGGTAGGGGTGGGCGTCGGGATCGAGGCCGGTGCGCTCGGCCACGACCGTGACCAGCTCCTGCTGGAGCTGGTCCTGGGAGGCCAGCTGGGCCACCCGCAGGTCGGGGTGGGCGGCGACGAGCTGGGCCCGCCTCAGCCAGAAGGCGGCCGCGTCGTCGCTGGCCGTCATCGCCTCCGTGAAGACGGCGCCGATGGCCCGCAGCGGCGGCTCGGCGGCGGGGCGGTCCCGCACCGCGTCGAGCAGCTCGGCCCGCCGCTCGGGCGAGATGCCGAGGATCGCCTCGTCCTTGGTGCCGAAGTGGTTGAAGACGGTGCGGGGGGACACCCCGGCGGCGGCGGCGATGTCGTCGACGGTGACGGCGCTTGGCCCGTGCGCGACGGCGAGGTCGAGCGCGGCGCGCGCGATCGCCGCTCGGGTCTCATGCTTCTTGCGCTCGCGCAGGCCCAGGTCGGTCACCGACCCAGCATGGCGGGAAGTTGCAGTGACTGCAACGTTGCAGCCACTGCAATCACGTCAGCGGCGGCTCAGCGCGGGTTGACGCCCAGCTCGAAGCGCTCGACGGCCTTGACGAACACGTTGGCCTCGTAGACCGGCGGGCTGATCGGACGCAGGTTGGTGAACCGCGACGTGAGCTCCTCGAGCGCCACCCGCAGCTGGAGCCGGGCGACGTGGGCGCCGAGGCAGAAGTGGGTGCCGAAGCCGAACGCGATGTGGGGGTTGGGGTCCCGGGTGAGGTCCACCTCGTAGGGGTCCTCGAACCAGTCCTCGTCCCGGTTGGCCGACGGGTAGACGAGGGCGACCCGGTCGCCCTCCTTCATCCGGACGCCGTCGACCTCGACGTCTCGGGCGACCGTGCGGAACATGTTGTTGAGCGGGGTCACCCAGCGGAGGAGCTCCTCCACGGCGGTGGGGATGCGGCTCGGGTCCTCGGCCAGCTGCTCCCAGAGGTCGTTGCGCTCGCTGAAGAGGATGAGCGACCGGCTGAGGGTGGTGCGGGTGGTCTCCGCCCCGCCCGGCACGACGAGGCCGAGCTCCGAGTCGATCTGCTCGAGGCTCATCGGGCAGCCCTCGAGGGTGGCGTTGGCCCACCGGCCCAGGATGTCGGTGGCCTGGCAGCCGCGGCGCTCCTCGACGCTCGGGTGCGTGAGCGCCGCCATCTCCATGACCGCCCGGGTGGCGTCGGACATCTGCGTGGGGTCGCGGAAGAGCATGTCGACCCGCATGAGCCGCTCGGACCACGACTTCACGTCGCGCCAGTGGGCGAGCGGCCAGCCGAGCAGCTTGCAGGTGACCTGGGCGGGGAGCCGGCCGGCGAGGGTGTCGATCACCTCGAAGCGGTCGAGCCCGCGGGTCATGGCGAGGGCGTCGCGCACGAGCCCGCGGATGTCGTCCTCGAGCTGGGACACGGCCCGGGGCGTGAAGAGGTCGGAGATCAGCTTGCGCTGCTCCTGGTGGCCCGGGTCGTCGCGGGAGATCATCGACGTCTCGTTGGGGAACCACACCGACCGGTAGCCGCGGCTGCTGATGAAGTCGCTGGCGTGGCGCTCCACGTGGCGCACGTGCTCCATCCGGGTGATGCACCACAGGCCGTTGACGTCCCGGTAGATCGGCTCGTGGCGCCGCATCCACGCGTACGCCGGGTGCGGGTCGCCCACGTGGAAGCTCGGGTCGAGGAGGTCGACCTCGGGGCGGCTGGTGGGGAGCTCGATGGTCGTCACGTCAGTCCTCGATGAAGCTGCCGAGCATCGGCGGGACGCGGAGGTGCTCGGCCACCCGCTCCACGCCGATGGCGCGGTCGATGGCCTCGTGCACGTGGTAGATGCGGCGCTCCTGGTAGTTGAGGTTGATCACGTCGATCGACCCGGAGTCGAGGGCCACCTGCATGCCGGGCAGCACCTCGAGGTCCTCGAAGAGCACCTTGGTGTTGAACCCGATGAACAGCTCGTTGGCCTTGCGCCCCTCCTCGGTGTCGTTCGACAGCGAGGAGCACCAGTGGATGTGGTAGCTCGACGTGCCGTCGGGCTTCGGCCAGTTCGTGATGAGGAAGAGGAAGCCCCGGCCCACGAACACGATGCTGAGGTTCGGGAAGAGGTGGAACGAGAACGTCCCCGACTCGGGCAGGTCGCCGATCCCGTCGAAGAGGCTGGGGAAGGGCTGCACGCCGGTGAGCGGCACCCCCTCCTTGGACATGAGCATCATCCGCGAGTGCCCGTTGCGGAACAGCCAGATGCCGGTCTGGGCCTGGTCGAGGACCTTGCCGGCCGTGTTCCGGTGGACGGTGTTGACGTGGTACGTCTCGATGTTGGCGTCGACCGGGAGCTTCCAGTTCACTGGGACGTCGCGGAAGGTCGTGCCGGCGAGGTGGAGCCGGCCGTCCAGGTCGGCCATCTCGCTCAGGTCCTCGCCCACGGAGTCGAGGAACTCGAGCAGCGGCGGCGCCTCGTCGTCGAAGCAGATGAACACGAGCGGGCCCCAGGACTCGCAGCGCACCGAGGTGAGGTCCACGCAGGCCGGGTCGAGCTCGCGGAAGTTGTTGGCGTCGGGGTAGCCCACGAGGGTGCCGTCGAGGTCGTAGACCCACGAGTGGTACGGGCAGGTCATGCGGCGCCCGGTGTTGCCGCAGGGCTCGGTGAGCAGCGCCGCGCCCCGGTGCTTGCAGGCGTTCAGGTGGGCCCGGACCTCGCCGTCCTGGCCGCGGACGAGGATGACCGGCTTGGCCAGGTGCTCGACGAGCAGGTAGTCGCCCGGCTGGCGGAACTGGTCGCCGTGGGCCACGAACAGCCACGACCGACCGAAGACCGCCTCGCGCTCGAGCTCGGCGAACTCGGGGTCGGTGTAGCGCCCCGCCGGCACCGGGGGCAGGCCGGGGAAGTCCTCGGGGTAGTGGCGGCGGGCGCGCTCCTCGGCCGGGCGGCGCTTCACCTCGGCGATGCGGGCTTCGGTCATGGCCATGGGGTCACCTCTCGATGGGGTGGGCCACGGGGGCGAGGGCGGCGAGGGCCTCGGCGTCCACCGTGAGCGGGCGGTCAGGGGTCATGGGCTGGATACAGACGTGGTCGGCGCCGGCGTCGAGGTGCTGGCGGACGTGCTCGGTGACGGCGTCGACGTCGCCGGAGGCCACGACCGAGTCGAGGAAGCGGTCGGCGAGCCCGTCGATCTCGTCGTCGGTGAAGCCGAGCCGCAGCCACGTGTTGCGGTAGTTGGGGAGCGACCGGTACGTGCCGAGCGCCTTCTCGGCCGTGCGCCGCACCACCTCCCGGTCGGTCGACAGCACCACCTTCTGCTCGACGCAGAGCAGCTTGTCGGGACCGAGGATGGCGCGGGCCTGGGCGGTGTGCTCCGGCGTGGTCCAGTAGGGGTGGGCGCCGTCGCCGCGCTCGGCGGCCAGCTCGAGCATCTTGGGCCCGAGCGCGCCGAGGAGGCGGGGAGCGGGCGCCGGCGGGGGCGCACCGTGGTACGGGGAGGCGTCCATCGCCTCGAGGTACCGGCGCATCGTGGCCAGCGGCTTGCCGTAGTCGAGGCCGCGGATGCCCTCCACCAGCGGGGCGTGGCTCACGCCCATGGCGAGCACGAACCGGTCGCCGGTCTGCTCGGACAGGGTGGCGGTGGCCTGGACCATGGGGCCGGGGTGGCGGTGGTGGATGTTGGCGATCCCGGTGGCCAGGACCAGCCGCTCGGTGCGGGCGCCGAGGAACGCGATCGACGCGAACGGGTCGCGCGCCGTCGTCTCCGGCAGCCAGAGGGCCGAGTAGCCGTGGGCCTCGGCCTCCTGGGCCACCGCGGCGGCGTCGGGAGCGGGGAGGCGGTCGAGCGTGCACCACACCCCGAGCGGCGCCAGCCGCGCCCGCCAGGCGGCGACGTCGACGCTCACGTCCCGGCCTCCGCCGGCACCTCGGCGTGGGCGGCGACGAGGTCCGCAGCCCAGCGCAGGTCCGGCTTGCCCTGGGGCGTGTAGCGCAGCTCGTCGGCGATCACGAGCTGGCGGGGCGCCTTGTAGCCGGCCAGCAGGGGCCGGAGGTGCTCCCGGACGCTCTCGAGCGTGGGGGTGGCGCCGGGGCGGGGGGCGACGACGGCGACGACCCGCTGCCCGAAGCGCTCGTCGGGCGCGCCCACGACGATGGCGTCGGCGATGTCCGGGTGCGTCTTGACCGCCACGGCCACCTCCTCGGGGTGCACCTTCTCGCCGCCGGTGTTGATCGACGTGGAGCCGCGGCCGAGGAGGGTGATCGTGCCGTCGGCCTCGGGACGGGCGAGGTCGCCCGGGATCGCCCAGCGCACGCCGTCGGCGTCGGTGGGGAAGGTGGCGGCCGTCTTCTCCGGGTCCTTCCAGTACTCGAGGGGCACGTGGCCCCGACGAGCCAGGCGGCCCACCTCGCCGACGGGGGTGGGCGTGAGGTCGTCGTCGAGCACCGTGGTGTCGGGGCCCATCGCGAAGCGGGGCGGGCCGGACCCGTCGCCGGTGCCCACGAGCCGGCCGTTGCTGCCGGTCTCCGAGGCGCCGAAGCCGTCGACGATCGTGACCTTCGGCAGCAGCTCGGTGAGCCGCTGCTTGAGGCGGGGGGAGAGGATGGCGCCGCCCGAGGTGACGACGCGCAGGCCGCTGAGGTCGTGGGCCGCCGGGTCGGCCTCGAGGGCCTCCACGAACGGGAGGGCCATGCCGTCGCCGATCAGGACGAGGAGGAAGGCTCGCTCTGCCGCGGCGAGCGCGGCCACCGCCTGCGGGTCGAAGCGCCGGCCGGTCCAGAGCACCACGCTGCGCCCGGTGAGGAGCGGGACGAGGCTGTTCCACTGCCCGTTGCCGTGCATGAGCGGCGAGGTGACCAGCCAGGGCTGGCGCTCGGCCACGACGACCTCGGCCAGCTCCTCGGGCCGGGAGATCGGCGGACCGCTCGGGTTGCCGCCCGCGAGGGCGGCGAAGAACAGGTCCTCGCCTCGCCACACCACGCCCTTCGGCGCGCCGGTGGTGCCGCCGGTGTAGAGCACGTAGCGGTCGTCGGGGGAGCGGGGTCCGAAGTCCCGCTCGGCGCCGGCCTCGGCGAGCGCCGCCTCGTAGGCGACCGCGGGGCCGGCGCCGTCGACGTCGGTCGGGCTGCCGTCGTCGACCACCACGACGTGGCGCAGCAGGGGCAGGCGGGCGCGGATCTCGGCCAGGTGGGGCAGGAAGCCGGCCTCGGTGACGAGCCCGACCACGTCGCCGTCGTGGAGCACGTGGGCCAGCTCGTCGGGGGTGTAGCGGTAGTTGACGTTGATCGGCACGAGGCGGGCCTTGAAGCAGCCCAGCATCGCCTCGAGCCACTCGATGCGGTTCCAGGACAGGATCGCCACGTGCTGCCCCGGCTCGAGGCCGGCGGCTCGCAGGTGGCGCCCCACGCGGGTGGCCCGCTCGTCCAGCTCGGCGTAGGTGCGGCGCACGTCGCCGGCGACGACGGCCAGCCGGTCGGCCAGCGCGTCGGCCGCCACCTCGAAGAGATCGGCCAGGTTGAAGGTCGGCAATGGTCCCCCGGGTC
>DATGRC010000021.1:0-2653 GCA_035303865.1 Acidimicrobiales bacterium
GGCACGGCTCGGTGCCCTCCTCACGGTCCTCCTCCTCGCCGGCTCCCTCGCACTCGTCGCCGCCCCGGTCGCCGACGCCGCCACGCCGTTCCGCGACGTGCCCGCCGGCAGCTACTACGCCGACGCCGTCGCCTGGGGCCATCGGGCCGGCCCCCGACGAGCGCCCGCGGACGGTCAGCGGCGCTCGCGGAAGAGGGTGATGGCCTGGCTCAGCGGCACGAGGTCGCGGCGGTACTGGCGGTGGGCCTGGGCCACGGCCTGGGCCGCCTGCTCACGGACCTCGTCGAGCTCCTTGCGGAGCCGGGCGATCTCGGCCTCGAGCTCGAGGACCCGCTGCACGCCGGCCAGGTTCAGGCCCTCGTTGGTGAGCTGCTGGATGCGGCGCAGCTGCTCGATGTCCTCGTCGCTGTAGCGCCGGCTCCCGCCGCCGGTGCGGGCGGGGTCGACGAGGCCCTTGCGCTCGTAGATGCGCAGCGTCTGGGGGTGGAGGCCGGCCAGCTCGGCCGCCACCGAGATCACGTAGACCGCACGCTTCTTCTTGGGCGACGACGAGGCCATGGGGATCACACTCCGAGGTGCTCACGGGGCGAGGTGCCCGAACCGGCGGCTTGGAACGCCTCGAGCGCCTTGCGCTCCGCGCTGGACAGCTTGGTGGGCACGGCCACCTCGACGGTGACGAGGAGGTCGCCGGTGCCCTTCGAGGTGGCGACCCCGCGCCCCCGCACCCGGAACGTGCGCCCCGAGCGGGTGCCGGGCGGGATCCGCAGGGTGACCGGCGCCCCCGACAGGGTGGGCACGACCACGTCGGCGCCCAGCGCCGCCTCGGGGAAGGTGATGGGCACGGTGAGGGTGAGGTCGCGGCCCTTGCGACCGAACAGCGGGTGGGGCCGGACCCGGACCACGACGTAGAGGTCGCCCGGCGGCCCGCCGTTGCGACCCGGCCCGCCGCGGCCCTTGAGGCGGATCCGCTGGCCGTCGTCGACGCCCGCGGGGATCCGGACCTTGACCTCCCGGGGCCGGCGCTCGGTGCCGGTGCCCCGACAGGTGGGGCACGGATCCTCGATCGTGACGCCCTGGCCGCCGCAGGCCGGGCACGGGGTGGAGAACGCGAAGAGGCCCTGGTTCTCGGAGACGACCCCCTGGCCGCCGCAGCGGGCGCAGGGCCGCGGCGCGGTGCCGGGGCGGGCGCCGCTGCCGTTGCAGGTGCGGCAGGCGGCCTCGCTCGTGAGGTGGACCGTGGTGGTGACGCCCGAGACCGCCTCCTCGAAGGTGAGGTGGAGCTCCGCCTCGAGGTCCTGGCCCCGGTGCGGGCCCCGGCCGCGGCGGCGCCGACCGGCCCCGCCACCGAAGATCCCGCCGAGGATGTCGCCCAGGTCGCCGACGTCGGTGAACGAGAACCCGCCGGCCCCGCCGCCCGGGAAGCCGGCGGCGGCCGGGCCGAGGCGGCGGACCTCGTCGTACTCCTTGCGGCGCTCGGGGTCGCCGATGACCTCGTAGGCGGCCGAGATCTCCTTGAAGCGCTCCTCGGCCGCCGAGTCCCCCGGGTTGGCGTCGGGGTGGTACTGCCGCGACAGCTTCCGGTACGCGCTCTTGATCTCCTTGGCCGACGCCGTCTCCGGCACGCCCAGGATCCGGTAGTAGTCCTTCTCGAACCACTCGCGCTGCGGAGCCATCAGCCGAACCCCTAGTCCGTGACGCGCACCATCGCCGGTCGCAGCACCCGTCCGTTGAACAGGTACCCGGCGCGGAGCACCTCGGCGACGACCTGCTCGCCCCCCTCGCCGGGCTCGTGGACGACGGCCTCGGCGACGTTGGGGTCGAAGGGCTCCCCGACCGGCTCGACCCGCTCCAGGCCCTCCTTCTCGAGGGCGAGCAGCAGGGCGTTGGCGATCGGCTCGACCGCGTCGGCGCCGTGCTGGCGGGCGGCGTCGCAGGCGTCGAGGACCGGGAGGAAGGCCTCCATGAACGCGGCCAGCCGGCGCTGGACCTCGTCCTCGGCCCGGCGCTGGCTCTGCTTCTTGAAGTTCTCGAAGTCCGCCTGGGCCCGGCGGTAGGCGTCGAGGAACTGGTCGCGCTCGGTGGCCACCCGCTCGAGGTCGGCGAGCAGCGTCTCGACGGTGACCTCCTCCTCCAGCTCGCCCTCGACGACCTCGTCGTCCCCGGTGGACGTCGCGTCCTCCGTGGACGCCGCGGCGTCGCCGGCCCCCTCGGCCGCCGCAGCCTCAGGGGCTGCGGCGGCGTCGGTCTCGGTGGCCTCGGGGGTGGTGGGCTCGCGGGCCTCGGGGTCCTGGGGGGCGTTAGCCATGGTCAGCTCTGGTCCTCGTCGACGATCTCGGCGTCGACCACGTCGTCGTCGCTCGGCTGCGACGACGCCGCCGTGTCGCCGGCCGCCCGCTCAGAGGCGGCGGCCTGCTCGTAGAGCCGCTGGGTGAAGCCCTGCGACGCGGTCATCAGCGCCTCCGTGGCGGACTTGATCGCCTCCACGTCGGTGCCGCTGATGGCCGACTTCAGCGCGGCCAGCTTCTCCTCCACCTGGGTCTTCTCGTCGCCCTGGAGCTTGTCGCCCTGCTCCTTCAGGAGCTTCTCGGTGGAGTAGACGAGGCTGTCGGCGCTGTTGCGGACCTCGGCCTCCTCGCGGCGCCGGCGGTCCTCC
>DATGRC010000022.1:0-8776 GCA_035303865.1 Acidimicrobiales bacterium
GGCTCGAGCCGGGCCGCGGCGGCCCGGAGCGGCTCGACCAGCTCGGCCAGCACGGCGAGGGGCTCGCCGTCGGGCCGCTGGTCGGCCGGCACCTCGCTCAGGAGGGACCGGGCTCGGCGCTGGAGGTCGCCGACCCGGGCACCGGCCCGGTCGAGCTCGGCCTCGGCGACGGCCAGGGCGGACGCGGCCTCCTCCAGGGTGCGGCGAGCATCGGCCTCGGCCACGTCGAGCGTGCGGGTGAGCGACTCGATCTGGGCCCGGAGCTGCTCTGCGGCGGCGAAGCGCTGGAGCCGGCGGGCGTCCTCGTCGGCCCGCATCGACAGCTCGGACTCGAAGGCGCTGACCGTGCGGGACGCCCGTTCGAGGGCGTCGGCGGCGTCCGCCACCGCTTGCTCGGCGTCGGCCACGGCCTGGACGAGCCGGTCACGCTCCTCGGTGAGGGTGGCGACGCGCTGGTGGCGCAGCGTGCGCTCCTCCGCTCGGCGGGCCGCCTCGTCGGCGGAGGGGACGTGGCGGTCGAGCCACGCGGCCGCCGCCGTCGGGAGGCTGACGCCGACGGGGTGGACGCCGACCTCGGCGAGCGCGTCGCGCAGGCCGGTCACGACGTCGGCGGGGACGGCTGGGTGCTCCCACAGGAGGGCGACCACCTCGTCGCCGGGGTCGACGCCGAGCAGGTCCACGCAGTGCTGGTGGAGCCGGGCCCGCTCGCCGTGCAGGTAGGTGAGCTCGGGGCTGGCGGTGGCCGCCTCGACGAGGGCGTCGCGCTCGGCCACCGCCGCCCGGTAGGCCCGGGCCGCCTTGATCAGCTCGGGGGACTCCTGGCGGGGCCGACCGCCGGTCAGGACCACGTCGATGTAGCTGGCGAACCCGTGCTTGGCCAGGAGCTCGGCTTCGTGCTCCTTGGCTCGCTCGAGGGCCTTGCGGGCGGCGCCGGCGCCGATGCGCCGGTTGGCCCGCTCCTCGGCCTCGAGGACGGCCTGGTGGGCGGCCTCGATCTCGGCCCGGGCCTCCGGGGACAGCTCGCCGGCGCCAGCGGCCGCCTCGACCGCCGCGAGGTGCCGGGCCGCCTCCTCCACTCGGGCCTCGGCGGCCTCGACCTCCGCAGGGTCCGGGAGGGGGGCGGTCTCGACGACGCTGGCGAGGTCGGCCTGGAGGTCGGTCCACGCGTCGGCCAGTGCGGTGGCGGTCTCGTCGGGGCCGGCCAGCTCGGCGGCCAGCTTCCAGCGTTCGAGGGCCACGGCGACGCCCTCGACGTCGACGTCCGCCTCGACGGGCTCGTCCGCCAGCTCGGCGGCGGCCCGCTCGGCCTCGGCCAGGGCCTCGCTGGCCGCGGCCAGCTCCTGCTGGCGGGCCTGCAGGGCGGCCACCGCGGCGGCGTGGGCCTCCTGCGCCTCCCGCACCGCGTGGCCGGACGCCTCGAGCTCGCGCCGCAGGCCGGACTCGTCGAGCTCGGAGACCCCGAGGTCCTCCAGCTGGGCCTCCGCCTCGGCCATGGCGCTGGCGGCGGCCGCTCGCTGCTCGAGCACCTTGTCGAGCTCGGCGAGCGCCGTGCGCTGCGCCGCCTGACGGGCCTCCACCTCGGCCTCGGCGGCGGCCAGCTCGGCGTGGGCGGCGGCCACCTCGGCCTCGGCCTCGGCCGCCCAGGCGGCGCCGGCCTCGAGGGCCTCCTGGCGGGCCCGGATCTCGCCTTCGCGACCGGCGGCGAGGGTGCAGGCGTCGGCCGCTCGGTCCCGGTCGACGACCGCGCGCTGGTGGGCGGCGGCCCGCTCGGCGTGGCGCGCCGCGGCCAGCGCCGTGGCCCGCTCGGTCAGCCCGTCGGCGTCGACGACGGGGCAGCGGGCCTGCTCGACGACCGACCGGCGCTCGGCCGCAGAGGCGCGGGCCACCGTGAGCCGCGGGATGCTGCGCTCGGTGGCTCGAGAGCCGGCTTCGGTCATTCGGTGCAACTCCCCCTGTCGTCGCCCGCGGCGTCCCTCGCGCCGCTGGTGGGGTCCTCGGTGCTCCATCGGCAGATGGACCCCCCGGCTTGAGCCCGCTGATCGCGATGGCCCTGGTCGGGGCGGCGCGACCATCCCCGAGCGGGACGGAGGGGGCCACTACGTTCGGTCAGCAGCTCGAGCTCCGGGCACGGAGCGGCCGAAGACGGAGGACGGGTCGTGCGAGGCCACCACCGATCCAGCGACAGGGAGACCACGGTCGATCTGACCCGGCGCTACCTGAGCGAGCTCGGCTCGTACCCGCTGCTGACCGCCGAGCAGGAGGTGGAGCTGGCCCAGGCCATCGAGGCCGGCCGGGCGGCCGAGGCCCGCTTGGCCGACGGCGACGTCTCCCCGGCCGAGCGCCGCGAGCTGGAGGCCACGGTCGAGGCCGCGCAGGCGGCGCGGCGCACCTTCATCCAGTCGAACCTGCGCCTCGTCGTGTCGATCGCCAAGCGGTACCAGGGCACCGGGCTGTCCCTGCTCGACCTCATCCAGGAGGGCAACCTGGGCCTGATGCGGGCGGTCGAGAAGTTCGACCACCGCAAGGGGTTCAAGTTCTCCACCTACGCCACGTGGTGGATCCGCCAGGCGATCGGGCGGGGCGTGGCCGACAAGGGCCGCACGATCCGGCTCCCCTCCCACCTGGTCGACACGATGTCGGTCCTGTCGAAGACCTCGGCGGCGATGCTGAAGGCGCTGGGCCGTGAGCCCACCGCCGAGGAGCTGGCCGAGGAGACCGGCATCCCGGTGGAGCGGGTCCAGTCGGCCCTGCGGGCCGCACCCGACCTCGTGTCGCTGCAGGCGTCGATCGGCGACGACGACGCCGAGCTCGGGGACCTGCTGGCCGACGACAGCGCCGAGGCGCCCTTCGACGCCGCCGCCCTGGCGCTGGCCAAGGACGACCTGTGGAACCTCCTCGAGTACCTCAACCCGCGCGAGCGGGAGATCCTCTCGCTGCGCTTCGGGCTCCACGGCGGGCAGCCGCTCACCCTCGACGAGGTGGGGCGCCGGTTCAACGTCACCCGGGAGCGGATCCGCCAGATCGAGGCCAAGGCGCTCACGAAGCTGCGCCACCCCTGCTCGGCCCGGCACCGCCGGCTCGTCGCCGCCCTCGGCTCCTAGCCCACCGTCGGGAGCTGCCGGGCCGCACGGCCGGTGGGCTCAGGGCTCGTCGTCGCGGCGGGGCGGCTCCGGCAGCGGGATCGACTGCGGCGCCCGCGACGAGCGGGCCAGGGCCACGAGCGCCCCGCTCGTCTCGTGCTGGAGCTCGGGGAGGGCGTCGGGCGGGAACCAGCCCACCTCGACGATCTCCGGGGAGCGGGGTGCCGCGGCGCCGGGATCCTGCCCTGGCGCCAGCCGGGCCCGGAAGATGACGTCGACCCGGCGCGACTCGGAGGCAACGACCACCGCCGGCTCCCCCACCGTGACGACCTCCAGGCCCGTCTCCTCGAGCACCTCGCGGCGCACGGCGCCCTCCGGGTCCTCGCCGCGCTTCAGCAGGCCCCCGGGGGCGCCCCAGCGGTCCCGGTAGGAGAGGCGCACGAGCAGGAGCGCCCCGTCGCTGCGCTCGGTGAAGCAGATCGCCCCGACCGTGAAGCCGGGGGCGATGGTGCGCACGACCTGCCGGCGGGCCCGCACCGGGAGCCTCTGGAAGATCCGCAGGGCCAGGAGGTGGAGGCGGCTGAGGGCGCTCATCCGGGTGCGTCGACCGGGCCGGACTCGCCGGCGTCGCCCAGGAGGTCCCGCTCCGCCGCCCACAGGGGGTGGAGGTCGGCGAAGCGGCGCCGCTCGCCCACCAGCCGCTCCAGCAGCTCGGGGGTGGCGGCGGCCACCGGGGTGCGCCGGGCGGCGTGGTCGGTGGTGACGAGGTCCCGCCCGAGGGCGTCGACGACCGGCGCCCCCGCCTCCTGGCAGACGAGCAGGGCCCCGAGGTAGTCCCAGGACCCGTGGGCGCCGGGGCTGCAGTCGACGTACCCGTCGAAGCGGCCGGCGGCGACGGCGCACAGGTCGAGGGCCACGGCGCCGAAGGCCCGGAACTGCTTCCAGCCGAAGTACCGGGGCGGGAACCCGGACAGGCCGATCAGGGACTCGGAGAGGTCGGTGGCGCCGCTGGGGCGCAGCTCCTCCCCGTCGCAGCGGGCCCCGCCGCCGCGGACGGCCTCGTAGCGGGCGCCGCTGGCCTGGTCGACGACGAGCGCCGCTCGGGCTCCGTCGCCGTCCACCGCGCAGAGGCTGGTGGCGTACCAGGGCAGGTCCCGGCTGGCGTTGGTGCTGCCGTCGACCGGGTCGATGACCACGATCACCGGCCGCTCGGGGTGGTGGAGGCCCGACTCCTCGCTCATCGCGCCCAGCCCGGCCCGGTCGAGGACCTCGAGGACGGCGGCGTCGGCGACCAGGTCGCTGCGGTACTGGCCCTCCTGGTCGTCGGTCTCGCCCCAGTCGTCGAGCCGGTCGAGGGCGCGTCGCACGGCGTCGGCGGCGTCGTGCAGGACGGCGAGGAGGCGACGGTCATCCATGGGAGCCCCTGACCGTAGTGGGCGGGGGCGGTGCCCCCGGGTGCCGGTCTGTCAGTGGGGCATGGCAGGCTGGAGGCGTGGCCGCCATCGACATCGCAGGCTTCGTCGCCGATCTGAAGGATCACGCCGTCGACCACGGCTTCCACGTGCACGACGAGCGGCACTTCGTCGAGACGTACTCGCTGCGCCAGGCGTGGGAGGTGGACCTGCACCCCGAGGAGGCGTGCGGAGGCCCGCTCGACCTGCACCTGTCGCTGGAGGTGGACCCCCGCACGCTGCTGTCCTTCGAGGACCTCGTGGTGGGCCTGCCCGAGCACGAGGACCCGCCGGACAGCTTCTGGTTCCCGCTCGTGTTCACCTGGTCGATGCCGCCGCTGCCCCACGGCCCGGACCTGCTGCGCCTGGCCACGGACCTGGCCGGCATCGGCGGGACGGAGCTGCCGCTCGAGGTGTCGGCGATCGACTCGTACCCGTCGGCCACCGACCCCCCGGAGCGCAGCCTCACGATCATCGCCCGGGTGGAGGTGCGCCTGGCCAAGCTGTTCACCGGGCAGGAGCAGCTCTGCGACGTGCTGGATCGCTGCGCCGACGTGAGCCACCACCTGCTGGCCAGGGCGCCGTCGTGGCTCGGCGAGGACCACTTCTGACCGCCGCCTGACCGGGGCCGTCGGCTCAGGCCGCGGCGACCACGTCACGCACGGCGTCGCCCAACTCTCCCGCCCACGCGGCGAAGAAGGCGTCCTGGTCGGGGCCGATCTGGTGCAGGTAGACGTGGTCGTAGCCGGCGTCGAGGTACTGCTGGACCGAGTCGACCACGGCGCCCACGTCGTCGCCGCAGGGCGTGGACGCGGTGGCGTCGTCTTCGGTGACCATCGCCGCGGCCTGCTCGAAGTGGGTGAAGGTGGGCAGGTCCTGCGACAGCTGGCCGGTGACGCCGCCGTTAGGCCAGATCTCGCTGGAGAGGGTGTAGCCGACGGCCGCCATCAGGTCTGCGGGGCGACGGTGGCCGCCAGCTCGTCGTGGTCCATCGTGGAGCGGCCGGGGATCTCCTGCTCGCGGGCGAGGGCCATCAGCTCGTCCTTGGTCAGGTCGATCTTGTCGGCCAGGACCGGGGCGCCCTGGCGGCGCTTGCCGTCCTCGAGCTCGTCGGCCAGCTGCTCGAGGCGCTCGGCGGAGAGCTTGCTGCGCAGGGGCGGGAACAGCT
This sequence comes from Acidimicrobiales bacterium, assembly GCA_035303865.1. Lineage (GTDB taxonomy): Bacteria > Actinomycetota > Acidimicrobiia > Acidimicrobiales > VFJN01 > VFJN01. The sequence goes on from DATGRC010000022.1 coordinate 5,700, forward strand.
CGGACTCCTCCTCCTCGGCGTGGTGCTCCACGTTCTCCATGAGGACGGTGAACTTGGCCACCCACTCGTCCGTGCCGGGCTCGAGGGCCTGCATCTCCTCCATGAGCACGTCGACGACGTGGTGCTCCTGGACGCCCTCGTCGACGAGGTCGCTGATCTCCTCGTCGGTGTCCTTCACGCCGGGGTAGAAGATCTCCTCCTCGATCGTCGTGTGGACCTGCAGCTCGCGGAAGCACTGGGCGGCGAGCTCGGCCATGGCGTCGACGTCCTCGGCCTCCTGGGCGGCCTCGAAGCGGGCGAAGAGGCCCCGGACGCGGTTGTGGTCGGCGGTCAAGAGGGAGAGGGCATCCATCGGATCCTCCGGTGTCGGGATGGTGGTGGGTGTGGTGGAGGGATCGGCTGCGGGCCGCCCGTCACGGGCTCGGGACTACCCCCGCTGCGGCGGGGCAGACCTGGGCGGTCAGCTCGGGCCGTCCTCGACGTGGAGGGCGGCCTCCTCGGCGGCGGGCGGGACGGGGTCGGCCTCCACGGCGGCGGCGCCGCCCCCGTCGGCTTCGGAGGTGGTCTGCCGGGCGCGGGGGTCGCCCTCCTCGGCGTCGGCAACGGCCTGGGCCTCGTCGTCGAGGAGGTCCTCGTCGGCCTCGTGGTAGGGCTGGACGAGCGGGCGGTCGTCGTCGCCGCCAGCCCGGTAGCGAGCGTCGCGCTCCTCGAAGGACTCGGACGTGGCCTCGCCGTGGGGCGTCACCTCCGCCTCGTCGACGCCCATCGGCTCCACGGGCGGGTACTCGGCCCCGATCTTGTCGGCGTCGAGCGCCTCGGCGCGGTCCTGCGGGTCCATCGCATCGGTCATGGCCGCCCCCTACCCGGCGCCCCGCGGCCGGAGACGGCGGCGGCATCACCGTCGTCCGCCCGTATCCTCCGGGCATGTGCACGGTGCTGCTCCGCCTGCGTCCGGGGGCGCGCTGGCCGGTCGTGCTCGGTGCCGTGCGCGACGAGTTCACCGAGCGCCCGTGGGACCCGCCGGCCGCCCACTGGAACGGCCCCTCGGCCCACCTCGTCGGCGGCCGTGACCGCACCGCGGGCGGCACCTGGATGGCGGTCGACCCGGAGCGACCGGCGGTGGCCGCCGTCTTGAACGGCCCGCCCCGCCCGCCGCTGCCCGAGGGGACCCGCCCCACCCGCGGGACCCTGTGCCTCGACCTGCTCACCACCGGCACGGTGCCCGATGGCGACGCCATCGCCGACTACGACGCGTTCCACCTGCTGCTCGCGTCCCCCGACGGCGCCCGCCTGTGGTCCTGGGACGGCGAGGTCCGCACCGAGCAGGAGCTCGCCCCGGGCGACCACCTCGTCGTCAACCTCGGCGCCAACACCGACGCCGACCCGCTCGTCGGGCACTTCCGCCCGCTCCTCGCGGGCACCGAGGACCCACGCCTGGACGATCCCGAGGACCTCTCCGGGTGGGCGGCGTGGACCGACCTCCTCGCCGGCGACGGCCTCGACCTCGAGGACCCCCGGGCGCTCATCATCCGCAAGGAGGTGAAGGGCCGCACCTACGGCTCCACCTCGGCCAGCCTGGTCGCCCTCGGCCCCGCCGGGGTGCGGTACGCGTTCAACCCGGACCCGGCCGATCCAGGGGCCTGGACCCGGGTCGCCGTGGGCCCGGCGGGGATCGAACCCGCGACCGAGGGATTATGAGTCCCCTGCTCTGACCACTGAGCTACAGGCCCGGTCGGACCCTAATCGGGGTCCGGACGCGCCGATGGCGCCACCAGAGGTGACGCCACCGCTTGCTCCGGGGGCGAGGCTCGAACTCGCGACAAACCGGTTAACAGCCGGTTGCTCTGCCAACTGAGCTACCCCGGAAGGGATCCGGCCCGCACGGGCGGGCTCAGGAAATCAGAGTCTAGCAGGGCCCGGATCAGACCCATGATCCGGCGGTGCGTCCACGAGCACGCGTACGACACCGACGCGCAGCCCATCGGGTGCTTGGTCTTCCGGATCGACGCGTCGGCGACGGCCCGGTACGGCTTGGTGAACTGAGCAGGCGGGATTCCGGTCACTGAGGACCAGAAGGCGACGGCGGCGTCGAGGTCGAGGCCCTGATGGAGGTAGAGCTGGATTCGGAGACGGGACTCGTCGATGTGGAAGGAGCCTCGGAGCCACCGCAGGAAGAGGGAGATCATCCTCGGATCGCTGTTGGCCAGCTTCACGCAGCCGTCGGTCTTCGATCCCTCGCCCGCGTAGAGGGCCACCGCAGCCAGGAGCAGATCTCGGTCATCGAGCGTGCCGATCACCTGCCGTCCCCACTCGTGGGCGGCCTCGATCTCGGCCTGCTTGCGGCGCTGGAGCTTGTTCGGGGCCCGGCGGCGAGCGCCCTCGTTGCCGCGCAGGGCCCGCTGGCGGCGGCGAGCCGCCAGGGGGCCTCGTCGATGACGACGTCGCGGCACCAGAGGCTGGCGCTCGATCGGCTGCACCCGACCTCCTCGGCGATCTCGGCGAGGGTCCAGCCCTGGGCCCGCAGGGCGCGGGCTCGGTCCTGCTTGGCCAGCTCGCCGCGGTAGCCCATGCCGCCATGATCGGGCGGCGGTGTGACAGCCGAGCGGAGCTACTCGCCGTCGAGGTAGTCGCGCAGCTTCTGGCTGCGGTGGGGGTGGCGGAGCTTGGCCAGCGTCTTGGACTCGATCTGGCGGATCCGTTCCCGGGTGACGCCGAACTCCCGGCCCACCTCCTCGAGCGTGCGGGCCTGACCGTCCTCGAGCCCGAAGCGCAGCCGCACCACCGCCTTCTCCCGGTCGCTGAGCTCGTCGAGGGCGTCGATCACGGCCCGGTTGAGCATCCGCCGGGCCGCCGCCTCGGCGGGGGCCTCGGCGGCGTGGTCCTCGATGAAGTCGGCGAGGTTGGAGTCGTCCTCCTCCCCCACCGGCGCGTCGAGCGACAGCAGGTCGAGGCTGATCCGCTGGATCTCCCGCACCCGCTCCGGGGTGAGGTCCACCCGCTCGGCCAGCTCCTCCACGGTGGGCTCGCGCTCGAGCTCCTGGAGCATCTGGCGCTGGATGCGGTGCACCTTGTTGATC
>DATGRC010000023.1:0-8920 GCA_035303865.1 Acidimicrobiales bacterium
AGGTGGCCACCCGCCTCCGGGCGGCGGTGCGAGGCGAGGACCTCGTGGCCCGCCTGAGCGGCGACGAGTTCGTGGTCGTCGTGCCCACCGCGGACCCCGAGGCGGTCGACGCCCTCCAGGCCCGCATCCACGAGGCCATGGCGCCCCCGGCGCGGCTGCCCGACGGCACGCTGGTGGAGACCTCGGTCAGCATCGGTGCCGCCGTCACCCAACCCGGCCTCAGCGCCGAGGAGGTGCTGGCCGCCGCCGACGCCGCCATGTACGTGGCCAAGCGGCGCCGCGGCCGCTGAGCGCGCCGTCGACGGTCGAGGCGGCGGGCGGCACACCCGGCGGCGGCCGGTAGCCTTGGTCCCCTCCCCATGAAGCTGCGCGACCTCCCCCCGCTGCTGCGTGAGGAGCCTGGCTTCGCGTCCGTGCTCGGCCGGTCCTCCGCAGTGCTCGCCGTGCCCGAGCCCGCGCGCGCCCTCACCCTGGCCGGCCTCGCCACGCTGAGCTCGCGCCGCCCGCTCGTGGTGGCCACCCCCACCACCGGCGACGCGGACCGGCTGGCCGCCGACCTGCGCACCTTCCTCGGCGACGACGCGGTCGACACGTTCCCGGCCTGGGAGACCCTCCCGTTCGAGCGGGTGTCGCCGTCGGTCGAGACGATGGGCCGGCGCCTCCGCACGATGTGGCGGCTGCGGGATCCGGAGCGCGCGCCGCGGGTGCTGGTGGCCCCCGTCCGGGCGCTCGTGCAGCGCCTGGGCCCCCACGTCGAGGACGCCGAGCCGATCGTCGTGCGGCCCGGGGAGCAGCGCGACCGCGACGAGCTCGTCGCCGCGCTCGTCGGCGCCGGCTACCGCCGTGAGGAGGTGGTGGAGCACCGCGGCGAGGTGGCGGTGCGCGGCTCGATCGTCGACGTCTACCCCTCCACCGCGGACGGTCCGGTGCGCATCGACCTGTGGGGCGACGAGGTGGACCGCCTCACCGCGTTCTCGGTTGCCGACCAGCGCTCCACCGACGACCTCGACTGCGCGGAGATCTTCGGCTGCCGCGAGCTGCTCCCCACCGACGAGGTCCGGGCCCGGGCCGACAAGCTGATCGCCCTCGAGCCGTGGGGGCGGGAGCAGTGGGAGCGCCTCGCCGAGGGCCAGGTGTTCGACGGGATGGAGTCGTGGCTGCCGTGGCTCACCGACGGCGAGCACGTGCTCCTCGACCTTGTCGGCGCCGACGCGCTCGTGCTGCTCGTCGAGCCCCGCCGGATGCGCGACCGGGCCGCCGACCTGCTGGCCGAGGAGGCCGACCTGGCCCGAACCCTGGCCAAGACCTGGGGCGCCCTCGAGGACGATGACGCCGAGGAGTCCTTCCCGCGGCTCCACCTGCCCTTCGACCGGCTGCTGGCCCACAGCGACGCCCCGGCGTGGACGGTCACCACCGCCCCCGAGGGGCCCGACGTCGCCACCGTCACCTCCATGGCGATCGCCACCGCGGCGGGCGACCCCGAGCGGGTGGTGCGCCAGCTCGCGGACCTGGCCGGGCAGGGCTACCGGATCGTCGTCGCCGCCGACGGCGAAGGCTCCGCGGCCCGGCTGCGCTCGATCCTGGGTGAGCACGGCCTGTCCCCCGACATCGACGTCGCCCCCCTCGAGCGGGGCTGCATCCTGCCCGCGGTGAAGCTGGCCGTCGTCGCCGAGCACGACATCACCGGTCGTCGCCGGGCCCACCGGCGGGCCCGGCCCCGCAAGCGCGACGCCCAGGGCTTCTTCGACGACCTCAAGCCCGGCGACTACGTCGTCCACCACCAGCACGGCGTGGCCCGCTACGGCGGGATGGTGAAGCGGGCCATCGGCGGCGTGGAGCGCGACTACCTGCTCCTCGAGTACCGGGGCGACGACAAGCTCTACGTCCCCTCCGACCAGATCGACGCCGTCCGCCACTACGCCGGCGGCGAGAACCCCACCCTGACCCGGCTCGGCGGCGACGGCTGGCAGAAGACCAAGGCCAAGGTCAGCTCCGCGGTGGCCGAGATCGCGCAGGAGCTGGTGGTGCTCTACCAGTCCCGCGTGAACGCCCCCGGCCACGCCTTCGGGGAGGACACCCCCTGGCAGCGGGAGATGGAGGAGCGCTTCCCGTTCCAGGAGACGCCGGACCAGCTCACCGCCATCCAAGAGGTCAAGGCCGACATGGAGGCGGAGCACCCGATGGACCGCCTGATCTGCGGCGACGTCGGGTTCGGCAAGACCGAGGTGGCGATCCGAGCCGCGTTCAAGGCGGTGCAGGACGGCAAGCAGGTGGCGGTGCTCGTGCCCACCACGCTGCTCGCCCAGCAGCACTTCCAGACGTTCGCGGACCGCTTTGCCAGCTACCCGGTGCGGGTCGAGGTGCTGTCCCGGTTCCTCACCCCGGGCCAGGCCAAGGAGGTGGTGGCGGGCGTCCGCAGCGGCGAGGTCGACGTGGTCATCGGCACCCACCGGCTCCTCTCCGACGACCTCGCCTTCAAGGACCTGGGGCTGCTCATCGTCGACGAGGAGCAGCGCTTCGGCGTGGCCCACAAGGAGCAGATCAAGAAGATGAAGGTCGGCGTCGACGTGCTCACGCTGTCGGCCACGCCGATCCCCCGGACCCTCGAGATGAGCCTCACCGGGATCCGGGACCTCACGCTGCTCAACACCCCGCCGGCCGAGCGCATGCCGATCCTCACCTACGTCGGCGAGTACGACGACCGGGCCGTGGCCGAGGCCATCCGGCGCGAGCTGCTGCGGGAGGGCCAGGTCTTCTACGTGCACAACCGGGTGCAGGACATCGAGAAGGTGGCCGACCACGTGCGCGACCTCGTGCCCGAGGCCCGGGTGGCGGTGGCGCACGGGCAGATGGACGAGGGCAGCCTCGAGCAGGTGGTGCTGGCCTTCTGGGAGGGCGAGTACGACGTGCTCGTCTGCACCACGATCATCGAGTCCGGCATCGACATGCCCACGGTGAACACGCTGGTCGTCGACCGGGCCGACCTGCTCGGGCTGGGCCAGCTCCACCAGCTGCGGGGCCGGGTGGGCCGCTCCGGGCAGCGGGCCTACGCCTACCTGTTCGTCCCGCAGGACCGGGTGCTCACCGAGGAGGCGTACGAGCGGCTGAAGACGATCGGGGAGGCCACCGAGCTCGGCTCCGGGTTCCGGATCGCCATGCGGGACCTCGAGATCCGCGGCGCCGGCAACCTGCTCGGCACCGGCCAGTCCGGGCACATCGCCGCCGTCGGCTACGACCTCTACTGCCAGATGGTCACCGAGGCCGTGGCCGAGCTGAAGGGCGAGCCGGTCCGCGAACCGGCCGAGATCAAGCTCGACCTGCCCGTCGCCGCCAACCTCCCCCGTGAGTACGTCGCCAAGGAGGAGCTGCGGCTCGAGGCGTACCGCCGCCTGGCCGCCGTCACGAGCGACGAGGAGGTCGAGGACATCCGGGCCGAGTGGGAGGACCGCTACGGCCCGCTGCCCGACGAGGCCCAGGCGCTCCTGCAGGTGGCCCGCCTGCGGGCAGAGTGCGCTCGCACCGGCATCCGCGAGGTCGTCGTGGTGAAGCCCTCCGGCTACGGCGGCCAGCCCGCCACCGCTCGCCTCAGCCCGGTGGCGCTCAAGACCAGCCAGACGATCCGGCTGAAGCGCCTCCACCCGAGCGCCGTCTACAAGGAGGCCGAGAAGCTGCTCGTCCTCAAGGTCCCCGCCCGGGAGCACCCCGCCGACTGGCTGGTCGCCGCGCTGCGGGACCTGCTGCCGGCCGAGGTGCCCGCCGGCGCCTCGGCCTGACGGCGAGTTCAGGCGGGCCCCGGCGGACCTCTAGGCTCTCTGCCCGTGCCTCGCCGCGTTCTCGCCATCCTGCTCGTGGTCGTCGCCCTCGGCGCGGCCGGCTGCGCCGACCAGGTGTCGCCCGCCGTCCGGGTCGGCGACGCCGCCGTCTCGAACGACGACCTCCTCGAGGAGGTGCGCCAGTGGAGCGGCAACCCGATGGCGATCGACCCCACCCAGCTCGCCGGCCGCACGCCGGGCGGGTACCCGGGCGAGCTCGTGCGCAACATCGTCCGCCAGCGGATCGACTTCATGCTCCACCAGCAGGAGTTCGAGCGGCTCGGCCTCGAGCTCGACCAGGCCCTGCGCGACGAGGCGCTCACCACGCTCTTCGGGGACCCGAGCCGCGCCGAAGAGGCCTTCGAGGCGTTCAGCGACGACTTCGCGGCGTCGTTCACCGACGACGTGGCCCGGCAGATCGCGGTGCAGGAGGAGCTCGGCGAGGAGGGGTACTCGGCCTGGTACCTCGACGCCTACGAGTCGACCGACATCGAGGTGAACTCCCGCTACGGGCGCTGGGACCCCACCACCCGGTCCGTCGCCGCGCCGCCGGTGGCGGCTGCGGCCGGCTGAGGCGCGGGTGGCGCGCGTCGTCGTCGCCGGGCTCGGGCCCGCCGGCCCAGACCTGATCACCGACGAGACGCGGCGCCTGATCGACTCGGCCGGTCAGATCCGGCTGCGAACCCACCGGCATCCGGCGGCGTCGATCGCGCCGGACGTGCCCAGCTTCGACCACCACTACGAGGGTGCCGACGACTTCGACGCCGTCTACCGGGCCATCGTCGCCGACCTCGTCGCCCTCGCCGAGTCCGAGGGCGAGGTCCTCTACCTCGTGCCCGGCTCGCCCCGGGTGCTGGAGCGCACCGTCGACTGGCTGGTGGCCGACGAGCGGGTCGAGGTGGACGTGCGCCCGGCGATGTCGTTCCTCGACCTGGCCTGGGTGCGCCTCGGGGTCGATCCCTTCGACGCCGGCGTCCGGGTCGTGGACGGGCACCGCTTCGCCGAGCGGGCGGCCGGCCAGCGGGGTCCGCTGCTCGTCGCCCACTGCCACAACCAGCGGGTGCTGTCGGACATCAAGCTGGCCTACGAGGACGACGAGCCCGAGCGGGTCGTGGTGCTCCAGCGCCTCGGGCTTCCCGACGAGCAGGTGGTGGAGCTCCCCTGGGCCGAGCTCGACCGCGCCGTGGAGGCCGATCACCTGACCACGCTGTGGATCCCCGAGACGGCACCCGACCTGGCCTCGGCCGTCGTGGCCTTCCACGACCTCGTCCGCACCCTGCGAGCCGAGTGCCCGTGGGACCGGGAGCAGACCCACCAGAGCCTCACCCGCCACCTCCTCGAGGAGGCCTACGAGGTGCTCGACGCCATCGAGCACCTCGAGGTCGAGGCGGGGGAGGGGTTCGAGCACCTCGAGGAGGAGCTCGGCGACCTGCTCTTCCAGGTGGTGTTCCACGCCGTCCTCGCCGCCGAGGAGGGGCAGTTCACGCTCACCGGCGTGGCCCGGGGGATCCACGACAAGCTCCGGGACCGCCACCCGCACGTCTTCGACCCTGAGGCCGGCGCCACCACCGTCGAGCAGCTGAGCGTCGACTGGGAGGCCCGCAAGGTGGCCGAGAAGGGGCGCGAGAGCGTGATGGACGGGATCCCCGCCGCGCTGCCGGCGCTCGCCTACGCGGCGAAGGTGCAGAAGAAGGCGGCCTCGCAGGGGGTGGACTGGCGCTCCCTGCCCGGGGTGGACGCCGGGTCGCTCGCCGCTCGCCTGCTCGAGCTGGTGGACGAGGCCCGAGCCGCCGGCGTCGACGCCGAGCAGGCGCTGCGGGTCGCCGTCAACGCGCTGCGGGACGCGTTCCGGACGAGCCAGAGGTCGACGGGGGAGCGATGAGCTCATCCAGGAGGCCGAGTGCCGCCTCCTGGAGCGCCTCGACGGTGGGTGCGAGGACGTCGTGGGCGGCGTCGGCGGCCGACAGCGGGTCGGCGCCCTGGGCCCGGGACACGGCACAGGCCCGCCCGGCGATGCCCCGGGCCGCGGCGCTCGCCGTCTCCTTGGCCAGCGCCGCGGCGACGGCGCGAGCGACGACGTCGGGGGCGCCGTCGAGCACCTCGTCGACGGCGGCGCGCGCCGCGGCCATCGCCTCGGCCCACGCGGCGGCGCCCACGGCGGCGGCGGCCAGCTCGTGCACCTCCGTCCACCTGTCGCCGCCGTCGGACCCGGCGGCCGCGGCCAGGGCGGCGTCCCAGGGGTGGTCGCCGGCGTCGGCGCGCCCGTCGAGCGCGCCCTGGGCCAGCCGCTCCACGGCGGCCACCTCGGCCCGCTCGAGCACGAGGTCGAGCTCGTCGGAGCGGGCGGCGACCGCCCGGCGGGCCCGCTCGAGGGCCGTCTCGAGGTCCACCACCTCCGCGTCGCCGCCGGCGCGGTGGGCGGCCTCCCACCCCGCCGTCCACGCCGCGTCGGCCACCGCCTTGAGGGCGGCCGCCCAGGTGGCGTCGCCGATGGTGCGGCCGGAGGCCTCCAGCTCGGCTCGCAGCCGCGGGTCGCGGGCGCACTCGACCACCCGCACGTCGGTGGCGTAGGCCAGCTCGGCGGGGACGCCCACGGCGGCGGCCTCCGAGGCGGCCACCCACCCCGACGCCTCCGACGCCACCTCCCACGCCTCCCAGGACGCCTCCTGCACGAGCTCGGCGTCGCCCGGGTGGCCGTCGGCGGCCACCGACGCGGTGAGCTCGATCCGGCGGGTGGCGATCACGAGCGCGGTGCTGAGCACGTCGACGGTGCGCACGAGGTCGGCGCGCTGGCGGCTCGGCGGGGCCGACTCGAGCCGTCCCGCCGCCTCGACGAGCCCGGCGGCCCGCAGCCACCGGGCGGCCTGCACGCGGATCAGCCAGTCGGTGACGAGCCACGCCCGAGCTGCGTCCGGGGCCGCCAGGCGCCCCGATCGGTCGGCGGGTGCGGCCGTGCCGATCAGCTGCTCGGCCCGGGGCTTCAGCTGCTGGCGGCGGGCGTCGTCGAGCGCGGACGCGAACCACCGGGCGAAGGTGGCGATGACGGGGGAGACGCTGGTCGGGGCGTCGCTGTGGGGCTCCCCGGCCATCCAGGCCACGAGCTCGAGGAACGTGAGGCGCAGGCCTCGCCGGGAGTGGGGCAGGGTCTCGAGCCGGATCTCGTCGAGGTTCGGCACGCCCGCGGTGCTCGTGGGCGCCGGCTCCCCGACGGCCACGACCGGTCGGCTGGCCAGCAGCTCGGCCACCTCCCCGTCGGTGGCCAGCAGCGGGGCGAGCAGCCGCAGGCCCGACGCATGGGCGTCCTCGCGCTCCTCGAGCAGGGGCAGCCACTGCTCGGGGTCGCCCACGGTCACCTCGATCCGCCCACCGGCGAGGGGCCGGCCGATCGGCGGGTCCTGCGGATCCGCGCCGGGGACGAAGCGCTCCAGGTGGGCGGGGCCGAGCACCTGGTAGGGGAAGACGTCGGGCACGAGCAGATCGGCGAGGCGACCGGCCACGAGGTTCGGCGACGCCCCGCCCGCGGCGGCCCACCCGTCGGGGCCGAACCCGAGCCCGATCTGCTCGAAGGTCTCCTCGAAGTCGATGCAGGCGTAGGCCACCTCCGGGGCCAGCCCCCGGGCCAGCTCGGCCAGTAGCTCGTAGCGGGCGAGGAGGGCGGCGCGGTCGCAGGCCGGGCCCCCGGCGGCGAGCGCGAGGTGGGGGGTGGTGCCGAAGGTGAGCGACGCCGTCCGGACCCGGTCGTCGAGCGCCCCGTGGACGAGGTCGCACCAGGCCCGCCCGCCGGCCGCCTGGTGCAGCACCGCCGGGGCGTCGGACACCGGCAGCTCGGACTCCAGCCCGAGCACCCGCACCGGCACCCGTTCGGTGGGGACCGAGTCGCCGAGCACCCACTCGGCGGCCAGGTCGATCCAGCGGGCCGGCAGCGCCCCGGCGGCGCCGGCCGGCTGCGGGAACACCCGCAGGACCACGGCGTTGGGGCAGCGGTCGAGGCCGTCGAGCGCACCCCCCGGCTCCGGCACGTCCACGACGGCTCGTCCCACTCCGGCGTCGTGGAGCCGCTTCACGGCGAGGTCGAGCACGGTGAGCAGGGCGTCCTCGTCCACGTCGAGGCCCACCACCCGCAGCGCCGGCCCGCCCGGCGCGACGACCGGGGCGGAGACGATCGGCGGCTCCGGGGTCATGGCCTCGACGTCGGTCCGCAGGCGCAGGAGGGCGTCGAGGGCGGCCTCGACGTCGTCGACCTCGCGAATCTGCACCACGAAGCCGTCGGCGTAGTCGACGATCACGGCCGGTGCGCCCGCTGCCACGGAGATGGCCACCGCCGGATCCTACGCCGCTCTCCGCGGCCTCCCCCTCGCCCCCGTGGCCCGATGGTGCGGGCCCGCGGCGACTTGCCCGCTGGCCTCGGCGATGTCGAACATGCCTTGGGTCGCAACGGCCACAGCACTACCATCCGCCACATCTGCAACAGGGGCCACACCTGTCGCAGCCCGACCAGGGAGACCGGCATGAGCGAGATCGAGCACGTCCTGGGCCGCGAGGTCCTCGACTCCCGCGGCAACCCCACGGTCGAGGTCGAGGTGCACCTCGCCTCTGGGGCGTCCGGCCGGGCCATCGTCCCCTCCGGTGCGTCGACCGGCCAGTTCGAGGCCGTCGAGCTGCGCGACGGCGGCGACCGCTACGCCGGCAAGGGCGTGCAGCGCGCCGTCGAGCACGTGAGCACCTCGATCGCCGACGCCCTCGAGGGCTTCGAGGCCCTCGATCAGCGGGGCGTGGACCAGCTGCTCGTCGACCTCGACGGCTCGCCCAACAAGGGCAACCTCGGTGCCAACGCCACCCTCGGCGTCAGCCTGGCCGTGGCCCACGCCGCCGCCGACGAGCAGGGCCTGCCGCTGTGGCGCTACGTCGGCGGGGTCAACGCCCACGTGCTCCCGGTGCCGATGATGAACGTCCTGAACGGCGGCGCTCACGCCGACAACACCGTGGACTTCCAGGAGTTCATGATCATGCCGGTCGGCGCGGCCAGCTTCAGCGAGGCGCTGCGGTGGGGCACCGAGACCTACCACGCCCTGAAGGCGCTCCTGCACGAGCGAGGCCTGTCCACCGCC
>DATGRC010000024.1:0-5235 GCA_035303865.1 Acidimicrobiales bacterium
CCGCCCCCGACCCGAGAGGACCCGTGATGCGCTCCCCCAAGGACTTCTTCCGCCCGCTGGCCGTCGGCGCCCCCGAGCCGGTGCGCGAGATCCCGGCCCGCCCGTCCCGGGTGATCCACTTCTTCCCGCCCTCGAACGAGAAGATGGTGGCGAAGGTCCCCGAGATCGCCCCCAAGGTCGACGTGCTCCTCGCCAACCTCGAGGACGGCATCCCGGCCAGCGACAAGGAGAAGGCCCGGGAGGGGCTGCTCGAGGTGGCTCGGGCGTGGGAGCCGGGCGAGACCCAGCTGTGGACCCGGGTCAACGCGCTCGACTCGCCGTGGCACCTCGACGACATGATCGCCGCGGTCACCGAGGTGGGCGACAAGCTCGACGTCATCATGATCCCGAAGGTGGAGGGGCCCGAGGACATCCACTACGTGGACCGGCTCCTCGCCCAGCTCGAGGCCCGGGCCGGGCTCGAGCGCCCGATCCTCGTGCACGCCATCCTCGAGACGGCCCAGGGCGTGGCCAACGTCGAGGAGATCTGCGCGGCGTCGCCCCGCATGCAGGGCCTGTCGCTCGGCCCCGCGGACCTGGCCGCCAACCGCCGGATGAAGACCACCCGGGTGGGCGGCGGGCACCCCGGCTACCTCGTGCGCCAGGACCCGATCGACGGCGACATCGAGGGCGACCGCGCCATCTACCAGCAGGACCTGTGGCACTACACGGTGGCCCGCATGGTGGACGCCTGCGCGATGAACGGGATCCTCCCGTACTACGGCCCCTTCGGCGACATCAAGGACACGGTCGCCTGCGAGGACCAGTTCCGCAACGCGTACCTGCTCGGCTGCGTGGGCGCCTGGAGCCTCCACCCGGTCCAGATCGACATCGCCAAGCGAGTGTTCTCGCCCGACCCGGCCGACGTGGCCCACGCCAAGGAGGTCGTCGAGGCCATGGGCGACGGCACCGGCGCGGTGATGCTCCACGGGAAGATGGAGGACGACGCCTCCGTGAAGCAGTGCCTCGTGATGCTCGAGCTGGCCGAGCGCCTCGCCGCCCGCGACCCGGAGCTGGCGAAGCGGTACGGCTTCGAGACGGCGGAGGGCTGATCGCGATGTCCGACGAGACCTACCGCCCCCGCCGCTCCGTCCTCTACATGCCCGGCGCCAACGAGCGGGCGCTGGAGAAGGCCAAGACGATCCCCGCCGACGCGCTGATCCTCGACCTCGAGGACGCCGTCGCCCCCGACGCCAAGCCGGAGGCCCGGGACCGGGTCTGCGCAGCGGTGCACTCCGGCGAGTACGGGGCGAAGGAGCTGACGATCCGGGCCAACGGGATCGGCACGCCCTGGCACGACGACGACCTGCGGGCCATCGCCCAGGCCGGGCCCGACGCCGTCGTCGTCCCCAAGGTGAGCAGCGCCGCCGAGGTCCACCAGATCGAGGCCGCCCTCGAGGCGGCCGGCGCCCCGGACCGCACGAAGATCTGGGCGATGCTCGAGACGCCCGTGGCGATGCTCCACGCCGAGGAGATCTGCGCCGCCTCGGAGCGCCTCACCGTGCTCGTGATGGGCACCAACGACCTCATCAAGGAGCTCCACGGCGTGCGGGTCCCGAGCCGCCAGCCGCTGCTCCCCAGCCTCGGCCTGTCGCTCCTGGCCGCCCGGGCCACCGGCAAGGTGATCCTCGACGGCGTCTACAACGACATCAAGGACCGCGACGGGTTCCTGGCCGAATGCCGCCAGGGCCGGGAGATGGGCTTCGACGGCAAGACGCTCATCCACCCGAGCCAGGTCGAGCCCTGCAACGAGGCGTTCGCCCCGTCCACCGACGAGGTGGAGCTGGCTCGTCGGATCATCGCCGCCTTCGAGGAGGCCGAGGCCGAGGGGCGCGGCGTGGTCACCGTGGACGGCCGGATGATCGAGAACCTCCACGTCGACGAGGCCCGCCGGGTCCTGGCCGTGCAGGCCGCCATCGACGCCCTGGGCTGATCGCCGACCACTACCGTCTCCCCCCATGGGAGAGATCATCGAGTTCGCGTCGAACGGGGGCACCGCCTCCGGCTACCTGGCCACCCCCGAGTCCGGTGCCGGCATCCCGGTGGTGGTCATCCAGGAGTGGTGGGGTCTCGTCCCCCACATCCAGGACGTATGCGACCGCTTCGCCGCCGAGGGCTTCGTGGCGCTGGCCCCGGACCTCTACCGCGGCCAGTCCACCACCGAGCCCGATGAGGCCGGGAAGCTGATGATGGCGCTCAACATGGCCCAGGCGGCCAAGGACATGAGCGGCGCGGTCGACGAGGTGGCCCGTCGGGCTGGCTCGGACAAGGTCGGCGTCACCGGGTTCTGCATGGGCGGCGGGCTGGCGCTGGTGGCGGCCACCCAGCGGCCGGACAAGATCAAGGCCTGCGTGCCGTGGTACGGCCTCATCCCCTGGCCCGACGCGCAGCCGGACTGGGACGCGCTCGACGCCGCCGTCCTCGGCCACTACGCGGAGCGGGACGAGTTCTTCTCCCCCGAGGCCGCTCGCGAGCTCGAGGCCGACCTCAAGCGCCGGGGCAAGGACGTGGAGATCGTCATCCACGCCGGGTGCGAGCACGCCTTCTTCAACGACACCCGCCCCGAGGTGTACGACGCGGACGCCGCCCGCTCAGCCTGGGAGCGGACCCTCGCGTTCTTCCGGCAGCACCTCGGCTGAGCGCTCCGCCTGCAGGCGGCGGAGCTGCTCGTCGGCCGCGTCCTGGCGGGCCACCTCCTCGAGCTGCTCGTCGAGCTCAGCGGCGCCGGCCTCCTGAAGGGTCCGGGTGGAGACCTCCACCCGGTCCCGGCCGCGCCGCTTCGCCTCGTACAGCGCGAGGTCGGCGGCGTGGATGAGCCCGGTGACCGTGTCACCGGGCCGCGCCGCGGCCAGGCCCACCGAGGCGCTGATCCGCACCGGCTGGTCGACCTCGTCGAGGGGGATGGGCTCGCGCAGCCGCCGCCGGATCCGGTCGGCGACCTCGATCGCCACCGAGAGCGACGCGCCGCGCAGCGCGAGCACGAACTCGTCACCGCCGAAGCGGGCGATGAGGTCCTGCTGGCGCACCTCGGTCTCGATGATCCGGGCCACCATCTTCAGGAGCTCGTCGCCGACGCGATGGCTGTTGTCGTCGTTGACCGGCTTGAACCCGTCGAGATCGAGGTAGGCCACGGTGAGCGGCTCCTCGGGCACGCGGCCCAGCGCCTCGCCGAGCCGGGCTTCGAGCGCCGCTCGGTTGAGGAGGCTGGTCAGCGGATCGTGCTCCGCCCGGTGGGCCAGCTGCTGGGTGCTGAGGTAGCGCTCGGTGACGTCGCGGGAGATCGTGATGATCGCCCGGACGTCGGGATCGTCGAGCAGGTTGGACGCCGTCGTCTCGAGCCACCGCTCACCGGCCTCGGTCGTGACGCGGAACTCCACCCGGGCGTTGCCCTCCTCGGCCACCTTCGCCATCGCGCGCTCGACGGTGGCGCGATCGTCGGGGTGCACGAACCGCTGGATCGGCTGCCCGACGATCGCCTCCGGCGAGATGCCGAGCAGGTTCTCGAGCGACGGACTGGCCCAGGCGACGAGGCCGCCCGAGTCGAACAGGAGGATCATGTCCGAGGAGCGCTCGACGATCGAGGAGAACCACCGGGTCCGGGACCGCAGCGCCTCCTGCGCGGCCCGCTCGGCCTCGATGTCCTGGACGTGGGCGACGACGGCGACCGGCTGGTCGTCGGGGCTCAGGATCGACGCGCACGAGATGCGGACCCAGCGCCGCGGGCCACCCGGCGCCTGGATCTGGTACTCGCCCTCGACGATGCTCCTCGAGCCGTCGGCCAGCTGCGCCAGCTTCTGGAGCACGTCGAGCTGGTCCTCGGGCAGGAAGTAGTCGAGGACCTGCGGGGACGTCGTGCCGGGGGTGATCCCGAGCAGCTCGTAGAGCGGATCGTTCACGACCTCCACGTGGCCGGTGAGGTCGAACACCGCCACCCCGACCGGCGCCCGGTACACGGCGGCGTGGAAGCGGGACTGCAGGAGCGCGGCCCGGTCGTGCTCCTCGGCGGCCAGCGCCTCGAGGCCGCGCCGGGCCCGGAGCTCGCCGTGCACCACGTACGCGGCCAGGACCGTGACGAGCACGCCACCCACCACGATCAGCCAGACGGCCGACGACGGCCCCGCGCCCGGCAGCAGGCGGGTGCGCAGCTCGAACACCGTGTCCCCGCCCACGGTCACCGCGGCCGTCCCGACCGTCGTCGCCTCGCCGATGGCCTCCGCGGCGCCGGGCCGGCTCTCGGCGATCAGCTCGCCGGTCCCCGGCGCGTAGGCGGCGGCCAGCACGGAGCCGGCCTCGTCTTCGAGGTTGCGCACGACGGCCGGCGCCGACACCCGGGCGGTGACCCAGCCCAGGAGGGGCGCCTCCCCGTCGTCGCCTCCGGCGCCGGAGGCGAACACCGGCGTCCACGCGCTCAGCACGGACGACTCGACCCCGAGCACGCGGTCCCCGAGGAGGGCCACCACCGTGTCGCGGCGCTCGGTGGCCGCCTCGATGGCCGCCCGCCGGGCCGGATCGGCGAACAGGTCGAGGCCGAGCATGAACGGCGCCGGCGGGTGGGTGTGCACGGCGAAGCCGTGCACCGGCCCGGGGCCGATCACCGGGTGGAGCGCCTCCTCCCCCTGGTAGCGGCTCAGGTGCTCGGCCAGGTCGTCGCGCTCGACGCGGCGCACGAACGCCGTGTGGACCTCACCGGGCAGCTCGCCGAGGTCGAGCGCGCTGACGTAGCGCCGGTAGGTGTCGTGGTCCAGGTCGCCGAGCGACGCGTGGGCGGCGATGCCCTCCACCAGGTGGCCGTAGTGGGCCATCACCGTGGCCATCGACTCGGCGACGTCGTCGGTGAGCAGCTCGAGGTGGGCGCGCGCGTCGCGCTCCTCCGCCTGCGACCGCCACCCGGCCAGGGCGGCGGTCGCCAGCAGCCCGACCGTCAGGACGACGGCCGTGAGCGCCCACGTCCCGCGCCATCGCACACCTCTTCTTCGGCGCGCCGGTGCCGTTCCTGGAGGGGTTCCGCCCGTGGGACCCATCGTCGCCCGCCGATGGTCCTAGTACGCGCCGTCGAGCTTGCGATGGTCCCAGCTCACGGTTCGGTCGACGTGGACGCGCACGCCGACGCGCTTGGCGCCGGTGAGCTCGACGAAGGGGCGGGTCTCGTCGGTGACGGGACCGAAGTAGCGCTCGTAGACCGCCTCGCCGATGGCG
>DATGRC010000025.1:0-19087 GCA_035303865.1 Acidimicrobiales bacterium
GGTGTCGGTGAGGACGAGGTGGGCGTCCGCCTCGAGCGCGTCGGCCAGGCCCGCCTCGTCCAGGGCCGACGCGCTCAGCACGAGGGCCCGGCCGTCGAGCAGGCCCGCCGCGGCGGCATCCACGATGCCGTCGCCGTCGCCGGCCAGCACCACGGGGCCAACCGCGGCGGCGAGGCGCACGATCGGGCGCGCCCCCGCCACCGGCAGGAGCGCGACGGCCGGAACCCCGGGCACGGCGCCGGCGTCGGCGCCGTGGAGGTCCGGGCGACCGAGCCCCGGTGCCTGCTGCAGCACCGCCCACACCTCGTCGGGTGGCGGGGTGTCGAAGCGGCCCGCCTGCTCGAGGTCGCCGCGGAGGGCGACGGTGCCGACGGCCAGCAGGCGAGCCACCGGGGCCACGGACTCCGGCTCCGCGATGCCGAGCTGGAACCGCCGGTCGAAGGCGGCGAGCAGGTCGACCGACGGCGGGGTGCCCGCCGGGAGCACCTCCCGGGCCAGGTAGGGACGGCGCGTCAGGCCCGGCGTGATCGGCTCGACCGTCGTGCCCCACGTGTAGGCGGCGAAGCTGGAGCCGGGCAGCTCGAGCACCCGGGTCCCGTGGTCCTCGGCGTCGATCGCGGCGACGGCCGTCCGCCAGTGGGCGGGCAGCTCCTCCGGCCGGAGCATCCCGTCGGTCAGGTAGCCGCCTCCGGTCCACACCGGCAGCAGGCCGGCCACCGCCACCGCGGCGACGACCCCCGCGGCCAGGGCGCGGCGCCGGTCGGGCGGGATGGCGCTCACCACCCCGGCCAGGAGGCCGGCCAGGCCGAGCACCACGACGGGGACGGCTCGGGGGCTGTTGCGGAAGGCGAGGCCGAGCGACGTCTCGGAGGTGAACGTGCGCCACACCCGCGCCCACGGGGTGGGGTCGTCGGTGGGCCAGGCCCCGACCGCCACGACGGTGCCCACCACGACGAGGAGCGCGAAGTAGGCCCGGTGAGCCCAGCGGACGACGAGCGCGGCGGCGAGGGCCAGCGCCGGCAGGGCAAAGGTGACGGCCACGACGAGGCGGTCGGTGGCGTAGGCCTCGGCCTGGTCGAGGGACCAGCCCGTGCGGTCCCGGCCGTAGAAGAACCAGTTCCCGAGGCCGCGCAGGACGTCGCCGGGGGTGGACGCCGCGGCGACCGTGTCGACGTTCTCCGTCAGCTGCAGCACCGGGAGCCCGTAGGCGGCCTGGAGGCGAAGGCCGACGAGCCACCACGCCGACAGCCCGGCGGCCAGCGGCACCAGCTGCCCCGCGGCGGCGAGGACCCGGCGGGGATCGGCCCGGCCCACGAGCTCGAGGGCGACCCACAGGAGCGGCGCCAGCCCCACGAGCGCCAGCGACGAGGCGTTCACGCCGCCGGCGGCGAACCCGGCCAGCGCAGCCGCGGCCGGCCAGCGCCAGCCCCTCGTCCGGGTGGCGTGCACGGTGGCGCCGACCAGCCAGGGCAGCACCGCCCACGGGAGGAGCAGGACCGACATGCGGGCCGTGAAGGCCAGCTGGTAGGGCGTGAGCCCGTAGACGAGGGCGGCGACGAGCGCGCCGGCCCGCCCGGCCCCCATCCGCCCGAGGAGCCAGCGGGCGCCGAGCATCGCCGCGAGGGTGAGGGTCCCCCACCACAGCCGCTGGGCCACCCAGTCGGGGACGCCGAGCCGGTCGAAGGCCCAGAACCAGGGGCCCATCGGCACGAGGTACCCGAGCTCCTGGTGCGGCACTGTCCCCGCTCCCACCTGGGGCCGCCACAGGTCGGTGGCTCGGGCCAGGAGGGCGCCGGGGTCGAGGTAGAGGTCCTGCTTCGAGTCGGCGCTGATCCGCCCCGGATCCGAGGCCAGGAAGGGCAGGTACGCCAGCGCCGCCAGCGCGCCCAGCTCTGCCGTCCTGCGGGTGCGCACGACGGGCAACGCTAGCGGCGGGCCACCGACCCGCCGATGATGTGGCCCGGACCCGCCCGGCTCCTACACTGCGCTGCTCGCACCATCCCGTCGACCAGGGAGTCCCCCGCACCTCCATGACCGATCCCTCCGCCTCCCTCCCCGATCCCGGGGACGTGGTCATCATCGGCGCCGGCCCGGCCGGCCTCACCGCCGCGTACGAGCTCGGCAAGCGAGGCGGTCGGGCCACCGTGCTGGAGTCCGACGAGGTCGTGGGCGGCATCAGCCGCACCGTCGTGGCCGACGGCTACCGCTTCGACATCGGGGGCCACCGCTTCTTCACGAAGGTGCCCGAGGTCGAGGCGCTCTGGCACGAGATCCTGCCCGACGAGGACTTCATGCTCCGGCCCCGGAGCAGCCGGATCTACTACCAGGGGAAGTTCTACGACTACCCGATCAAGGTCCTGAACGCGCTGCGGAACCTCGGCCCGGTCGAGGCCGTGCGCTGCATGCTCTCGTTCCTGTGGGTGCGGATCCACCCCCCGAAGGACCTCACGACGCTCGAGGGGTACATCGCCAGCAACTACGGCTGGCGGCTCTACGAGCACTTCTTCAAGACCTACAGCACGAAGGTGTGGGGCGTCCCCCCGTCCCAGATGTCGGCCGACTGGGGGGCTCAGCGCATCAAGGGGATGTCGCTGTGGAGCGCCGTGTGGGAGCCGATCCGCTCGAAGATCGCCGGTCGCCGGGACCGCTCGAAGCAGGTGACGAGCCTGATCGAGCAGTTCCAGTACCCGAAGTACGGCCCGGGCATGATGTGGGAGCGCTGCCACGAGCTGGTCGAGCAGCAGGGCTCGAAGGTGGTGTTCCGGGCCGAGGTGGTGCGCGTGGAGCACCGCGACGGCCGCGCCGTGTCGGTCACCTACCGCGACCCCTCCGGCGCGGAGACCACCCTCGCCGCCGACCACGTCATCTCCTCGATGCCGCTGCCGGCGCTGCTGCGGGCGATGGACCCGCCCGTTCCCGCCGAGGTCCGCCGGGCTGCCGACGACCTGCACTTCCGGGACTTCCTCTCGGTGGCCCTCGTCGTCCCCGAGGACCGGGTGGCCTGGACCGACAACTGGATCTACATCCATGACCCGGGCGTGAAGACGATGCGCGTCCAGAACTTCGGCTCGTGGTCGCCGTACCTCGTCAAGGACGGCCGCAACGTCCTCGGGCTCGAGTACACGGTCGAGGAGGGCGACGAGTGGTGGAGCGCGCCCGACGAGGAGCTGATCCGCAAGGGCACCGAGGAGCTCGCCCGCCTCGGGCTGATGCGACCCGAGGACGTGGAGGCGGGCTACGTCGTGCGGATGCCCAAGGCGTACCCCACCTACGACGAGGACTACAAGGACAACGTGGCCGTGCTGCGGGCCTGGCTGGAGGCGAACACGCCGAACGTGCACCCGATCGGGCGCAACGGCATGCACCGCTACAACAACCAGGACCACTCGATGTTCACGGCGATGCTCACCGTGGAAAACCTCTACGGCGCCTCCCACGACATCTGGGAGGTCAACGTGGAGGACGAGTACCACGAGGAGGCGAGCACGCCCACCAGCGCCCCACGGGGGACCGGTCGGGACGCCCCGGTGCTGCCGAAGCGAGCTGAGCCGCCGGCCGACGCGGCCCGCTGACGAGCGATGGGGGTGCGCGACGAGTCGCCGTCGCGCACCTTCCGCGCCCGCCTCGCCCTCGTCGTCGCCGCGGGCTTCGCCTGGCGGCTCCTGTACGTCCTGCGCTGGAAGGGCGACGACGACGTCCTGACCGACGAGGGCGACGCGCTGTACTACAGCGCCCAGGCGCACCTGAACGCCCGGGGCCACCTCTTCCAGCACCCGCTCGGCGGGCAGGGACCAGCCGCAGACCACCCGCCGGTCACCGCGCTCGTGCTCACCCCGGTGTCGTGGATCGAGAGCCACCTCGTGCTCGCCCAGCGCCTCGTGATGGTGGTGCTCGGCACCGCGGTGATCGCCGTGGTCGGGCTCCTCGGGCGCCGCGTCGGGGGTGACCGCGTGGGCGTGCTGGCCGCCGCGCTGGCCGCGGTGCACGCCCCGCTGTGGGCCAACGACGGGCTGCTCATGGCCGAGACCCCCACCGCGCTGCTGGTCGCCGCGCTGCTGTGGTGCGCCATCGAGGTGTACGACGACCCGTCGCCGCGGCGGCTCGTGCTGCTCGGCGTGCTCGCCGGGCTGGCCACCCTGACCCGGGCCGAGCAGGCCCTGCTCTTCGGCCTGCTCCTCGTGCCCCTGCTCGTCCGGGGCGGGGCGTGGTGGCGGGACCGCCTCCGCCCGGTGGTGGTGGCCGGGCTGGCCGCCGGGCTCGTCGTCGCGCCGTGGGTGGCCTGGAACCTCGTGCGGTTCGAGGAGCCGACCCTCCTGTCCACGAACGACGGCCTCACGATCCTCGGAGCCAACTGCCACACCACCTACTACACGCCGGCCATCGGGTTCTGGGACCTCGGCTGCGCGCTCAGCCACCCGGTCGAGGGCGACGGGTCGGTCCAGTCGGCCGAGTGGCGCGCCGCCGGGTTGCGCTACCTGCGGGACAACGCCGGACGCCTGCCCAAGGTCGTGGCCGCCCGAGTGGGGCGGGTCTGGGGGATCTACCGACCGGACCACATGGTGTGGTTCAACACGGGGGAGGGCCGCGAGCCCTGGGTGTCGTGGACAGCGGTCTACCAGCACGGCGCGCTGCTGCCGGTGGCCGCCGCCGGCGCCGTCGTCCTGCGCCGTCGCCGACGGGTGCTGTGGCCGCTGCTCGCCCCGGCCCTGTCGGTGACGGCCACCGCGGCGCTCTTCTATGGCATCGTCCGCTTCCGGGTCCCGGCCGACGTGGCCATGGTCGTGCTCGGCGCCGTCGCCGTCGACCGGGCCCTCGACCGCTGGTGGCCCAGCCGCCGGGCGGCACCGGGGTGAGGCGCCGCCGGTGGCTGCCGGTCGGCGCCGCCGCGGTGGGCCTCGGGCCGGTGCTCGCGTCGCTGGCCCACCTGGCGCCGGGATGGGTGCCCGCCGCTGACGTCGCCGCCCTCACCGTCCGCTCCGGCGACCTGTTCAGCCGCCACCTGCCGCTCGTGGGCATGCCGAGCACCGCCAGCGAGGCCGGCGTCCAGGTGTTCCACCCCGGGCCGCTCCAGCTGTGGGCCACCGGCCTCGCCCGAGCGGTGTGGGACGCCCCGATGACGCCCCTCGTCGTGGTCGTCGCCGTCTCCGCGGCCAGCGTCGTCGCCGCGGTGGCCCTCGCGAGCCGCCGGTGGGGGCCCACCCCTGCCGCGGCGGGCGCCAGCGTGGCCGCGCTCGTCGGCTGGTCGCTCCGGGGCGAGGTGCTGGCCAGCCCGTTCAACCCCTACGCCGGGTTCCTCCCGTTCTGCGCCTACCTGGTCGCCCTGCTCGCCGCTGTGGAGGGGACCCGGGGCGCCGCGCCGGCCGCCGTCGCGCTCGGGTCGTGGGCCGGCCAGACCCATCTCGTCTACCCCGGCCCGGTGGCCGCCACCGCCGCGGTGGCGCTCGCCATCACCGCCCGCCGGCGCGGCGCGGGCACGCTCGTGGCCCGCTCGAGCTGGGGCGTGTGGGGGCTCGTCGCGCTCGCGTGGATCGGTCCCGTGATCGACGTCGTGGCCCGCGACGGCGGGAACGTGTCCGCCGTGCTGTCGCGAGACGGCGGCCCCACGCTCGGCCCGGGGTGGTCGACGACCGCGCTCGTGCAGGCCCTCGGGCCGCGCCCCGTGCCGACCAAGGCCGGAGCCGGGCCGCTCGACCTGCTCGCGTCCCCTGCCGTCGCATCCTGGGTGGTCGGCCTCGGGGTGCTCGCCGCCCTGGCCGTGGTGGCGGCCCGGGCCCGCAGCCGCACCGCGGGGGTGGCCGCCGCGCTCGTGCTGGCCGGGCTCGCCGCCACCACCGCCCTCCTCGCCCTGGTGCCCGACGACCCGTACAACACGCTGGCGCTCCACAACTACCTGCCCCTGTGGCCGCTCGTGGCGGGGGCGTGGGCCACGCTGGTCGCTGAAGCGGCCCGGGCCGGTGCCCGCCGCTGGCCCCGGATGCGGGTCGCGCCCCGGGTCCGGGCGGGGATCGCCCTGGCCGCGGGTGGGGCCCTGTGCGCGGCCTCGGCCGTCGACCTGCACCGCCCCACGGCCGAGGCGGAGCGCGAGCGCGCCGCCCGGGTGGGCGACCTCGTCGCGCCGGCCCTCGCCGGCGGGGGACCGGTGGCGGTGCACGTGGACCCCTGGTTCGAGCCGTTCGCCATCCAGACCGGCCTCGTGGCCCGGCTCGACCGTGCCGGGGTGGAGGTGCGGGTGCCGGCCAGCCACGGCGCCGCCTTCGGCGAGCACCGGATCGCCGACGGGTCCGAGCCGACCGTGCTCGTGACCGTCGACCGCCCCGACGAGGGGGCCGCGGGGGCGGTGCTCACCCGCACCACCTTCGAGCGCCACGACGGCACCGTGGCCGAGGTGGTGGTCACCCTCGTCCCTCCCGAGCGCTCCGGCGGCGACGGTACGCTCACGGCACCGTGACCACACCGCTCCCCCACCCCGTGCCGCCGTCGAAGGTTGCGGTGATCATCCCCGCCTTCAACGAGGAGGGGGCGCTCCCCGGGGTGCTCGCCGAGCTGCGCTCGGTGCTCGAGGCCCGGGGCATCGACCACGACGCGATCGTCATCGACGACGGCTCGGAGGACGCCACCGCGGCAATCGCCGCCGACGCCGGTGCCACCGTGCTGCGCCTCCCCTACAACCTCGGCATCGGCGGCGCGCTGCGCACCGGGTTCCGGTACGCCGTGTCCAGGGGCTACCGGCGGGCCGTGCAGTTCGACGCCGACGGGCAGCACGACCCGGAGGAGATCGAGGGCCTGCTCGAGGCGCTCGACGCGGGCGCCGACATGGTGGTGGGCAGCCGGTTCGGCGACGAGCGCAGCACCTACGAGGTGGGCAGCGTGCGGCGCAGCGCGATGCGGGTGCTGCGGGTCACCGTCCGGCTGCTGTCGGGGCGCGTGTTCACGGACACCTCGTCGGGGTTCCGCGGCTTCAACGAGCGCACGCTCGAGCTGTTCGCCCGCGTCTACCCCGTCGACTACATGGAGTCGGTGGAGGCCCTCGTCATCGCCTGCGCCAGCGGCCTGCGGGTCACGGAGATCCCCGTGGCGATGCGGACCCGCCAGCACGGGCTGCCCACCACACGGCGGTGGCGGCTCGCGTACCACTACCTGCGGCTGCTGTTCGTCGTGCTCGCCACCGCCACCCGCCGGCCCCGGCCCACGGAGGTGCGCCCGTGACCACCCAGGCCCACGTCTTCGTCGTGGTCGTCACGCTGCTCGCGGTGGCCTTCGTCATCCGCCTCGTCCGGCGCCGCCAGCTGCGGGCCAAGTACGCCATGCTCTGGGTGGCGGTCTGCGCCGTGATCGCGTTCATGGCGGCCGTGCCGAGCGTCCCCAACCGCCTGGCCCGGGGCGTGGGGATCTTCTACCAGCCCGCCGCGTTCCTGTTCGCGGCGGTGGTGTTCCTGTTCCTCGTGGTCGTCCACTTCTCCTACGAGCTGTCCCGCCTCGAGGAGCGCTCCCAGGTGCTGGCCCAGGAGGTGGCGCTGCTGCGGCGAGCGCTCGAGGAGCGGCGGGCCGAGGACGACGGCGTCAGCGCGCCGCCCGGCACCTGACGATCAGCCCGTCGGACAGGAACGGTGCCCCCAGCCGGGCGGCGGCGCGCTCCGCCGCCAGCACGGCCGCGGCGGCGAGGCCCATCGCACCGCTCTGCCGGCGGGCCCCCTCCTTCATGACCGGGACGTAGGTGGCGCTCTCCACCACCTCCCACCCGTGCCGGGCCAGGAGGTTCTGGAGGGTGCGCCACGAGAACATCGCCACGTGGTCGGGGTGGTTCACCTCCCGGCCGGCGAGGGCGGCCGCGGTGTTGAGCAGGCCGCTGGCGTTGGGGGTGGTGACGACCAGCTCGCCCCCGGGAGCGACGAGGCGGTGCAGCGCCTGGAGGAACGGCCCCGGCTCGTCGAGGTGCTCGATGACCTCGCCGGCCACCACCACCTCGGCTGGTTCGATCCCCGCGGCGGCGATCGCCGCCTCGTCCCGGCAGTCGATGGCCCACGCCTCGTAGCCGGCGGCGCGAGCGGCGGCCACGCCCTCCTCGTCGAGGTCGAGCCCCACGAGCGTCCGGGCCCGGCTCGCCAGGTGGGCGTGCAGCCAGGTGCCGGCCTGCTCCTGCATCTCCCGGTAGCCGCGGTCGGCGAAGCCGACGTGCACGACCGACCGTCCGGCCGCGAGCTCGGTCAGGTACTCGATGCGGTCCACCCCGCGGGCGCGCGGCAGGACGTGGACCATCTCGGTCTGATCGCCCCCGGCGGCGCCGACCGGCGTGGCCTGCGGGTCGAAGGGCCGGGCGACGGCGCGAGCCTCGGCGAGCCGCTCGCCGAGCGGCGGGCCAGCCGGGTTCAGCAGCTCGGCCACCTTCCCGGCCAGCCGGCGGCGACCGACCCACAGCAGCGGGGCCATCCACCCGGCCACCGGCTCCCACCAGAACGGCTCGTCGGGATCGAAGTCGTAGGGATGGCAGTAGAGGAACGGCACCGCGGCGGCCGACGTGCGGCGCCGGACGATCCCGAGCGGCAGGAGCCGCAGGTAGGTGCCGCCGAGCGGGACCCGTGCCGCACCGAGGTCGATCATCGGCGGGGGCAGCTCGAGCAGGCCCGAGGGCCACACGAACGGCTCGCTCGGGGCGCCGGGGAACCCGTGCAGCGGGTTCTTCGCCGGCAGCACGCTCGACGAGTACGCGAACCCCTCCTCCACGAGCACCTCGGTGGCCCACACGGTGGCCGGCACGAGCGAGAAGGTGGGGGCCCGGTAGCCGAGCACCGGCTGGGCGCCGAGGTCCTCGAGGAGCGCCTTGCCCTTGCGCAGCCCCTCCCGGAAGCGCTCCGGGTCGCTGCGGTCGAGCTGGAGGTGGGTCCAGTCGTGGAGCCCGAGCTCGTGGCCCCGGGCGGCGACCTCGCGCACGAGCTGGGGCTCCGTCTCGGCGAGCTCACCCACCACGAAGAACGTGCCCCGCACGCCGAGGCCCTCGAGCTCGTCGAGCACCCGAAGGGTGGCGGCGACGTGACGGGGCTCGGCGGTGGCGTCGGGCCGGTGGTCCTCGAGGTCGAGGGTGAAGGAGAGGGCGGTCATCAGTAGGCGTCCATGTCCAGGAACTCGTAGGTGTCGAGCGTGAAGGCGTCCTGGTCGATCGCCGGGTCGAGGCTCTTCACGATGAGGTTGAGCGGCGCCGGGAGGATCCTGCGGGGCGGCGCGACGCCCCGGACCCGCACCCAGCGGTTCCAGCCGGCGTAGACCACGCCGGCGGCCCGGTGGTGGTGGGCCACGGCGGCCACCGCGGCCCGCCCGTCGAGGACTCGGCCGTCGCCGTTGCGGGGCAGCAGCTTGAGCAGCACGGCCATCGGGACCGGCCCGGCGTGGCTCTTGGTGCTGATCGCCACGAGGTCCGGGCCGACGTGGATCACGAAGCCGGGGCTGTTGGGCGACGCCAGCCGCCAGCGGAGGTGCTCGAGCGTGTAGCGGTTCGTCCAGTGCTCGGCTGGGTGGCGATCGAGCTCGCCGGCCAGCTCGGCCAGCTGGTCGGAGGCGAGGACGGCCGGAGACGCCGGCCAGGCGTCCCACCCCTTGGGGCGGCGCAGCGACCGGGGGGCGACCACCACCGGCAGGGGGCAGTAGAGGCGCCAGCCCAGCTTCTCCACCACCGGCGGCGTGGAGTTCTCGTTGGAGACGCCGATGACCATGCGGTACCCGGCCTCGGCGGCCCGGGCGTACACCTTGCGGGCGATCGTCGTGAAGTACCCCTTGCGCTGGATCCCTGAGCGCGTGACGGCGTTGAGGCTGAATACGAACGGGGCGGGACCGCTGGCGTCGCGGTACTCCTGCGGGATCAGCCCGTAGTGGGCCACCCGGCGGCCGTCGTCCTCGTCGTCGACGCTCTCGGTGATCCCCGGTCCGTGGGGGTTCTCGTCGTAGAGCCACTCGAGGTAGCGGTGGTCCACGAAGCGGGGGTCCGGGAGCTCCGCGTTCAGCAGCTCGGTGTTGCGCTCGTGATCGCGTCGCCGCTCGTCGCCAGGCACGGTGGCCGAGGGTAGCGGTGGTGGGCCCGGGGTCCGAGGCCATCGGTAACGTACCGGCGCCCATGACCTTCAACTCCGTCGAATACGCCGTGTTCCTGTCGGCGGTGCTGCTGGTCTACTGGCGGCTCCCACGCCGCCCGCAGAACCTGCTCCTCCTCGCTGCCTCGTACGTCTTCTACGGGTGGTGGGACGTGCGGTTCCTCGGGCTGCTGGTGCTCTCGACGCTGCTCGACTGGGTGATCGCGCGGCGCCTGGGCGCCACCGAGCGCGACCGGGCCCGGAAGCGCTGGCTGGGCCTGTCGATGGCCTCGAACCTCGGGATCCTCGGCTTCTTCAAGTACTGGGGGTTCTTCGTCGAGTCCGGCACCGAGGTGCTCGAGGCGCTGGGGGTCGACTGGGCGGCCCCGACGCTGCAGGTGGTGCTCCCCGTGGGCATCTCCTTCTACACGTTCCAGTCGATGTCGTACGTCATCGACGTGTACCGGCGGCGCATCGAGCCGAGCCCGAGCCTCGTGGAGTTCGCCACCTACGTGGCCTTCTTCCCCCAGCTCGTGGCCGGTCCCATCGAGCGGGCCGAGCACCTGCTCCCCCAGTACGGCCGCGCTCGCGCCTGCCCTGATCGCGACGCCGTCGAGAGCGCGCTCGCGCTCATCCTCCTCGGCCTGGTCCGCAAGGTGGTGATCGCCGACACGCTGGCCCCGATCGTGGCCGACGGCTACGCGCCGGGCGCCACCGGGGGCGCCGCCCTGCTCGCGTTCTACGGCTTCGCGTTCCAGGTGTACGGCGACTTCGCCGGGTACTCGGCGATCGCCCGGGGCAGCGCTCGGCTCCTCGGCTTCGAGCTGATGGTGAACTTCGACGCGCCCTACCGCTCCCCCAACCCGACCGTCTTCTGGCGCCGCTGGCACATCTCGCTGTCCACCTGGCTGCGCGACTACCTGTACGTGCCGCTCGGGGGGAACCGGCGAGGGATGGGTCGACAGCTGGTCAACCTGTTGCTCGTCATGCTGATCGGCGGCCTGTGGCACGGCGCGTCGTGGACGTTCGTCGTGTGGGGCGGCATCCACGGCCTGCTGCTCGTCGGGCACCGGCTCTGGATGCTGCGCCGCCCCCAGCCCCCGGCCCGGTGGTCCCACCCGCTGCGGGTGCTGCTCATGTTCCACGCCGCGCTGGTGGCCTGGGTCTTCTTCCGGGCCCCGAGCTTCACCGCCGCCAGCGACCTGTTCGCCGCGCTCGCCAACCCGCTCCAGGGGCTCGAGGCCGGTCCCGTCGCCCTGCTCGTCGCCGCCGCGGCGGCCAGCACCCTGCTCGACCGCTTGGTGGTGGCGGGCGGCGACGAGGCCCACCTCGTGCGGCTCGCTCCGGTCGGTCAGGGCCTCGCCCTCGGCGCCGCGCTCGTCGCCCTCGTCGTCTACGCCGGAGGCACCCCCGTGCCGTTCATCTACTTCCAGTTCTGACGATGCGCCCGCCCGCCGTCACCGTCGAGGTCCCCCCGCCCCGGGCCCGCCGCCGCTGGCTCCCGACGGTCCTCGCCGCGCTGGCCGTCGTCGTCGGCGCCGAGCTCGGCGCTGCGGCGCTGGGCCCCTACCTCCCGGCGCCGGACCTGTGGGCCGACGCCGCCACCGCGACCAAGGTCGCCCAGCTCGACGCGCTCGGCCACGAGGCCGGCTGCGTCGACGTGCTGCTCCTCGGGAGCTCGATGACCCGCGACGCGCTCGTCCCCGCCCGGTTCCAGGCAGCGGACCCCTCCGGTCGACGGGCCTACAACGCGGCGCTCGACGCGGCCGGCCCGGTCCTGCTCGACCGCTGGGTCCGCCACACCGTGCTGCCCCGCGTGGAGGTCGGGACCGTCGTGATCGGCCTGGCCTCGTTCGACCTCAACGAGAACGCCCGGATCGTGGCATCGGCGCTCGAGGCGCACGAGCGGGCCCCGTACTCGGCGCGCGGGCTGGCGAACGAGCTCGAGGCGTGGGTGATCCGCCACAGCGCGCTCGTCCGCCATCGCGGCGAGCTGCGCGACCCGGTCGAGGTGGTCCGCGCCGTTCGGTCGTGGACCGAGGGCGAGCGAGCGGCCCGGCCGAACCCGGACGGGATCCCCGGCGTCCTGGCCGCCGACGGGCACGGCCTGTCCCGCCGGGCCCTCCGGTACACCGGGGACCCGGGGCCCCAGCGCTTCGTGCGGGACCAGCTGCTCAACGACTTCCAGATCACCGAGCGCAGCCAGGAGGCGCTGGCCCGGCTCGTGGAGGGGCTCCAGCGACGCGGCATCGACGTGGCCCTCCTGCTGCTGCCGGTCACGGACGACTACGTGGCGCAGCACCCCGCCGGCGCCGCCGACCAGGCCCGCTTCGAGGCCGCGGTGGCGGCGGTGGCCGAGCGCACGGGCGCCGCGCTCGTGAGGGCCCCGTCGCTGCCCGAGGAGGCGTTCGCGGACACCCACCACGTGAACGGCGCCGGTGCCGACCGCCTCTCCGACGTGCTGCCCGGCCTGCTGGCCGACGCCGACGTCGGTCGCCGGTGTTGACCCGGCGCGCCGGCGCCGGAGAGGATGCCGCCGTGACCGCCGCCCGCCGCGCCCTGCTCGCCGTCGCCCTGGTCGTCGGGGCCAGCGCCTGCGGGGACGACGGTGGCGACGCGGATGGCGACGGGGCGTCTCGCTACGAGTCGGTGACCGACCTGGCCGACGGCCTCACCGAGGCTGGCCTCACCTGCACCCTCGAGTACGAGGGCCTGCGCGACGGCGCCCGCGAGGTCAGCCTCTGCACGGTGCAGGACGAGCTGGCCGAGCTGTCCGTGTGGGACGATCCGGCGAGCGCGGCGAGCACCGCGGCGCGCGCCGACGCGGAGGACGACCCGCTCGTCGCCGGGGAGAACTGGACGATCGACGTGCAGTCGGCGAAGACCGCGGCGGCGGTGGCCGAGGCCCTCGGCGGCCGCGTCCACGGCGGCTGAGCGCCGCCCCAGCTCAGGACCGGCGCGAGCCCGTGGTGGCGAAGCCGCCGGAGAGCCGCTCGAGCGTCGATCCGCCGCCGGGGGCGAGGAGGGCGGCCAGCGCGTCGGCGGCCTCCCGCCAGCGCCGCACCAGCACGGAGGCGAACCGGCGCCGCGGCAGCGCCCGCAGGGGCAGGTAGCCGATCTCCCACACCATGAGCAGGCCCCAGAACCCGAGGTCGTCGCTCACCCCGCCAGGCCGCAGCTCGGTGCGGATCCGCATCGAGCCGTGCACCATGTGGAGGATCCGGTTCGCGATGGCGTCCGCCAGAACGGCCTCGTCGACGTGGATCGCTGAGGCCCGCTCGGAGGGCGGTTCGGGCAGTCGACGCACCGACCGGCGCCGGAGGTCGAGCACCCACCACGGCCGCGCCTCGTCCCAGGGGGCGGCGAAGGCGATCGGGCGGTGGCCCAGGGCGCGGCGCGCCGGCCAGGGGACGTCGCGGGCGAAGCGCTCCAGGTAGCCGCGGAAGGTGGCGAAGTCGAGGTGGCGGTCGGCCTCCTCGGCGGCGGTGCGCTCGAGGACGGGTCGGACCTCGTCGGCCCGTCGGGCCAGCACCGCCTCCCGGTCCGCCCACCACGGCCCCCCGGCCCGGGCGAAGCCCTCCCCCGCTCGCCACGAGTCCCCGGGGCCGAGCGGGACCACCTCCACGGCGGCGAGGCGCCCGTCGGCCGCGCAGGCCGCCTGCACCCGGTCAGGGGTGATGAGGTGGTCGTTGGCCGCCGCCGCCTGGGGGTGGAGGAACGCGACCATGTTGGCGAAGGGCACGGCGTAGCGGGGCTGCAGCACCGCGGCCGCGTCGGCGAAGTCCCGCAGGAAGGTCTCGTCGGTGATCAGCTCGAGGTCCGCGGGATCCTCCGCCTCGTACTGGATCGGGTACGACTGGGCCCACGAGTGGGTGCGGAGCATGAACGTCGGGCGTCCGAAGGTGCGCACGACCTGGCGCAGCGCTCGGCCCCGGAGCTTGCAGTCGTTGAGGTCGACGATGACGACGTCCCCGTCGGCCACGACGAGCGCCGAGTCGTCGAAGCCGTGCTGGTAGGAGGCGATCCGCGCCCCGTCGCCGAAGGCCCGGGGCTCGCCGTGCGCCAGCTCGACGACGTCGTGGAAGCCCAGCCCGGCCAGCTCCCCCCGCAGGACGTCCACACCGAAGCGAGGCACGTACACCCGCGCCGCCCGGTCGAGGCGACGCATCGACGGGTAGTGGAAGTGGTCGAAGTGGTGGTGGCTGAGGTAGATCGCGTCCGGCGCCAGCCACTCCTCGGGCAGCTCCGGCGGGGCCGGGAAGTGCCACCAGGCCCGCCAGTAGCACGAGCCCACCAGCCAGGGATCGACGAGCAGGCGCCGCCCGCCGGCCTCGATCCCGAGGCAGGCGTGGCCGAACAGGTGGAGGGCCGGCGGGGTGGCGTCAGCGACGGGCATGGCGGTCTCCAGGGTCGATCGGGTCGGACTGTAGGCTCCCGCCACCCCCATGGCCGTGCTCCGATCCCTCCGCCTCGCCGCGCTCGCCGCGGCGCTCGTCGGTCTCGCCGCAGGCTGCGGGTCCGAGGATCCCGTGGTCGGGGGCGCGACGACGGCGCCGACCACCCCCACCACCGCCGCGAGCACCACCACGGCCGCGCCGCGGGCGCGCTTCGTGCTGGCGGGGGACTCGATGATGTACGACGTGGCCCCCGCGGTGCAGGCGGCGCTCGATCCGAGCGCCGCCGAGGTGGTGCCCCTGGTCGTGCCCTCGCTGTTCTCCCCCACCGTCGAGGCCAGCCTCGACGACGCGGTGCGCACGGAGCCGACCGACGCCGTGGTCGTCATGGTCGGGGTGTGGGAGACCGGCTACGAGACGAGCACCGGCCTCGAGGTGGTCCAGCCCGGCTGGGGCGACGGCTACCGGACCGAGGTGCTCGTCCCCTTCGCCGACCGGATGGCCTCCTACGGGACCCACCTGGTCCTCCTCGCCCACCCGCCCATGCGAACCCCGGACGAGGAGGGCCGCTTCGCCGCCGTCTACGAGCAGTGGGCGCGCCTCGCGGCCGAGCGCCCCGACACGGTCACCTTCGCCCGCAGCGGCCCGTGGCTCGGCGCCGGCGACTACGTCGAGGTGGTCGAGCTGCCCGACGGCTCCCGGACCCGCCTCCGCCGCACGGACGGCGTCCACCTGTGCGCCGAGGGCGCCATCCGGATCGCCCGCGGGCTCGTCGACCTGCTGGCCGACGTCGTCGGCGAGCCCTGGGCACCGGTGCTCGTCGACGGCTGGGAGACCGGGGCCTGGACCGAGCGGTTCCCGGCCGACGAGTGCCCCCCGGAGGCGGTCGGGTGAGCGCGCGGGGCGCGGCCGGCTCCCGCTGGCGGTTCGGACCGGCGCTCGCCGCCATCGCCGCCGTCGGGCTGGTGATCCGGGTGGCGGCGATGCTGCGCTGGTACCGGGCGCTGCCCCTCGGGTTCAGCGACAACTTCTTCTACTCGCAGCAGGCGAACCTGCTCGCCGACGGGCACGGCTTCGCCGACCCGTTCCACTGGTCCGACACGGGCGGCGCGGAGATCATCGCCTCGGCCGACCACCCGCCGCTGTACAGCCTCTACCTGGCTGTCTGGTCGCTCCTCGGGTTCACCGGCTCCACCCACCACCGGCTGGCCTCGAACCTGCTCGGCGTCGGGACGGTCGTGCTCGTCGGCCTCGTCGCCCGCCACCTGCGGGGAGACCGAGCCGGGCTCATCGCCGCTGCGGTGGCGGCTGCGTACCCGCCGCTGTGGATCGCCGACGGCATGATCGTCGCCGAATCCCCCTACGCGCTCCTGATCGCGCTGGTCGCCCTCCTCGCGCTCCGGCTCGTCGAGGTGCCCAGCCTGCCCCGCGCCGCCGCGCTCGGCGCCGGCATCGGGCTGTGCGCGCTCACCCGCTCGGAGGGCGTCGGGCTCCTCGTCCTGCTCGTGGTGCCCCTCGTGCTCGCCCTGCCCCTCGCCTGGCGCCACCGGGTCGAGATCGTGGCCGTGGCGGTGGCGGTGGCCGTCGCGCTGATCCTGCCGTGGTCGCTGCGCAACGCGCGGCACTTCGCGGAGCCGGTGCCCCTCGCCTACGGTGCCGGCTTCGTGCTCAAGGTCGGCAACTGCGACTCGACGTACCACGGGCGGCTGCTCGGCTACTGGGACGTGGCCTGCATCTACGACGGGCCGATGCTCCCCGACAAGTCGGTGGCCGAGAAGGAGGCGCGGGCCCAGGCGATGACCTACATCCGCGACAACCTCGACCGGGTGCCGGTCGTCGTCACCGCGCGCGTCGGGCGCCTGTGGCACGCCTACCGGGTCGGTCAGGGCATCGACTTCGACGTCTTCTTCGAGCGGCGGGGCCGGGGGCCCTCCGTGGCCGGGGTCGGCGCGCTCTACGGCGCGGTGGCCCTCGGCGCCGTCGGGGCCTGGTCGCTGCGCCGCCGGGTGGCCCAGCTCGTGCCGTTCGCGGCGCTCATCGCCTCCGCCACCCTGTCCGCGGCGGTCGCCTTCGGGATCACCCGCTACCGCATCGCCGGGGACGTCGCGCTCGTCGTCCTGGCCGGGGTCGGCGTCGACTGGCTCCTGCGCAGACAGTCGAGGGCGCACCCCGGGGAGGCGACGTGAGCGACGCCGCCGCCGCTCCCGCGCCCGGTGCGGACCCGGCCGGCCCGGAGACCGCCGCCGCCCGGCCGAGCCCCTGGAGGGTCGACCGGGCCCTCCTGCTCGTCGTCGCCGGGCTCACCGTCCTCGGCCTCGGGATCCGCTGGTACAACATCCTCGAGGTCCGCCCGATCTGCGACCCGCCCCGCTCGCGCGACGTCCCCACCTGCTTCGACCTCTACGCGGGCACGAACGACCCGCTCTACGGGCACCTCCAGGCTCGGCTGATCGCCGACGGGCACTGGTTCGTCAACCCGTTCACCGCGATCAGCCAGCCCGAGGACGTGCCCTTCCCGGAGCGCGCCCTGGCCTACGAGCCGTCGGGCCCCTTCGTCGACAGCGTCGGCGACCCGCCCGTGTACCAGCTGTTCCTCGCCGCCGCCTCCGCTCTCGGCTTCGAGAGCGGCCAGTCACACCGGCTCCTGTCCGCGCTCGTCGGGGTGTCGGTGGTGCCGCTCACCGCGCTCCTGGCGCTCCGGCTGGCCAGCCGGCGAGCCGCCATCGCCGCCGCGGCGATCGCGGCCGTGCACCCGCTGCTGTGGATCAACGACGGGATGCTCCTGTCCGAGGCCGTGTACGCCCCTCTCGTGGCGCTGGCGCTCGTGCTCACGTACTGGTTCCGCGACGGGCCCAGCCCCCGACGGGCGGCGGCGCTCGGGTTCGTCGTGATGCTGGCCGCCCACACCCGGGCGGAGGCGATGGTCCTCGTGCCGATGCTCGTGCTGCCGGCCGTGCTCGGCCTGCGCCGCCGCTCGTGGCGCCAGCGGGGCGCGCTGCTCGGCGCCGCCGCGGCCGCGAGCGCAGCGCTGTTCGTGCCCTGGAACGCCTACCTGAACACGAAGTTCGACCGCCCGGTCCTGATGACCGCCGCGTCGGGGGCCGTGCTCCACGCGTCGGCCTGCGACGAGCACTTCTACGGGGCCGAGCTCGCCCTCTTCATCTACTGCCCGGCCGACGTGGAGATCCCGCCCGACGCCGACGAGGCGGAGCGCGACGCGCTCGTGCGCGACGCCGCCATCGAGTACCTCCGGGATCACGCCCGGCGCCTCCCGGTGGTGGTGGCGGCCCGCGTGCTGCGGATGTGGGACCTCTACGGCGTGCAGGGGAACCTGAACATGAACATCGGGGTCGAGGACCGCGGGCGGCTCCCCAGCCGCACCGGCCTGTGGACCTACTACGCGCTCCTGCCGCTGGCCGCCGCCGGCGCGGCGTCGATGCGGCACCGCCGCCTCCCGGTCTGGCCGCTGCTCACGGTGGCCGTCATGGTCACGATCACGGCCGCGCTCACCTTCGGGCTGACCCGCTATCGGGTGCCGGCCGACGTGATGCTCGTGGCCCTCGGCGCGGTGGGGCTCGACGCGATCACCCGGTGGGTCCAGGCCCGACGGGCGGGACGGCGCGACGGCGGCTCAGCCCGGCCCTCCGCTGCAGCGCCGGGCTGAGCCCGGACCGCCCCGGGCGATCAGCCAGCGCGACGGCCGCGGCGCAGCACCCGGTCGCGCAGGGCCCACCAGCTGACGAGCAGGAGGGCCTCCACCACGATGCGCCCCGACATCTTCGACGTGCCGAAGCTGCGCTCGCCGAAGCGGATCGGGACCTCGGCCACGCGCCCACCGCTGCGGGCCACCTGGTAGGCCATCTCGATCTGGAAGCCGTACCCGTCGGCCCGCACCGCGTCGAGGTCGACGCGGCGCAGGGCGTCGGCCCGGTACGCCCGGAAGCCCGAGGTGGCGTCGCGGACGCCGAGGCCGAGCACCGCCCCCGCGTAGCGGTTCCCCCAACGGGAGAGCATCCGCCGATGCCAGCGCCAGCGGGGGATGCTCCCACCGGGCACGTAGCGAGACCCGATCACGAGGTCCGCGCCGTCGGCCTCGATCGGAGCCAGGAGGCCGGGGAGCGCGGCCGGATCGTGCTGCAGGTCGGCGTCCATCTCGACGAGGATCGGGGCGCTGCGCTCGAGCCCCCACCGGAACCCGGCCCGGTAGGCGGTGCCGAGCCCCTGCTTCCCGGCCCGGCGCAGCACGTGGACGTCGCCCAGCGCCGCGCCGACCGCCTCGGCCAGGTCCGCCGTGCCGTCGGGGCTGGCGTCGTCCACCACGAGCACCGCGACCTCGGGCGCGGCCGCCTTCACCTGCCGGAGCACCGTCTCGACGTTCTCGGCCTCGTTGTAGGTCGGGATCACCACGAGGGCGCGCACGACCGCCCCCTAGTACGGCCAGGTGCTGCCGTCGTGGCGCAGCAGCCTGGCCAGGGGGCGGAGGCGGGTCACGATCGCCACCTTCACGAGCACGTTGCGCAGGAACCACGGGAGCTGGAGCAGGTGCCGGCCGAGGTTGGCGGCCCGCGCGGGTGGGGTGAGCGACCGAGCCCGGTACTCCACGAGGCTCCCGTCGCGACCGACGTACTCGAAGTC
>DATGRC010000026.1:0-2398 GCA_035303865.1 Acidimicrobiales bacterium
GCCCGGGCTGCCTCGATGCACAGCTCGAGGAGGTTCGCGTCCCCGGCGGCGCCCTCGCGCAGGCGCTGCAGCGCCGCGTCGCAGGCGGCCTGGTCCCGGGTGGCCCGGATCTTCTCGAGCCGGGCGATCTGCGCCTCGCGGACCTTGGTGTTGTCGATGTCGAGGACGTCGACGACGGCCGGCTCGTCCGGCTGGTACTTGTTGACGCCGACGATGACCTCCTCGCCGCGGTCGATGCGGGCCTGCCGGCGGGCGGCGGCCTCCTCGATGCGCAGCTTGGGCATGCCGGACTCGACGGCCTTGGTCATGCCGCCGAGGGCCTCGACCTCCTCGAGGATCGCCCACGCCCGCTCGGCCAGGTCGTTGGTGAGGGCCTCCACGTAGTAGCTGCCGCCGAGCGGGTCGACGACCTTCGGGATGCCGGTCTCCTCCTGGATGATCAGCTGCGTGTTGCGGGCGATCCGGGCGGAGAAGTCGGTCGGCAGGCCGAGCGCCTCGTCGAAGGCGTTGGTGTGGAGGCTCTGCGTGCCGCCGAGGACGGCGGCGAGCGCCTCGATGGCGGTGCGGACCACGTTGTTGTACGGGTCCTGCTCGGTGAGGGACACGCCGCTCGTCTGGCAGTGGGTGCGCAGCATCCGCGACTGCGGCTTCTTCGGGTCGAACTGCTGCATCACCCGGTCCCAGAGGAGCCGGGCCGCCCGCAGCTTGGCCACCTCCATGAAGAAGTTCATGCCGATGGCGAAGAAGAACGACAGGCGAGGCGCGAAGTCGTCGACGTCGAGGCCCCGGTCCACCGCGAAGCGCACGTACTCGAGGCCGTCGGCGATCGTGAAGGCCAGCTCGAGGTCCGCCGTCGCCCCGGCCTCCTGCATGTGGTAGCCGGAGATCGAGATCGAGTTGAACCGGGGCATGTGCCGTGCCGTGTACTCGATGATGTCGGCCACGATCCGCATGCTCGGCTGCGGCGGGTAGATGTAGGTGTTGCGGACCATGAACTCCTTGAGGATGTCGTTCTGGATGGTCCCGCTGAGCTGGGCCTGATCGACGCCCTGCTCCTCCCCGGCGACGATGAAGCTGGCCAGCACCGGCAGCACGGCCCCGTTCATCGTCATCGACACCGACATCTGGTCGAGGGGGATGCCGTCGAAGAGGATCTTCATGTCCTCGACGGAGTCGATCGCCACGCCGGCCTTGCCCACGTCACCCACCACCCGGGGGTGGTCGGAGTCGTAGCCCCGGTGGGTGGCGAGGTCGAACGCCACCGCCACGCCCTGCTGACCGGCAGCCAGGTTGCGCCGGTAGAAGGCGTTGGACTCCTCCGCGGTGGAGAACCCGGCGTACTGGCGGATCGTCCACGGCCGGCCGGCGTACATCGTGGCCCGGGGCCCGCGCACGAACGGCGGCAGCCCTGGGAGCGAGTCGACGTGCTCGATGCCGTCGAGGTCAGCCGCGGTGTAGAGCGGCTTGACGGCCAACCCCTCCGGGGTCTGCCAGATGAGGGAATCGGGGTCGGCGCCCTTCAGGTCCTTGGTCGCCTGGGCCCGCCACGTCTCGAGGTTCTGCGCGTCGCTCACGCCTCCCGAGCCTAGGGACCGCCGCCGTCCGGCAACGAACCGTCGCGGGCGGGAGGTTCGTCCACGGCGGCGAGATGGTCGATACTGGGGCATCGACGCGCACACGAGGCTGGGTCGCGGGGCGCTCGCCGCGCTGGTCGTGGCGCTCCTCGCCGCGCTCGCCCCCAGCGCGTCGGCCTCCGAGCGAGCGAGCCGCGACGCCGAGCCCACCGCCCCCCAGACCCCGCCGGCGGAGGCGGCCTCGGAGGGTGAGCCACCCCATCGCGCGGTCGCGGAGGCGGCCCCGGGCGTCGATGCGGCGATGGCCGCCGTGGCGCTGGAGGAGGCGGCGAGAGCGGCCGGCGCCCCCGAGGCACGGGTCGTCCCGGCGGAGGGCGGCGACGGCCTGCTCCTGCTCGAGGGCGTCCCGCCGGAGGTCCAGGCCGACCTGGTCGACGAGCCCTCGGTGCGGGCGCTCCAGGCCAACCGCCCGCTGTACCCGGCGCTGGCCAGCTCCACCACGAAGATCGGTGTCCCGCACGCCTGGGACCTCGGCCTCACCGGGCAGGGGCAGACGATCGCCGTGATCGACACCGGCGTCCTGCGCACCCACCCGGCCCTCTCGGGCGCCGTGGTCGTCGAGGCCTGCTTCGTCCCCTACCCGATCGCGTCGCCGGCGGATCGCTGCCCGAACGGCCAGTACGAGGATCACAGCGCGGGGGCGGCCGCACCGCCGTGCACGCCCGACCAGCGGGCCCGGCAGGTGAGCGAGGCCTGCGCCCACGGGACCCACGTGGCGGGGATCGCCGCCGGTCGAGCCACCGCGAGCGGCCACCAGGGCGTGG
>DATGRC010000027.1:0-37207 GCA_035303865.1 Acidimicrobiales bacterium
CCGCCGTCGCCCGAGAAGCCGGGGTTGCCGGCCAGACCAGCCAGCCGGTCGATGTCGCCCACCGCCGCGCCCGCGGGACTCACCCCCAGCGCGCCCGTCCCGGCGACCAGCACAGCCACCGCTGCGATCCGCACGATTCGACCCGTCCAGGACATGGCCCACCTCCGCGCTCACCCGGCGGCGCGCACCTACACCCGAGCACGAGATCTGTGCGTGGTTCCGTGCGGCATGCGCACGCAGACCCGCACAGATCTCGTGCTCGGTCAGCAGGTGGCGTCGAGGGCGAGGCCGACGAGGCCGCCCTCCTCGGCGGTGTCGCCGGGCGGGCCGGCCAGCCCGGCGCCGGACACGCCGTCGGCGCGGGGGCGCAGCAGCGGGCTGGTGGCGGCCGGGTCGCGCAGGTCGGTGACCTGGCCGGCGACCTCGGCTCGCTGGGCCTGCAGGATCCGGGCCGGGTCCTGGTAGGTGATCGTGTCGGTGTAGGTGGTCGTCTCGCCGAGCGTGGCGGCGAAGCGCTGCACCTCGACGGTGAACGCGTCGCCGCGGCTGGTGGTGCCGGCGCCGGTCACGACGAGCAGCGCCCGGGCGGCGTCCGGCTCGGCCGGGTCCGGTTCGAGGCGGCACTCGACGACCTCGAAGGGTCGGGCGGTCCCGCCGACCACGACGGTCCCCTGCCCGGAGGGGCCCGGCGCGGGCGGGGCGGGCACGGTGGGCGCGGTGGTGGCCGAGGCCGGCTCGGGCGCGCCGTCGCCGCTCCCGCCGCCTCCCGACGAGCAGGCCGCCAGGCCCAGGAGCGCCACGACCCCCACCGCCGCCCCGCGCCTCGCCGCGCCGCGGCGCCAGGACCGGCCGACGGGCGCGCCCGGTCGGCGACGGGTGAGGTCAGCCACCGGCGCGGCGCCGCCGGCGCTCGGCTTGGGTCTGCTTCCAGCGGATGGCTCGCGCCTCGTACTGGCGATGGAGGAGCCGGCCGGGCTGCCAGAGGTACCAGCGCAGCCCGGCGTACGCGAGCGCGTAGGCCACGAGCAGCACCGGGTGGAGGCGCAGGAACGGGTACAGCACGACGACGATGAGCAGCCCGACCACGAGGTTGTACGGGAACGGGTGCGCAGCCTGGAGGTCGTCGAGCTTCTCCAGGTTGCTGCGCTCGTCGCGGCTGCCGTCGGCGTTCGGGGCTACTCCCACTCGATCGTGCCCGGGGGCTTCGAGGTGACGTCGAGGACCACCCGGTTCACCTCCGGCACCTCGTTGGTGATGCGGGTGGAGATGGCGGCCAGCACGTCGTAGGGGACGCGGGTCCAGTCGGCGGTCATCGCGTCCTCGCTCGACACGGGCCGCAGCACGACCGGGTGCCCGTAGGTGCGGCCGTCGCCCTGGACGCCGACGGAGCGCACGTCGGCCAGCAGCACCACCGGGCACTGCCAGATCTCGCGGTCGAGCCCGGCGGCGGTGAGCTCCTCGCGGGTGATGGCGTCGGCGGCCCGCAGGATGGCGAGGCGCTCGCGGGTCACCTCGCCGACGATGCGGATGGCGAGGCCCGGGCCCGGGAACGGCTGGCGCCACACGATCGGCTCGGGCAGGCCCAGCTCGAGGCCGACCTTGCGGACCTCGTCCTTGAACAGGGCGCGCAGCGGCTCGACGAGCTGGAACTGCAGGTCGTCGGGCAGGCCGCCCACGTTGTGGTGGCTCTTGATGTTGGCGGTGCCGGTCCCGCCGCCGGACTCGACCACGTCGGGGTAGAGCGTGCCCTGCACGAGGAACTCGACGGTCTCGCCGTGGGCGCCGGCTTCGGCGATCACCTCGCGGGCCGCGGCCTCGAAGACCCGGATGAACTCCCGGCCGATGATCTTGCGCTTCTCCTCCGGGTCGGTCACCCCGGCCAGCGCCCCGAGGAACCGGTCCTGGGCGTCGACGACCTTGAGGGACACGCCGGTGGCGGCCACGAAGTCCCGCTCCACCTGCTCGGGCTCACCCTGCCGCAGGAGCCCGTGGTCGACGAACACGCAGGTGAGCCGGTCCCCCACGGCCCGGTGCACGAGCGCGGCGGCCACGGCGGAGTCGACCCCGCCGGAGAGGGCGCAGAGGACCCGCTTGTCGCCGACGGTGGCCTGGATGGCGGCGATCTGGTCTTCGATGACGTTCGAGGTGGTCCAGGTGGGGGCGATACCGGCCAGCTCGTAGAGGAAGTGCTCGAGGACGGCCTGGCCGTGCTCGGTGTGGAGCACCTCGGGGTGGAACTGCACGCCGGCGTGGCGGCGGCCCGGGTGCTCGAACGCGGCGACGGCGGCCCCGGCGGTGCGAGCGGTGACGACGAAGCCCTCGGGGGCCTCGGACACGGCGTCGCCGTGGCTCATCCAGACGGTCTGCTCGCGGGGCAGGCCGTGGAAGAGCGTGGAGTCCGCGCCGGTCACCTGCAGGGTGGTGCGGCCGTACTCGGCCCGGCCCGTGCGCTCCACGGTGCCGCCGAGGGCCTGGGCCATCGCCTGGAACCCGTAGCAGATCCCGAACGTGGGGACGCCGGCCTCGAACAGCGCCGGGTCCACCTTGGGTGCGTCGTCGGCGTACACCGACGACGGGCCGCCGGAGAGGATGATGGCGGCCGGGTTCCGGGCGAGGACCTCCTCCACGGTGGCGGTGTGGGGGACGATCTCGCTGTAGACGCGGGCCTCTCGGACGCGGCGGGCGATCAGCTGCGCGTACTGGGCGCCGAAGTCGACGACCAGGACCGGGCGGTCCGCGCCGGGTGCGCTCATCGGAGCGTGACCACCTCGGCCTTCTGGAACTCCTTGACCGTCTCGTAGCCGCAGAGCGCCATGGCTCGGCGGAGGGCACCGAGCAGGTTCCGGCGCCCGTCGGCCTCGTGGGCCGGTCCGACGAGGATCTCCTCGAAGGTGCCGCGGGGCTCGACGGCCACCCGGTTGCTGCGGGGCAGGGTGGCGTGCACGGCGGTGGTGCCCCAGTGGTAGCCCCGGCCGGGCGCCTCGGTGGCGGCGGCCAGCGGCGTGCCGATCATCACGGCGTCGGCGCCGCAGGCGATGGCCTTGGCGATGTCGCCGCCGGTGCTCATGCCGCCGTCGGCGATGACGTGCACGTAGATGCCGGTCTCGTCGAGGTGGCGCATCCGCGCCGAGCGGGCGTCGGCGATGGCGGTGGCCATCGGGGCCCCGATGCCGAGCACGTGACGGGTGGTGCCCGCCGCGCCGGAGCCGGCCCCCACGAGCACGCCGGCGGCGCCGGTGCGCATCAGGTGCAGGGCGGACTGGTACGAGGTGCACCCGCCGACGATCACGGGGATCTCGTAGTGGCGGATGAAGTCCTTCAGGTTGAGCGGCTCGGTGGCCCGGGACACGTGCTCGGCCGACACGACCGTGCCCTGGATGACGAGCAGGTCGGGCTCGGCCTTCAGGATGTGCGGGGCCAGCGCGAGCGTGTGCTGCGGGCTGACGGCGACGGCCACGGTGACGCCGGAGGCCCGCAGGTCCGCGATGCGCTGCTCGACCAGGCTGGGCTGGACCGGCGCGGCGTACACCTCCTGCATCCGGCTGATCGCCTTCTCCGGGGCCAGCCCGGCGATCTCCTCAAGGATCGGGTCGGCGTCCTCGTAGCGGGTCCAGAGCCCCTCGAGGTGGAGCACGGCCATCGCCCCGAGCCGGTCGAGCTCGACCGCGGTGGCGGGCGAGACGACGCTGTCGGACGGCGAGGCCATGATCGGCAGGTCGAAGCGGAAGGCGTCGATCTCCCAGGAGATGTCGACGTCCTCGGGGTCGCGGGTGCGTCGGCTCGGCACGATCGCGATCTCGTCGAAGCCGTAGGCGCGGCGGCCGGTCTTGCCGATGCCGATCTCCACGTCAGCCATGGCGGGAGCCCTTCAGGTGGGGACGGGGAAAGGTCCAAGCGTACCCGTGGCCGGACCTCGGCCCGGAACCCGCCCCCGGGCGCCGCCCGCGGCCGCGAGCCCGGTCGACGCGCTGGGTGGGTGGATCGGCACGCTCGGTGTGGGGGATGCTCGGACGATGCGCCACACCGCCATCGTCCTGCTCGCCGCCGGCTCCGCCGCCCTCGCCGCCTGCGGTGACGACGACGGCAGCTCCCCC
This sequence comes from Acidimicrobiales bacterium, assembly GCA_035303865.1. GTDB lineage: Bacteria > Actinomycetota > Acidimicrobiia > Acidimicrobiales > VFJN01 > VFJN01. The sequence goes on from DATGRC010000027.1 coordinate 4,095, forward strand.
GACGGGAGCGCCCTGGTCGACGCGTTCGACGCGCGGGCGACCGCGCTCTACGAGGCGGAGGACCGCGACCGCGACGAGGAGTTTGCCCGGGGACTGGCCCTCGACGACTGCCCGATCCTCAACGACGAGCACGCCGAGGCCGTCCTCGCCGCCGCCGAGATCGACGCCGACGAGCCCGCGGCGCGCGGCGGCTACCTGCAGGGTGTGCCCGGCGAGAGCGAGATCCTGACCTGCTGGCTCAGCGGCGGCGACGGGCCCGAGGACCGGGTGGCGCTGACGCTCGGCACCACGCTGCGCGACGTCGACCAGGTCGAGCAGGCCGTCCGCCGCAGCGGGTTCCCCGACGCCCAGCGAGTGGAGGTCGACGCGCCGGGCCTGCCCGACGACGAGGTCCTCGTGCTCCAGGTGGAGCGCTCGACGAAGGCCTATTGGGTCGGCGACGGATTCTTGGTCTCCGTGGACCTCCTCTCCGCTGAGGACGAGGCGCCCGCAGCCGACCAGGAGCGGGCCGCCGCCACCCTCGCCGCCGCCGTCGAGCAGGTGGACGACGCGCTGACGGGCTGACCCGCCCGCCGGCGCCCGCGCTCAGCGGGCGGCGAGGAGGTCCCCGCAGAAGCGGGTGACGTGGTCGACGAGCGCATCCGGGCGCTCCCAGGGCACGAAGTGGCCGCAGCGCTCCAGGCGGTGCGGCCCGTCGTGGTCCGGGAAGACGACGGCGGCCATCTCGTCGAAGGCCGGGTAGATCACGTGGTCCGACGGGCCGAAGAGCAGGAGCGCCCGCACGTCCGGGTTGCGGGCCAGCAGCGGGCGCTCGGCGCGGGCGGCGGGATCGAACGCGCTCTCGTAGGTGCGGAACGAGGCCCGCAGCGAGGTGCCGTCACCGAAGGGCTCGGTGTGGAAGTCCACCTCGGGCGTGCCCCCGTAGGGCCCGAACGGCGCCGGCGCGTCGCCCATGAAGGCACCCGGGTGGGCCCACAGGCGCGACGTGTAGAACGTCGCCACGTACCGGCGGCGCAGCTCGGGGGTGGCCAGCTCGGCGGCGAGGGCGTCGGCGTCGAGGCCCTGGCGGAAGAAGTAGTCGGCGGCTTCGCGGGGCGGTCGGCTGTCCATCCCCGCCATGCGCTCCTTGTCGTAGGGCAGCGGCGAGTTGAACAGCACGAGCCGCTCGGTGAGCTCGGGGAAGCGCAGGGCGAGGTCCTGCACGACGGGGCCGCCGAGGTCGCCGCCGCAGAGCACGACCCGCTCGTGGCCGAGGCCGTCGGTGAGGAGGGCGTGGAGGTCCAGGCTGTGGGAGGCGACGTCGCCGAAGCCGTCGGGGCCGGGCTCGCTGTCGCCGAAGCCCCGGAGGTCGGGGGCGATCACCTCGAACCCGGCGGCGGCCAGCGGCTCGATCACCTTCCACCAGATGCGCTTGGTCTCCGGCCAGCCGTGCACGCAGAGCAGGGGCACGCCGCCGGGGTTCTCCCGCACGTAGGCCTGGCGGAACCCGCGGCCGTCGAAGGTGTGGACGGCGAAGCGGTCGGGGTCGAGGTGGGCGGGCAGGTCGGCCACGCCCCGAACCTAGGCCCTCGCAGCCGAGGTCCGGGTCGGCGGGCGCCGGCGGCGCCGGCGCGTCAGGCCAGCTCGTCGATCAGCGCCCAGAGCGCGTCGACGTGGCGGGCCTCGGTGGCCTGGGTGCCCACCGCCACCCGGAGCACGAACCGCCCGTCGAGGCGGGTGTGGGTGAGGAACACCCGCCCGGTGGCGTTCAGGCGGGTGAGCAGCGCCTCGGAAGCCTCGTCGCCGTCGACGTGGTGGAAGCACACGAGGTCGAGCGGGTGGGGGGCGCTCAGCTCGAGGCGGGGGTGGGCGGCGATGCGGGCGGCCAGGTCCTGGGCCAGGGCCGTCTGGTGGCGGACGTGGCGACGCAGGCCCTCGGCGCCGTAGGAGCGGATCACGAACCACAGCTTGAGCGCCCGGAACCGGCGGCCGAGCGGGATCTGCCAGTCGCGGTAGTCGATGACGGCGCCGCTCTCGGTGGCCGCGTTCCGCAGGTACTCGGGCAGGACCGACAGGGCGGCGACGAGCGGCTGGCGGTCGGCCACCCAGAAGCAGTCGCAGTCGAAGTTGGTGAGCAGCCGCTTGTGCGGGTTCATGCAGAAGCTGTCGGCCCGGTCGAGGCCGTCGGCGATCCAGCGCAGCTCGGGCAGGAGCAGGTGCGCGCCGGCGTGGGCGCCGTCGACGTGGAGCCAGGCGCCGTGCTCGGCGGCGACGTCGGCCATCGCCCCCACCGGATCGAGGGCGGTCGACGAGGTGGTGCCGAGGTTGGCGACCACGAGGGTGGGGACGAGCCCGGCCGCCGCGTCGGCTGCCATCAGCTCGGCGAGGTGCTCGGGTCGGGCGGCGAACGCGTCGTCCACGTCGACGAGGCGGAGCTGGTCGGGGTGCAGGCCGGCCACCCTCACGGCCTTCTCCACGGAGCTGTGGGCCTGGCCGGAGGTGTACACCCGCAGGCGGTCGAACGGCCCGTCGCCCGCGGCCCGCCAGCGGGCCGCGACGAGGGCGCACAGGGTGGCGCTCGACGCCGAGTCCTGGATGACGCCGCCGCCCGCTGCGGTGGAGCGGAACCGCTCGGGCAGGCCGAGGAGCTCGGCCATCCAGTCGAGGACGTGGGTCTCGAGCTCGGTGACCGCCGGGGAGGTCGACCAGAGCATCCCCTGCACGCCGAGCGTCGACGAGATCAGGTCGGCGAGCACCGACGGCCCGGACGCCCCGGTCGGGAAGTAGGCGAACCAGCCCGGGTGCTGCCAGTGGCTGAGCGCGGGGGTGACGACGCGGTCGAGGTCGGCGAGGAGGTCCTCGAACGCCTCCGGGGCTTCCGGCGGCGAGGGCGGGAGCTGGTCCCGCACCCACCCCGGCTCGACCTCGCTCGTCACGGGTCGGGCCTCGAGCGTCTCGAGGTAGCGAGCCGCCCACTCCACCGCGGCGTGCCCGTAGCGGCGTAGGTCGTCGGGCGTCCAGTGCGCTGCGCCGTCGGTCGCGTCCACGACCCGGGAGGCTACGGCCCGGCGGCCGACCGACCGGCATCCGCTATTGTTCCAGTCGATGCTGTGAAAAGGTCGTCGACCAGGAGGAGCCGATCAGGTGCGCGCGACCACGGAGCAGACCCCCGAGCCCGTCGACGCCCAGCACGGCCTCGACGGCGTCACCGAGTCCCTCCTCGTCCGCGCCCACCCGGGCCTCTGCGAGGGGTGGGGCGAGTGCCACCGGTGGGCGCCGGAGGTGTACCCCCTCGACGACGAGGGTCGGATTGACGTCCACGTCCTCGAGGTGCCGCCGGAGCTGGCCCGCCAGGCGTGGATCGCAGCGCAGGCCTGCCCGGCGCAGGTCATCTCGCTGGTGGGGGTGGTGCGGCGAGGCGGCACATCGGGAGGCGACGACCGGGACCACTAGACTTCACCCATGGCGACCTCCCCCAGCCCCTTCCCCGAGCACGAAGGCGTGGCAGGCGGAGGAGCAGCTGGCGACGGGAGCCTCCCCCCGAAGTTCGCCAAGGAGGGGATCACCTTCGACGACGTGCTGCTCCTGCCGGCGGAGTCGAGCGTGCTCCCCCACGAGGTGAGCACCACGGCGCAGCTCACGCCACGAATCCAGCTGAGCATCCCGATCGTCTCCGCGGCGATGGACACGGTCACCGAGTCCCGCCTCGCCATCGCCATGGCCCGCCTCGGCGGCATCGGCGTGATCCACCGCAACCTGTCCATCGAGGAGCAGGTGGGTGAGGTCGACCGGGTGAAGCGCAGCCAGAGCGGGATGATCACCGACCCGGTGACCCTGCCGGCCGACGTGCCCGTCACCCGGGCCCTCGAGCTCATGGCCCGGTTCAAGATCTCGGGCATCCCGATCACCGACAGCGCCGGCAAGCTCGTCGGCATCCTCACCAACCGCGACCTGCGCTTCGTCGAGGACCACGACCAGCCGATCGCCAACGTGATGAAGCAGCCCCCGCTCGTCACCGCGCCGGTGGGCACCACGCTCGAGCAGGCCAAGGACATCCTCTGGCAGCACCGGATCGAGAAGCTCCCGATCGTCGACGGCGACGGCGTGCTGCGGGGCCTGATCACCGTCAAGGACATCAAGAAGCAGACCGAGTACCCCAACGCCACCCAGGACGAGCAGGGCCGGCTGCGGGTCGCCGCCGCCGTGGGGGCCGGCGCCGACGCCCTCGACCGGGCCGAGCAGCTCGTGGCCGCCGGGGTCGACGTGCTCGTCGTCGACACCTCGCACGGGCACAACCAGGGTGTGCTCGAGACGGTGAAGCGCATCAAGGGCGCGCTCGACGTCGAGGTGATCGGCGGGAACATCGCCACCGCCGAGGCCGTCGACGCGCTCGTGGCCGCCGGGGCCGACGGCGTGAAGACCGGGGTGGGCCCCGGATCGATCTGCACCACCCGGGTGGTGGCCGGGGTGGGCGTGCCGCAGCTCACCGCGGTGTACGACTGCGCCGTGGCCGCCCGCCGCCACGGGATCACCCTCATCTCCGACGGCGGCATCCAGCTGTCGGGCGACATCCCGAAGGCGATCGCCGCCGGGGCCGACACGGTGATGCTCGGCTCGCTGCTGGCCGGGGTGGACGAGTCCCCGGGCGAAGTCGTCCTCCACCAGGGCGAGCGGTACAAGGAGTACCGGGGCATGGGCTCGCTGGGGGCGATGAAGGCCCGGTCGTTCTCCAAGGACCGCTACTTCCAGGGCGACGTGGTCGACGCCGAGAAGCTCGTGCCCGAGGGCATCGAGGGCCGGGTGGCCTACAAGGGCCCGCTGGCCAACGTCGTGTACCAGCTCGTCGGCGGTCTCCGGCAGGCGATGGGCTACTGCGGCACCGCCACGATCCCCGAGCTGCAGGAGCGGGGCCGGTTCGTGCGGATCTCCGCCGCCGGCCTGCGCGAGAGCCACCCCCACGACATCACGATCACCAAGGAAGCCCCCAACTACTGGTGACCCCAACGAGATCTGTGTGCGTTTCGATGCGGTAGCCGCACGAAAGCCCGCACAGATCTCGTGTCGGGTAGGCAGGGGGCGATGAGCGAGGGTCGCCACGTCGTGCTGCTCGGGCTGATGGGCGGTGGGAAGACGTCGGTGGGGCGGCGGGTGGCGGCCCGCCTGGGGCGCCCGCTCCTCGACGGCGACGCCCTGCTCGAGGCCCGCACCGGCCGCACCGCGGCCGAGATCGCCGACTCGGAGGGGCTCGACCGGCTCCACGGGCTGGAGGCCGAGATCGCGATGGAGGCGCTGGCCTCGACCGAGCCGGCGGTCGTCAGCCCGGCGGCGTCGGTGGTCGAGGTCGACGCGGTCCGCGCCGCCCTGGCCGGCCACGCCGTCGTGTGGCTGGCGGCGTCAGCCGCGCACCACGCTCGGGCAGCGGTGGGGAAGGACCACCGGCCGCTGCTCGACGGCGACCCGCTCGCCCTCTTCGAGCACCAGCTCGCCGTGCGGGGCCCGCTCAGGCCATCGGTGGCCGAGCTCGTCATCGACGTGGAGACCGCCACGAAGGACGAGCAGGCCGACGCCGTGGTGGCGCTCCTCCAGCGCCACCACCCCGAGCTCTGACCGCGACCGCGGGCCGCCGCCGCGGTCAGAGGTGGTCGAGCTGGCCGCGGGCGAGCGTGCCGGTGACGAGCCCGAGGAGCTGGCGCAGCATCGCCGCGGTGGCACCCCAGAGGGTGTCGCCCTCGAGCTCGAAGAAGAAGATGGGCCGGTCCTCGGCCCACGGGAGCTGCCAGCGCTCCTCCCGGTAGATGGCCGGGTCGAGCAGCTCGGCCACCGGGACGTGGAGGACGGCGGACACCTCGGCCGGGTTGGGACGGGTGTCGGGCCGGCCGGGGAGGGCCCCGACGTAGGGGACGATGAACGAGCGGCTGGTGACGGTGGCCAGGTGGTCGAGCTCGCCGATCTGCTCCACGTCGTCGGGCGGCAGGCCGATCTCCTCCTGCGCCTCCCGCAGCGCCGTCTCCCAGAGCGTCTCGCCGGGGTCCTGACCGCCGCCGGGGAAGCTGACCTCACCGGAGTGGGAGCGCAGGTTCCAGGTGCGCCGGGTGAGCACGACCCACAGCTCGCCGTCGTCCTCGTAGAGCGGGGCCAGCACGGCCGACGCCCGGTCGATGCCCGGCAGCGTCTCGCGCTCGGACGGCAGCGCCGGGCCGGCCCGGCCGAGGGCCTCGCGCACGTCGTCGAGGCGGGGGCGCCGGGCGGCAGCGGGCAGGTCGGCCCACGGGGCGGGCCGCCCCGCCCGGGCGGTCAGCGGTCGGGGGATGATCTGGTCGCCCCCTCGCCCCGACGGGACCGGGACCGGTGGCGGCGGGAACGGCTCGCCGGGCCGCGGGAAGCCGGGCATGCCGCGCCGGGCGGCCTCCCGGGCCGACAGGATCGGGGGGTCGTAGCCGTCGATCGGGTCGGCGACGGCTTCCTCGAGGTCGTCCTCGTGGGCGTCGGTGGCGGGCTGGCCCTCAGGCGTCGGCATCGGCCCGCTGCTCGGCGGCCAGCGACTCCAGCAGGTCCCGCAGTCCGTGGGTCTTCAGGTTGCTCATCACCCGGCCCGGCGGCGTCTCGCCCCGCTCCCACTCCATCCAGTCGGCGAGGAGCTTGCTGGGGTCAGGAGGCGGTCGATCCATGCCCGGGAGGCTACCGGCGCCGGAGCAGAGCCAGGCGGGGCGGGGCCGGTCGGCTCGCCGATCGCGCCGCCGTTCCGGCACCCTGGAGGGGTGACCCGACGACTCGTCCTCGCCTCTGCCTCCCCGGCCCGTCGCCGCGTGCTGCAAGAGGCTGGCTTCGCCCCCGAGGTGGTGGTGAGCGGCGCGCCCGAGGACGGGGTGACCGGGTCCACCGCGGAGGTGGCGGAGGCGCTGGCCGAGCGCAAGGCCACGGCGGTGGCCGCGACCCTCGACGGGGAGCCGGCGATCGTCGTCGGCTGCGACTCGGTCCTCGACGTCGACGGCGAGACCCGCGGCAAGCCGGCGTCGCTCGACCAGGCCCGGGCCTGGTGGGCGTCGGTGGCCGGACGCTCCGCCGTGCTGCACACCGGGCACTGCGTGATCGACACCAAGACGGGCCGCCAGGCCAGCGGGGTGGCGAGCACCACCGTCCACTACGGCGAGCCGACCCCGGAGGAGATCGAGGCCTACCTGGCCACCGGGGAGCCCCTCGCCGTGGCCGGCGCCTTCACGATCGACGGCTACGCCGCCCCGTTCGTGACCGGCATCGAGGGGGACCACGGCAACGTGCTCGGCCTGTCGCTGCCGCTCCTGCGCACGCTCCTCGCCGACATCGACGTGGCGATCACCGACCTGTGGGTGCCCCGGTGACCGACCTCCGCGCCCGCGCAGCGCCCGCCGAGCAGCCGGCGACGCCGGGGCCGCTGCGCATCGGGCCGCTGTCGGTCGACCCGCCGGTGGTCCTCGCGCCGATGGCGGGCGTCACCGACGGGCCGTTCCGGGGCCTGTGCTCGCGCTTCGGCGCCGGGCTGTACGTGTCGGAGATGATCACGGCCCGGGCGGTGGTGGAGCGCAACGAGAAGACGCTCGGGATGCTGCGCTTCGACGGCTCGGAGACCACCCGCAGCGTGCAGCTGTACGGCACCGCCCCGACCACGATGGGTGAGGCGGTGCGGTTCCTCGTGGGCGAGGTGGGCGTCGACCACATCGACATGAACTTCGGCTGCCCGGTCCCGAAGGTGACCCGCAAGGGGGGTGGGGCGGCGCTGCCGGTGCGCCGGGTGCTGCTGCGCGAGATCGTGCGCGCGGCGGTGCGGGCGGCCGGCGACGTGCCGGTGACGGTCAAGTTCCGGATGGGGGTGGACGACTTGGTCCTCACCTACCTGGAGACGGGCCGCATCGCCGCCGACGAGGGGGCGGCGGCCATCGCGCTGCACGCCCGCACGGCCGAGCAGCTCTACAGCGGGCAGGCCCGCTGGGACGCCATCGCGGCCCTGAAGGCCGAGGTCACCGGCATCCCGGTGCTCGGCAACGGCGACGTCTGGGAGGCGTCGGACGCCCTCGCCATGGTGGCCGAGACGGGGTGCGACGGCGTGGTGATCGGCCGGGGGTGCCTCGGCCGGCCGTGGCTGTTCCGGGACCTGGCCGACGCGTTCGCGGGCCGACCGGTGCAGCCCCCGCCGCGGCTCGGCGAGGTGGCGGCGGTCATGCGCGAGCACGCCGAGCGCCTCGTGGACTGGTACGGCGAGACGAGCGGCATGAAGGCGTTCCGCAAGCACGCCGGCTGGTACTTCACCGGCTACCCGGTGGGCAGCGAGCTGCGTCGCCGGGGCTCGATGGTGTCGACCCTGGCCGACCTCGACGCCATCCTGGCCGAGCTCGACCCCGACGCCACGATCCGCGACAACGCCCTGCGCGCCCCCCGGGGCCACACCAACGGCCCCCGTCCCGTCCATCTCCCCGACGGGTGGCTCGCCCTCCGCGACGACCCCACCCCGCCCAAGGGCGCCGAGATCCTCGCCAGCGGCGGCTGACCCCCGCGGGCGCGAGGCAATGCGTCCCGCCAGCGCGCTCTCGAGGCGATGCGTCCCACATGTGGGACGCATCGCCTCAACCGCGACGTCGCGGGACGCATTGCCTCGCCCACGGTCGGGGCGGTGGCGAGATGGGCGGTGGGCGCCCGGACGACGGCGAACGGCCGCCCCGAAGGGCGGCCGTTCACCAGAAGGGGTTCGCCGAGGCGAATCGCTACATCATGCCGCCCATGCCGCCCATGCCGCCGGGCATGCCGCCGGCGGGGGCCTCGGGCTCGGGGGCGTCGGTGACGAGCACCTCGGTGGTGAGGATCATCGAGGCGATCGACGCCGCGTTCTGCAGCGCGGCCCGGGTGACCTTGGCCGGGTCGATGACACCGGCCTTCACCAGGTCCTCGAACTCACCGGTGGCGGCGTTGAAGCCGGTGCTGCCGGTCTCGCGCTCCACCTGGGTCACGATGACCGCACCCTCGTGGCCGGCGTTGTCGGCGATGAGCCGAGCCGGGGCCTCGAGGCAGCGCAGGACCGAGCGGGCGCCGGTGGCCTCGTCGCCCGAGAGCGAGTCGGCGACCTTGGCCACGTCGGCCTTGGCCCGCAGGAGGGCGGTGCCACCGCCGGCGACGATGCCCTCCTCGATGGCGGCCCGGGTGGCCGAGAGGGCGTCCTCGATGCGGTGCTTCTTCTCCTTCAGCTCCACCTCGGTGGCGGCGCCGACCTTCACGACGGCCACGCCGCCGGCCAGCTTGGCCAGGCGCTCCTGGAGCTTCTCGCGGTCCCAGTCGGAGTCGGTGTCTTCGATCTCCCGCTTGATCTGGGCGATCCGGCCCTTCACGTCCTCCTCGGAGCCGCCGCCCTCGACGATGGTGGTCTCGTCCTTGGTGACGACCACCTTGCGGGCGGTGCCCAGCAGGTCGAGGGTGACGTTCTCGAGCTTGAGGCCGACCTCCTCGGCCACGACCTGGCCGCCGGTGAGGATCGCCATGTCCTGGAGCATCGCCTTGCGGCGCTCACCGAAGCCGGGGGCCTTCACGGCCACCGAGCTAAAGGTGCCGCGGATCTTATTGACGACGAGCGTGGCGAGCGCCTCGCCCTCGACGTCCTCGGCCACGACCAGGAGCGGCTTGCCGGCCTGCATGACCTTCTCGAGGATCGGGAGGAGGTCCTGGACCGAGGAGATCTTGCTGTTCACGAAGAGGATGTACGGGTCCTCGAGGACCGCCTCCTGCCGCTCCGCGTCGGTGACGAAGTACGGCGACAGGAAGCCCTTGTCGAACTGCATGCCCTCGGTGAAGTCGAGCTCCATGCCGAAGGTGTTCGACTCCTCGATGGTGACGACGCCGTCCTTGCCGACCTTGTCGATCGCCTCGGCGAGCACCTCGCCGACCGCCGGGTCGGCCGCGGAGAGGCCGGCCACCTGGGCGATCTCGGACTTGTCGTCGATCTCCTTCGCCTGGGACTTGATGGCCTCGACGGCGGCCTCGACCGCCTGCTCGATGCCGCGCTTCAGCCCGAGCGGGCTGGCGCCGGCGGCGACGTTGCGGAGGCCCTCGCGGACCAGGGCCTGCGCCAGCACCGTGGCGGTGGTGGTGCCGTCACCAGCGATGTCGTTGGTCTTGGTCGCCACCTCCTTCACCAGCTGGGCGCCCATGTTCTCGAAGGGGTCTTCCAGCTCGATCTCACGGGCGATGGACACGCCGTCGTTGGTGATGGTGGGGGCGCCGAACTTCTTCTCGAGCACCACGTTGCGGCCCTTGGGGCCGATGGTGACCTTGACGGCGTCCGCCAGGTGGTTGACGCCGGCTTCGAGAGCGCGCCGCGCGTCGTCGTCGAACTTGAGGAGCTTTGCCATGTGCGTGTGGGTTCCCTACTTGACGATGGCCAGGACGTCCCGGCCGTTGAGGATGAGGAGCTCCTCGCCGTTGTCGGTGATCTCGGTGCCGCCGTACTTGCTGTACACGACGACGTCGCCGACCTTCACGTCGAGGGGGATGATCTCGCCCGTCTGCTCGGAGCGGCGACCGGGGCCGACGGCGATGACCTCGCCCTGCTGCGGCTTCTCCTTGGCGGTGTCCGGGATGACCAGACCGCTGGACGTGGTCTCCTCAGCCTCGCTGGGCTTGACGATGATCCGGTCCTCGAGGGGCTGCAGTGACATGTTCGGCGCCTCCATGACGCTTCCGTAGCGGTTAGCACTCGATCTGAGCGAGTGCTAACCGTAGACGCCCGGTTCAGCACTCGCAACTGCCGAGTGCTAATCCCGTGCCCGCCGGGAACCCGGCGGCGTCGCGCGGTCGTCCGATCCCCGTCATCGACGGTCGGAAAGGCGCTCCCATGACGACGACAGGCGGCTCGCTCCCCTCCCCCTGGCTCCGCGCGCTCGCCGCGGCGGGCACGGTGCTGCTGCTCGCCGGGGCGATCGTGCTGAGCAACGACCGCCCGGCGGCGGCGACGGGCCTGCGGGCCTTCGCCAGCTGCCGCGAGCTGCGCGACCACCTGGCCGAGCGGGTCGCGGCGGACCGGCCAGCGCAGCTGGCGGTCGGGGACCGCGCCATGGCCGCCGACGACGCCGGCTCGGCGCCCGCGGCGACCGAAGCGGCCGCGGCGGCGCCGGGCTTCGCCGACGACGGCACGAACACGCAGGTGGCCGGGGTCGACGAGCTCGACGTGGTGGACCTGCTGCGCGACGGGCGCAGCGTCGTGGCCCGAGGGTCGGAGCTGTGGCTGGTGGCCGCCGACGGGCGGCAGGTCCTCGCCCGCACCCCGGCCCCACCCGACGCCCGGGTCACCGTGGACGAGGACCGGGGGCTCGTGTGGGCGGTCGGCAGCACCTGGGAGCGCACCGCCCTGCGGCGCATCCCGCTCGTCGGCGACGGGTTCGGCCCCGCCGACGAGTGGGCGGTGGCCGGGCGCCTGGTGGACCTGCGCCGCGCCGGGGCCACGGTGCACCTCGTCGCCGTCGACGACGAGGTGCGGCCGCTCGAGCCCGGCGCGGCCGGCGCCGGCGACGCCGCCCTGCCCTTCGCCGGCACGTCCCCGGTGCCCTGCGACGAGGTGCTCCACTCCCCGCTGCCGGGCGGGCCGGCGACCACGCTCGTGGCCCGCTTCGCCGCCGAGGGACCGCTCGCCCCGACGGCGGCCACCGAGGTCGTGGGAGCGGGCGACAACGTGCTCGTCACCGCCGACGCCGTGTACGTCAGCACCCCCGTGGCGGACAGTGGCGCGCCGGTCACCGGGATCCACCGGTTCACGGCGGACGACCTGGCCCTCACCGGGTCGGGCACGGTGCCGGGCCGCCTGCTGAACCAGTTCGCCCTCGACGAGCACGACGGCCACCTGCGAGCGGCGGTCACCGTCGGTTGGGGCGGCCGGATGCTGCCGGTCGACGTGGTGGTCGAGCCAGCGGTCGAGGACGCCGTGGTGGGCCAAGCCGCCGCTGCGGCGACCCCGGCCCGAGACGAGGACCCGCCGGCGGGTGAGCCGGAGCCCGCACCGGCCACGAGCACCACCGAGGCCGAGCCGACCACGTCGACCACGTCGACCACCGAGGCGGATCCGACCACGACGACGTCGTCGACCGCGCCGAGCACGCCGAGCACCGAGGCCACGACCACCACGACCGAGGTGACGACCACCACCTCGGCGCCCGAGCTCGAGCCGCTGCCCCCGCAGCCCGACGCCCTCAACGAGATCGTCGTGCTCGACCTGGAGGGCGACCTCGACGTGGTGGGCCGCTCGGCGCGGTTCGGCAAGCCGGGCGAGACGATCCACGGGATCCGCTTCGCCGGCGACGTGGCCTACGCCGTCACCTTCCTGCAGACCGACCCGTTCTACGTGGTGGACCTGTCGGACCCGACCCGCCCGGCGGTGCTCGGCCAGCTCGAGATCCCGGGCTTCTCCGCCTACCTCCACCCGATCAGCGACACGGAGGTGGTGGGCTTCGGCCCCGGCCCGGACGGCGGCGTGCTGGCCCGCCTCTTCGACGTGTCGCAGCCCGCGGCGCCGCGGGTGGTCGACACGGCGACCGTCGGTCACGACAGCCCGGTGGCCTACGACCACCACGCGCTGCGGACCGACGGCACCCGGATGCTGCTGCCGGCCACCGAGTGGGTGCCGATCGGCGCGGCGCCGGGGTGCCCCCCGATGCCTGAGGCCCAGGCCCGGATCGAGGCGCTGGTCGAGCAGCTCGACGCCGCCTACCGCGGGGACCGCGACGCTGACGTGGCCGAGCTCGAGGCCGCGGTGGACGAGCTCCACGCCTGCGCCTACCCCGGCACCCAGCCCCGCGGGCACGTGGTCGCCCTGGAGCCCGGCGGCGGGCAGCTGCGGATGACCGTCGTCGCCACCGGTGCGGTGGGCGACCCCCAGCGAGCGCTGCCGATGCGCGACGGCGGCTACCTGCTCGTCGGCACCGACGTGGTGGTCAAGGTGGGCCCGGGCGGGGCGGTCGAGGCCGAGCTGGCCTGACCGCCCCGTTTGCGCCGGGACCGCGTGGGCTCAGCCCGTGTAGGCGGGCTGCGCCGTCACCGGCCGCGCGCCGGTGGCCGGCGGCGCCGCGGGCGAGGAGGTGGTCGACGTGGCGGTGGGGGCCTCGCTCGTCGTCGTGGTGGTGGTCTCCTGCACCGCCACCACGACGTCGACCGGCTCGTAGGCGGCGGCGACGATGGCCGCCGGACCCATCACGAGGTCGGGCTCGACGGGATCCGTCGGGGACTCGCCGTCCTCCGGGGTGTCGTCGTACGAGCAGGCGGCGGTCACCGGGTAGGTGCCGACCTCGTCGGGGACGGTGAGCTCGAGCTGCCACGCCTCGCCGAAGGGCTGGGGGTCGTCGGCCTCGAGCAGGTGGCTCTCGCTGAGGAACTCGACGTAGGCCACCGGAGGCTCGCCGTCACGGTCCTGCGAGACGCACCAGGGACCCGAGATCGTCACGGTCCCGCCCGGCTCGACCGGGGCCGGCGCGGCTGCGAGCACGAGCGGCTCGTGGACGAGGAGGTGGGCGACGGCGAGCGTGTGGCCGACCAGGTCGCCCTCGCCGACGGTCCGGGAGCACTCGACCCAGACCCCGTACGTGCCCGGATCGGGGGCCTCGATCTCCACCTCGAACGCACCGGCGGGGCCGGCGACGCCCGTGCCGACGACGCTGCCCTCCGGGTAGGTCGCCACGTCGTCGGGGGTGGTGAACTGGTCAGCCGGGGCGATCCGCGCCTCCACCGGCTCCCCCTCCGCGCACCTCGAGGAGGTCGGCTGGTAGTCGGGGGTGACCGTGACCGTGCTGCCGGCACGGTCCGGTCGGTGCTCAGCGCCGTCTGGCAGGCGGCGAGGAGCACGGCGGTTGCAGCGATGACGAGCGCTCGGCGCATGGGTCTCCGTTCACGAGGGCCCGGCTCGCGCTGATCCCGCCACATCGCGTCCAGCCACCGGGCGTGCGAGGGGCGAGAACCTGTCCCACTTCGCCCTGGTTGTCCGGTTCCTCCGGGTTCAGGCGAGGCCGAGGTTGGGGACGGCGCCGACGTCGAGGGGGTCGGGGCCGTGGAGGCGCCAGCGGTGCCAGCCGGCGGCGGCGACCATCGCCGCGTTGTCCGTGCACATCGCCCGGCTGGGCAGGAACGACTGGAGGCCCTCGGCCTCGCAGCGCTCCACCAGGCGCTCGCGCAGGCGGGAGTTGGCGGCCACGCCGCCGCCGAGCGCGATGCCCGTGGCCCCCACGGCGCGCGCCGCGGCGAGGCCCTTGGCCAGGAGCGTGTCGACCACCGCCTCCTGGAACGAGGCGGCCACGTCGGCGGTGGCGACGTCGGGGTGCTTGCGGACGTGGTTGACCACGGCCGTCTTCAGCCCGCTGAAGCTGACGTCGAAGGTGCCGTCGCCCACCATCGGCCGGGGGAAGCGGATCGCCTCGCGGTCGCCCTCGGTGGCGAGCAGGTCGATGGCGGGCCCGCCCGGGTAGCCGAGGCCGAGGTACCGGGCCACCTTGTCGTAGGCCTCGCCGGCGGCGTCGTCGATCGTGGAGCCGAGGATCCGGTAGCGGTCGTGGTCCTCCATCAGGACGAACAGGGTGTGACCGCCCGACACGATCATCACGACGATCGGCAGCTCGACGTCGGGGGCCTCGAGGAGGGTGGCGTAGAGGTGGGCCTCGAGGTGGTTGACGGCCAGGAACGGCACGTCCCAGGACAGGGCGAGCGCCTTGGCGGCGGACACGCCCACGAGCAGGGCGCCCACGAGCCCGGGCCCGTAGGTGGCGGCCACGGCCTCGACGTCGGGGGGCCGCTCGGCGGTGGCGTGGTCCGACAGGCCGGCCTCCACGAAGGCCTGGGCGACGACCGGCACGAGCAGGTCGACGTGGGCCCGGCTGGCGATCTCGGGCACGACGCCGCCGTAGCGGGCGTGGAGGTCGACCTGGCTGCTGACCACCGAGGACAGGATGCGGGTGCCGCCCTGCACGATGGCGGCCGCGGTCTCGTCGCAGGACGTCTCGATGCCCAGCACCCGGGCGGCGGCCAGCTCGGCGGGGACGTCGACGGCGGTCACCGGCGCTCCTCGATCGTGGTGGTGCCGGGCACGGCGCTGGCCAGCTCGTCGAGGCGGCGACCGTACTCGGGGGTGTCGATGTCGATGGCCCACATGATGAGCGCGTCCTCGCCGGTCTCCTGGTAGTACCCCTTGCGGACCCCGACCGGCGCGAACCCGAAGGCCCGGTAGAGGCGCTGGGCCGGGGCGTTGCCGACGCGCACCTCGAGGGTGAGGTTGCGGGCCCCGGCGTGGCGGGCCGCCGTGGCGAGGGCGTGGACGAGGCGGCGGCCGATGCGGTGGCCCTGCCAGGCGGGGGCGACGGCCACGTTGGTGATGTGCCCGTCCTCGGCGACGAGCATGAGCCCGGCGTAGCCGACCACGTGGGATCCGACTTTGGCGACGTACCAGACCCGGGTGGGACCGGCGGAGAGCTCGCTCAGGAACAGGTTCAGGGACCAGGGGCGGGGGTGGACGACCTCCTCGATGCGCAGGACGGCGCGCAGGTGGCGGCGCCGCATCGGGGTGAGCACGACGTCGATCGGCTCGGCCGAGGAGGTGGCGGCTGCGGCGGCGGTCACCGGGCGCCGTCCCTGGTGGTCCAGCTGATCTCGGCGTCGGGCTTGCGGAGGTAGAGGGGCGCCACGTCGCCGGGCCCGGTGAACTCCTCTCGCAGCGCCCGTGGGTGGGCGAGCTGCACGAGCGACCCGGCGCTCGGGTAGGCGATGCCCGGGTCGCCGAGCTCGACCTGGTCCAGGGGCTCGAAGACGTCGCGGTGCCGCAGGGCGCCGTCGCCGACGAGCAGGACGTCGTCGCGGCTGGCCGCCAGGTCGGAGGCGAGGTCGGCCGGGGTGGCCACCGCCGGCTCGTCCATGCGCTGCACGCCACCGGGCACCTGCCGGTAGGCGGCGTGGAACAGCTCGCCCCGGCCGCCGTCGATGGCGCAGACGATCCGGCGGGGCGAGTGGCGCAGCGGGAACGCGAGCAGGTCGAGGCTCGACACCCCGATCATGGGGAGGCGCCGGGCGTGGGACAGGGCCTTCGCCGCCGCCACGCCCACCCGGAGCCCGGTGAACATGCCGGGGCCGACGTCGACGGCGATGGCGCCGACGTCGGCGAGGTCGATGCGGGCCTGGCGGCAGAGGAAGTCGATGGCCGGGGCGAGGGTCTCGGCGTGGCGCCGGCCGCGGGCGACGTGGGTGGACGCGAGCACGCCTTCGTGGCCGCCGATCGCGCAGCCGACCTGCGCGGTGGAGGTGGTGATCCCGAGGATCAGCACGCGCCCCTCCAGGGGGCGAGCACGAGGTCGAGCTGCGGGAGGCGGTCCAGCCACGCCGCGCCGACAGCCTGGAAGGTGAGGGTGCGGTCGTCGTCGCCCTCGCCGAAGGTGAGCCGCACCTCGAGCAGGTCGTGGGGCAGGACCGGGGTGATGGCGTCCCCCCACTCGACGAGCACCACGCCGCCGCCGTCGAGCATCTCGGCGAGGCCGAGGTCGGTGGCCTCGCTCAGCTGGTCCAGGCGGTACACGTCGAGGTGGTGGACGGGGAGGCGGCCCCCTTCGTAGACGTGCACGAGGGTGAAGGTGGGGCTCGTCACCCGCTCGGTGATGCCCAGCCCGCGGCTGAACCCCTGCACGAACGCGGTCTTCCCAGCACCGAGGTCCCCGGCCAGCACCACGACGTCGCCGGGCTGGGCGAGCGCCGCGACGGCGGCGCCGAGCGCGCGCGTCTCGTCGACCGAGCGGGTCTGGGCCGTGACCGTCACGTCTCGAGCCTACGGGGACGGGTACCGGCGTTCGACCCGAGCGCCGATCGCGCAGACCACCTCGTAGGAGATCGTGTCGAGGCGGGCGGCCCACTCGTCGGGGGTGATGCGCTCGTCGCCCTGCCGGCCGAGCAGCACCGCCTCGTCGCCGACCGCGACGTCGGCGTCCGGGCCGACGTCCACCATCAGCTGGTCCATGGTCACGACGCCCACCATCGGGTGGCGACGACCGCCGATCAGCACGTCCTGGTGGAGGAGCCCGAGCCGCCGGAACACGCCGTCGGCGTAGCCGATCGGCAAGGTGGCGACGACGGTGTCGCGCTCGAAGCGGTGGCGGAGGCCGTAAGAGATCCGCTCCCCTGCCGCCACCTGCTTGACGAAGGACACCTCGGTGGCGAGCCGCACCGCCTGGCGGAGGTCGGCCCGGTCGGCCAGCGCCGGGCTGGGCGGGATCCCGTAGACGCTGATGCCGCAGCGGACGAGGTCGTAGCGCGCCGCCGGGTGGGCGAGCGCGGCGGCCGAGTTGGCGGCGTGGCGCATCGGCACGTCGATCCCAGCGGCGGCGAGGTCGGCGAGGACCCCGTCGTAGCGGGCCAGCTGCTCGGCGGTGAACGGCTCGTCGGGCTCGTCGGCGACGGCGCAGTGCGTCCACACCGACGCCAGCGTGAGCCACCGCTCGTCGCGGATCGCCTCGGCGACGGCGAGGGCGTCGCCCGGCTCCACCCCGACGCGGCGCATCCCGGTGTCGACCTTCAGGTGGACGCGGGCGGCGACGCCCCGAGCCCGGGCCGCGTCGGCCAGGGTGCGCAGCAGGTCCGGGCTGTAGACGGTGACGTCGAGGTCCAGCTCCAGTGCGTCGTCGAGCTCGTCGGGCCGGGGCTGGGACAGCAGCAGGATCGGCGCCTCGATGCCGAGGTCCCGGAGCGGGGCCGCCTCGGGGACCTGGGCGACGGCCAGCCAGGTGGCGCCGGCAGCCAGCGCCGCCCGGGCCACGGGCGCGGCGCCGTGCCCGTAGCCGTCGGCCTTCACGACGGCGCACACCTCGGCCGGGGCGGCGACGCGGCGCAGCTGGGCCACGTTGTGGGCGATCGCGTCGAGGTCCACCTCGGCCCAGGCTCGGGAGGGCATCGGGCGGCCACCCCCGCTGACCCGGGGCGTCACGGCCCGGCCTCCGGCTCGCGACCCACCTCGGCCAGCGCGTCGGGGAGCAGGGCGAGGAGGTCGGTGGCCACGAGGCCCCGGTCCGGGCCGAGGGCGGCGGCCCGGCCGTGCAGCCAGGCGCCGACCGCGGCGGCGTCGAACGGCGGGACCCCCTGGGCGATGAGCGCGGCGATGACGCCGCTCAGCACGTCGCCGGTGCCGGCGGTGGCCAAGCGCTGGTCGCCGGCGGCGACGACCCGGGCCGCGCCCTGCGGGTGCGCCACGACGGTGGTGGGGCCCTTGAGGAGGACGACCGCGCCGGCGTCGGCGGCCAGCTGGCGAGCGGCGGCGATGCGGTCGGGTCCGGGACGGTCGCCGGCGAGCCGGGCGAACTCGCCGTCGTGGGGTGTGAGCACGGTGGCGGCGACCCGGTCCCGAACGACGTCGAGGTCCCGGCCGACCGCGGCGAGCCCGTCCCCGTCGACCACGGCGGCCACGGGGGCGGAGCCGAGGAGCAGGCGCACCCCGCCGCGGGTGGCCAGCGAGGTGCCGAGCCCGGGGCCGACGACGAGGGCCCGGAAGCGGTGCAGCTCGCGGCTGACGGCTTCGGCCCAGCCGTCGTCGGGGAGCCGGAGGCCGACGGCCTCGGTGGGCCGCCGGGGGTCGTCATCGAGGCCCGGGGTGGCGAGGCGCACCATCCCGGCCCCGGCCCGCTGGGCGGCGGCGGCGGTGAGGTGGGCGGCTCCGGTCATCCCCGGCGAGCCGGCCACGACCATGACGGCGCTGTCCCACTTGTGGGCGGTGGCCCGGCGCCGGGGGAGCGCCGCCGCGACGTCGGCCCCCTCGACGAGGTGGGTGGTGGCGCGGGAGACGTCGAGCCCGATGTCGGCGAGGGCGACGGCGCCGGCGAGGCTGCGGCCCGGCTCGAGGAGGAGGCCGGGCTTGAGGGCGGCGAAGGTGATCGTGCGGTCGGCGGCGAGGACCCGCTCGGCGGCCTCGCCGGTGAGGCCCGACACGCCGCTCGGGATGTCGACGGCGAGCACCGGCGTGCCGGGCGCGACGAGCGGCGCACGGTACTCGCCCCGGAAGCCGGTGCCGTACGCGGCGTCGATGACGAGGTCGGCGGGGGGCAGCTGGTACGGGGCGGCGTGGGCCTCGATGACCTGCACCCGGACGCCGCGTCGGCGCAGGCGCCGGGCCGCGGACCGCCCGTCGGCGCCGTTGTTGCCCTTGCCGGCGAGCACGACGGCGCGGCGCCCGTACCCCCCGCCGAGGAGGCGGAGGGCTTCGCGGGCCACCGCGGCGCCGGCCCGCTCGATGAGCTCGACGACCGGCTCGGGGGCGGCCGCGTCGACCGCGGCCATCTCGGCCGGAGTGAGGACCGGGATCACGGGGCCAGCGTACGACCCCGCCGCCACCGGTCCCGACGACCGGGACCGTCGCTCGCGGCGCCCCGGCGACGGCCGCCGTCAGGCTGGGTCACGAACCTCGAGCCGCTCGAGGCGGTACTCCCACGGGGTGTCGCTGGCGGTGGCGCTGCAGGTGAGGGCCACGGCGGCACCCCGGTGGCGGGACACGGTGGCGAGCAGGGCGCCGGCTCCGTAGCCGAGCTCGACGGTGATCTGGTCGCCGTCGCGGGTCCAGGCCCGGGGCTCGAGGAGGGCGAGGCGGCGCTCGCCGAGCTCGAGCCGGGCGAGCACCTCGGCGGCCTGGACGAGCGGCGGGTAGCAGCTGCGGCCCCGGTAGTGGTCGAGGGCGAGGAACCCGTCGGCGTGGTCGCGCAGGATGGCGACGGCCCGCTCCGGCGGGACCCGGCCGAAGTAGACGCCGGAGGGGAGGCAGACGACGTTGGCGGCGAAGCGGTCGCCGCCGACGTGGGAGGACTCCCACACGTCCTGGCCGGCGGCCCGCAGGACCCGGACCACGGGCCGGCCGAAGTCGGCGCAGCACGGGTCGTGGCGGCCGTTGGTGCACACGAGGTCGAGGCGCTCGACCCGCTCGCCCACCCCGGGCGGCGCGTCGGCGTCGAGCGCGCCGAGGGGCAGGTGGAGCAGCGCCTCGGGCTCGCGGATCCGCAGCCGCTCGGCCCAGCTGACCTGACGGTCGGAGCGGACGAGGAAGACCTGGTGGGCCCCGGTGGTGGGGGCCATCGAGCGACGCACGAGCACCACCCTCGCTCCGTGCCGGGCGGCGAGGCGATGGACGCCCTCGGCCACGGCCTCGGGGATGCGGCTCTCCCGCAGCGCGTCGCTCCCCCAGGAGCCGGGCTGCTCCACGAGCAGCCACCGCCGCACCCGGGAGGCGGTGCCGAGGACCAGCTCGCCGCGCCGGCGCGAGTCGAGGGCGCAGCCGGGCGCCCCGGGCTCACGAGCCATCGGTGCGGTGGAGCACGCCCTCGCGCAGGAGGCGGCGGACGAAGACGGCTCGGCTGCCCTCGTCGAGCAGGTCCGAGAGGGCGCCGACGGGCAGCGCGGGCCCGTCCAGGACGCGGCGCAGCGCCGGCTCCAGGGCCGCTGGCAGGTCGATGCGGCGGTCGCTCAGCTCGAGCCCGATGCGGGACCCGTCGTCGCGGTCCGGGCGGGGGTGCAGCCGCCACGCCACGCCCGGTCGGCGGGCGACGACGGTGGCGTCGTCCACGGCACGGTCGGCGACCAGCTCGAGGAGCTGGCCCCGGCGCCGGGGGCTGCGCCGAGCCGACTCCCGCCACACGAGCTCGTCGGCCACCTCCTCGGCGGGGAGGTCCTCGAGCCAGCGGAGCAGGTCGGCGACGACGTCCTTCACGACCCGCTGCGCGGTGTCGTCGTCGGCCGCGAACCGCACCGGCAGGGACCGCCGGAACGCGGGGTCCTCGGCCGTGCGGTCCACGATCTGGCGGAGCAGGTCGTGGCGGGTGCGGTTGAGGATCCCGATGGTCAGGTGGAGCGACGCCTCGGCCTGGGCGGCGGCCGAGTGCACGAAGCCGCGGGGCAGGTAGAGCGCGTCGCCGGGCTCGAGCACCCCGTCGAAGAGGACCGGCTGGGCGCCGGCCGCCTCGTGGTCGGAGCGGTGCCGCTCGAGGGGCGCCTCGACGAGCGGCTCGCGCACGGTCCAGTGCTTCGTGCCCTCGACCTGGAGGACGAGCACGTCGTGGGTGTCATGGTGCGGGGCGAACCCGGCGGCGCCGGCGGGGGTCAGGTAGGCGTTGGCCTGCACCGGGTGGCCGAGCTCGTGCTCGAGCTCGGCGCAGAAGTCCCCGAGCGGGGGCCACCAGCGGTGCAGCGAGTTGAGGACGATCGTGGCGCCGTCGGCGAAGGCGGCGAGGGTGCGGGCCGGGTCGACGAGGTCGTCGATCCAGGTGCTGCCGGTGCGGGCGCGGCGGGTGAACGACGACGGGGGAAGGACCTCGCCGTCGCGCGCCAGCCGCACCGCGGGTCGGCGCAGCCCCCCACCGGTGAGCTGGGCGTCGACGTCGGCCACCGACAGGAGGTCGGTGAACGGACCCGAGCGCCACCGGTGGGGAGCTCGGCCGAAGGCTTCGGCCAGGAAGGCCCCGGCGTCGCCGACGCAGCGCCCGAGGGCGCTGGTCGGCGGTCGCGCGGTCACGGGGGGACGCCGGTCAGGCGTCGGTGCCGTCGGCGTCGCCGCCGTCGGTACCGTCGTCGTCGGCGTCCGTGCCGTCGTCGTCGGCGTCCGTGCCGTCGGCGTCGCCGCCGTCGGTGGCGTCGTCGTCGCCCTGGGCCTTCGGCGAGGTGATCAGCTCGGTGCGGATGTCCTCATCGGTGAGGTTGGTGACCACGGTCATCGGCTGTGCCTTTCTGTCTCTGGGGCAGCCCCGGGAACCTGCCCACCGGGCCCAAGGTCTACACGGCGCTCCGGCCCCGTGCTCGGGCCCCGGCGACCGGTCGCTCAGAGGGCGACGGCGACGGCCTCGGCCAGCAGCGGCGTGTGGGTGAGCGTGAGCAGCCAGCGCTGGATCCCCCGCTCGTCGGCGGCGGCGAGCGCGGCGCCGGTGAGCCGCAGGGACGGCTGGCCGCTGCCGGCTCGCACCACCTCGATGTCGTGCCACCGGCAGGCGCCGAGGCCGAGCCCCATCGCCTTCAGCACCGCCTCCTTGGCCGCGAAGCGCGCCGCGTACCGCTCGGCCGGGTCGCCGCGCCGCTCGCAGTACGCCCGCTCCTCCGGGGTGAAGAGCCGGTGGGCGAGGGTGGGGGTCCGCTCCAGCGAGGTCCGCATCCGCGGCACCTCGCAGAGGTCGACCCCGATCCCGATCACGAGCGGAACCGGTCGGCCAGCTCTCGGATGGGCTCGACGAGCAGGTCGACGGCCGGGGTCTCGGCGAGCAGGTCCTCCCGGAAGGTCGGCTCGGTCTCGAGCACGGCGTCGCGCAGGGCCGACCAGCGGTTGCGGTAGCCCTGCAGGACGCCGCGGGCGGCGGCCACGGAGAGGCGGTCCTGGAAGCGGACGTGCAGCAGCGTGATGCCGGTGGCCTTGTCGTCCTTGGTCTCGGGGACGATGACGACGGTGCGGCCGTCCACGCGGCCCCGGGTCACGAAGACCTGGCGCTCGACGGCCACCGTGTGCTTGGTGCCCCGCAGGCGGCCGCCCCGCTCGGTGCGCGACGGGATGTCCAGCGCGATGCCGCCCCGGTCGACGACGTGGACGGGCACCTCGCCGTCCTCGGCCTCGCCGTCGAGCTCGTAGCGGATCCAGCCGGTGACCTCCGCGATCGCCGGGTCGAGGTCGGCCAGGGTGCGCAGCACCCGGTAGGAGAGGCGGTCGCGGGCGGTGCCGGCGGCGAGGACGGCCTGCACGAGGCGGGGCTGGAGCAGCGTCTCGTCGCTGCGGGAGATGCCGACCGTGACCGTCTTGGCCTGGTGCTTGATGGCGTCGACGGGCCGGGTGAGCTCCTCGATGCCCTGGGTGAGCGCGGCCGTGAGGTCCTCGATGACCACGGCCGGGGTGCCGATGCGACCCATCTCCGCCTGGTAGGCGTCGAGCGAGGCGATCCCGAGCGCGTAGCGGAAGGCACCGGCCAGGCGCACGGCCGAGCTGGCCTCGAGGTTGCCGTCGTAAGCGCCGGCGCGCAGCCCGTCGAAGAACCGGGTGGCGGCGGCGGTGAGCGCGGGTCGGAGCTGCTGGAGCAGCGCGTCCCCGTCGGCGGCGGCCGACTCCCCCACCGCCTCCTCGATGGCGGCCCTGGCCTCGCGCAGCGGGAGGGCCTGCGCGTCGATGGCGAGCGCCGCCTCGTAGCCGAAGAGGTGCCCCGCCACCGCGGTGAGCACGAAGCCCAGCTGCGGGTGGCACTGCGGCACGGAGATCACCGAGACGGCGGCGCTGTAGCGGGCCTGGTCGTCGCTGGCGATGACGATCGGGGTGGCCTTGTGGGCCCGGTAGATCGCCACCTCCTTGGCCACGTCGTCCGCGGTGGAGCCCTCGAGCCCCGCGGCGCACACGAGGATCATCGGCTCGCAGGACAGGTCGATGTGCTTCTTGTCCTCGGTGGCGTCGCAGGCGATCGACCGGTAGCAGAGCTCGCTGAGCTTGATGCGCAGCTCGGCGGCGGCGATCCGGTTCACGCCGTTGCCGACGATGGCCCAGTACCGCTTGGCCGGCGCGAGCTCGCGAGCGGCGGCGGCGACCGCGTCTCGGCGGCGGAGCGTCTCCTCCATCTTCTCGGGGAGGCCGCGCAGCTCGGCGAGCAGCGCCGGGTCGACCGAGCCGCCCACCTCCTCGGCGATGGCCCAGGCGAGGAGGAAGCCGGCGGCGATCTGGGAGTAGAACGCCTTGGTGGAGGCCACGCTCATCTCCACGTCGCGCCCGTCGGAGGTGTAGAGGACGCCGTCGGACTTGTCCGTGAGGTCCGAGCCCCGGCGGTTGACGATCGACACGACGGTGGCGCCTCGCCCGCGGGCGAGGTCGACGGTGCGGTTGGTGTCGGTGGTGGTGCCCGACTGGCTGATGGCCACGACGAGGGTGTCGGACATGTCGGGGCGCAGCCCGAAGCCGGACAGCTCGGTGGCGGGCAGGGCCTCGACCCGCAGGCAGCCCTCCGGGGCGGCGGCCTCGAGGGCGGCGGCGAGGCTCTGGCCGGCCACGTGGGCGGTGCCCTGGCCGATGACCTGGACCCGGGTGATGCGGCCCTCCCGGAACCCGGCCCGCACCTCGGGGGTGAGGACGTCGGGTCCGAGCTCGACGGCGAGGCGCCCGTCGCGCTCGACGAGCTTGCCCCGCAGCGTCTTGCGGAAGCTGTTGGGGGCCTCCGAGATCTCCTTGAGCAGGTAGTGGGGGTGGTCGCCGCGGTCGATGTCGCGGGTGGTGACCTCGGCCCGGTGGAGGTCGGCCTCGGTGACGGGGAGGTCGGTGCCGTCGTAGGCCTGGCGGGTGATCCCCTCGAGCGTGCCGGGGCGGGTGCCGTCGAGGACGACGATCTGGCCGCGGCTGGCGGTGGGGTTCTCCGGGTTGGCCGGGGTCTCGCCGTCGAGGCGCAGGTAGGTGTCGGTCAGCTCGACGACCCCGTAGGGCTCGGAGGCCACGATGTAGCAGCCGTCGGCCAGGCCGACGTAGAGCGCCTGGCCGGAGCCCCGCAGCGCGAGGAGGAGCTGGTCGGGGTGGGTGGCGGCGCTGGCGCCGATGGCCACCGACCCCTCGAAGGTGGCGACGGTGTCCCGGAACGCATCGACGAGCGCGGCGCCCTCGTCCAGGCGCCGCGAGATGAGGGTGGGGATGACCTTCGCGTCGGTGGTGATCTCGGGGGCGACGCGCAGCGCCTCGGCGGCCTTGAGGTCGGCGAAGTTGTCCACGTCGCCGTTCAGGACGGCGGACACGTAGGGCCCGTCGACGCGGTCGACCTCGTAGCTGTCGACGGGGTGCGCGTTGGGCTGGGAGATGATGCCGATGCTCGCCCAGCGGGTGTGGCCGAGGACCGTGGCGCGGGCCCGCTCGCCTCGCAGGGCGAGGTGGAGCAGCTCGTCGCCCACGACCTCGGCCCGGATGGCGGCGGTGTTGTCGCCGAGCTCGCCGATCTCGGCGGCCGCCTTGTAGACGAAGCAGAGGTGGCCCTCGGGGGTGCGCACCGTCCCGCTGCGGCACAGCGGATCGCCCGTCCGGGCCTCGAGGAGCTGCGCCACGGCGGGGTCGGCGAGATCGAGGTCGTGGTCCTGGACGAGCACCTCGATGCCGGCCGAGTCGCGCCCCCGCACCTCGAGGCGGTCGATCGCCGCCAGGGCCTGCTGGATGGAGGTGCCGATCTCGATGGCCGACCAGCCGGCGCCGGCTCCCACGAGGTCGCGCACCGCGCTCGCGGTGGGGACGCGGTCGCGCTCGACGGCCCAGCGGGCGTCCTTGAGCCGCACGATGGCGGCGTTCAGGTCCTCGAGCTCGCGCCCGGCGTCCGCGTCGTCGTCAAGCGCCGCCTCGACCTCGTCCACCCACGCGGCCACGGCGCCGCAGGTGGCGGTGATGCGGGTGCCGAGCGCGCTGTCGCGCACGAGGGCGGCCACCCCGTCGGTGGTCCGCAGGAGCCGATCGAGCTCTTCGAGGATCTGGGCGGCGGCCGTCGCGGCGGGGCGCGGCGGCTGCCCGCTGGCGATGGCGGCCTGGACGGCGTCGAGGCGATCGAGGATCTCAGGGGCGGGGATGGCGCGTCGGGCGCCGGGCCCCCGCTGGAGGGCGATGATGCCGCACACGCAGGCGGTTCCTTCCGGTTCGGGGACCGGCCCAGCGTATCGACGGGGCCGCGCTCAGCGGGCCTCGAGGGCGGCCACGAGGCGGGCCACCGCGGCCTGGGCGGCCTCGGCGGTGGGCGCCTCGGCCATGACCCGCACGAGCGGCTCGGTGCCGCTCGGGCGGACCAGGACGCGACCTCCCTGGCCGAGGTCGCGCTCGGCGGCGGCCACCTCGTCGACCACGGCGGCGACGGCGGCGCGGGCGTCGCCGGCCACCCGCACGTTGTGCAGGACCTGGGGCAGGCGGGTCATCGCCTCGTCGGCCAGCGCCCCCAGGGGCCGTCCCGCTCGCTGGACGACGTCGAGGAGCTGGACCGCGGTGAGGATGCCGTCGCCGGTGGTGGCGTGGTCGCGGAAGATGACATGCCCGCTCTGCTCGCCGCCCAGGGTGAGGTCGCCCTCGTCGAGGGCCTCGAGCACGTAGCGGTCCCCCACGGGGACGTCGAGCACCCGGATGCCGGCCTCGGCCATGCCGAGCCGGAAGCCGAGGTTGGTCATGACGGTGACGACCACCGTGTCGTCGGCGA
Organism: Acidimicrobiales bacterium; assembly: GCA_035303865.1. Classification (GTDB taxonomy): domain Bacteria; phylum Actinomycetota; class Acidimicrobiia; order Acidimicrobiales; family VFJN01; genus VFJN01. Next base: position 30,233 of record DATGRC010000027.1, read on the forward strand.
GGAGCCCCCGCCGGTGCCGGTCGAGGGCGCACACCGCGATGATCTGGTCGCCGTCGATGAGCCGTCCGCCGGCGTCGACGGCGAGGCACCGGTCGGCGTCGCCGTCGAAGGCGATGCCGGCGGCGGCGCCGTGCTCGACGACAGCCCGCTGGAGGTCCTCGGGGTGGGTGGAGCCGCACCCGGCGTTGATGTTCGTGCCATCGGGCTGGTCGTGGATGGGGTGGACCTCGGCGCCGAGGGCGCGCAGCACCGCCGGACCGGTGCGGCTGGCGGCGCCGTTGGCGCAGTCGACCACAAGGCGCATCCCGTCGAGGCGGCGGCCGTCGATCGACGCGGCCACGGCCGCCGCCCAGGCGTCGACGTCGTCCTGACCGGCTCGGGCGGTGCCGACGGCGTCGCCGACGCGCGCCTCGGGGACGACCTCGTGGCTGAGGATCCGGTGGAGCTCGGCCTCCAGCTGTGCCTCCACGTCGTCGCCGAGCTTGCGCCCACCGGGGCCGAAGAGCTTCACGCCGTTGTCGGCGAAGGGGTTGTGGGAAGCGGAGATGACCGCCCCGGCGATCCCGTCGCGGGCCGCCACCCAGGCCACCGCCGGGGTGGGCACCACGCCGAGGGTCGTGACGTCGGCGCCCTCGGCGGTGAGCCCGGCGAGGAGGGCGCCCTCGAGGAGCGGACCGGAGCGGCGGGTGTCGCGCCCGATCACGAACTCCCACGCCGGCAGCACCCGCGCCGCCGCGCGCCCGAGCGCCAGCACCAGCTCCGGCGTGAGGTCCTGGTTCGCCACGCCGCGAACCCCGTCGGTCCCGAACTTCAGCACGGGGGAAGGATGCCAGACGCCAGGTGGCGGCCCGGACGCGCCGGAGGCCGCCCCGAGGGCGGCCTCCACGTGGCTCGTCCGGAGACGATCAGCGCTTCGAGTACTGGGGCGCCTTGCGGGCCTTCTTGAGGCCGTACTTCTTGGACTCCTTCTCGCGGGCGTCGCGGGAGAGGAAGCCGGCCTTCTTGAGGGTGGGCCGCAGCTCGGGGTCGAGCTCGGCGAGGGCCCGAGCGATGCCGAGGCGCAGCGCACCGGCCTGACCGGTGGGGCCGCCGCCGTCGATCGTGGCGTCGACGTCGTAGATGCCGGCCGTCTCGGTGATCCGCAGCGGCTCGGTGAGGATCATCTGGTGGGTCTTCGACGGGAAGTAGTCCTCGAGGGGCCGCTTGTTGACGGTGATGGTGCCGGTGCCGTCGGTCTGGGCGGGACGGATCCGGACCCGGGCGACGGCCTCCTTGCGGCGGCCGGTGGTCTGCACGAGGGGCTGGGGCACGGGATCTCCTAGGCGGTGCGCCGGGCGGCGGCGAGCTCGAGCGGCTCGGGCTTCTGGGCCGAGTGCGGGTGGTCGGGGCCGGCGTAGACCTTCAGCTTGGACAGCATCTGGGCGCCGAGGCGGTTCTTGGGCAGCATGCCCTTGATGGCCCGGCGGACCGTCTCCTCGGGCTTGCGGGCGTGGGCCTCGGCGAAGGTGCGGGACCGGAGACCGCCGGGGAAGCCGGTGTGGCGGTACACGATCTTCTTGTCGGCCTTGTCCGAGGTGACGACCACCTTGGCGGCGTTCACGACGATGACGTGGTCGCCCGTGTCGAGGTGGGGGGCGTAGACCGGCTTGTGCTTGCCCCGCAGGATGCGGGCGGCCTCCGTGGCGAGGCGCCCGAGGACGAGGTCCTCGGCGTCGATCACGTACCACTTGCGGGTGATCTCGCTGGCCTTGGGGGTGTAGGTGCGCACGAGGGGCGTCCTTGGGTCGCGGTGGGATCGTGGCCGGGCGCGCGGGCGCCCGAGGCGAAGAGCAACACTACCGGTCGCTGCGGGGGATCCCGCAACTCGCGGCGCCGATCGGGTAAAGGGGGGCGCCGCGGCCGGAGCGGCCAGCCTAGAACGAGACGTCGACGCCGTCGTCTCGCTCGCCGTCGGGGTTCTCGGCGGCGGCCTCGGCCAGCGACGCGAGGATGACCGCGGCGTCCTCGACGATCGTGTGCTTGGCCCGGCGCAGGACGAGCGTGCCGACGATGACCGGCGGGGTGACCACGTAGAAGGCGGTGACCAGCGATCCGGTCACGTCGGAGATCAGCCCCACGACCGCCGGCGCCAGGGCGGTGCCGAACACCGTGGACACGAGCGCGAAGGCGCTGACGCTGACGCCTCGGGCGTGCACCGGCGTGACGTCCATCATCGACGCCCGCAGCCCGGGGATCGCGCTGGCCGCGGCGAGGACGGCGACGAACTGCAGCAGGAGCCGCACGGGCACCCACGGCACGGCGAGGCTCGCGCAGAACAGGACGAGGCAGGTGATCACCGCGTTGGAGACCTGGGTGATGCGCCCGGCTGGGCTCACCCCGTAGACCCGGTCGGAGGCCCGACCGCCCCAGATCGTGCCGATGACCCCGGCGGTGGCGAGCACGAGGCCCGCGGCACCGGCGGCCTGCGCCTCGGTGAAGCCCGAGTAGCGCTTGTGGTACATGGCCAGCCAGTAGCCGACCCCGGAGACCGTGAAGAGCATGGCGGAGACGCCCACGAGCACGAAGCGCATCGTGCGGATCCCGAAGATCATCTTCAGGTCGCTGCGCAGGCCGGACCAGGCGCTGCCGGCCAGCTCCCGCACCGGCACCGCAGGGGGCGGCGGCAGGCTGATCCCCTCGGCCTCGCCGCGGCTGGGCTCGCGCATGCGGAAGACGGCGAAGGCGAGCAGCGAGCCGGGCACGCCGACGAGGGCGAAGGCCCAGCGCCACCCGAAGGCACCGCCGACGAGCCCGCCGAGGCCGATGCCGAGGCCGGCGCCGATGAACGTGGTGACCTGCTGGACCGAGAACACGGTGCCGCGCACCTGGGCCGGGTAGTGGTCGGCCAGGAGGGAGGTGGACGCGGGGTCGTCGATGGCCTGCCCGAAGCCGAGCGAGGCCCGGGCGCCGAAGAGCTGGGTGAAGCTGCGGGCGACGGCGGACAGCAGCGACAGCCCGCTCCACGACAGCAGCGTCCAGCCGATCAGGCGGGTGCGGCGGACCCGGTCGGCGATCCAGCCGGCCGGGACGGAGGCCAGCGCGTTGACGAAGACGAACGCGAAGCCGAGGGCACCGAGCTGCCAGTCCTCGAGGCCGAAGTCGTCTTTGATGAGCGGCAGGACGCCCCGGAGGATGTTGGTGTCGATCTGGTCGACGAGGGTGACCCCGGAGAGGAGGACGAGCGGCTTGGCCGGCCGCCCGGCGAGCCGCCGGGACGCCGCGGAGGTGGGCGGCGGGGCGGCGGGGGCCGGGGTGGTCGCCGGGCCCGCCGCGGCCTCGGCCGGGGGCGCGCCCTCGCTCCCTCGCTCCGCTGCCCCCTCCGTCGGCACGGTCGTCACGAACGGCCCCTCCCCCGAGTCTTGACCCGCGGGTCAATCTAGGACAAACGGCGCGGCCGCCGGAAGTCCGGTGCGTGCGGGCGCCACCTCCGGGGGCCGCCCGCGCCCCTCAGTACGCCACGTGCCAGAGGCAGAGGCCCTGGGGCGGTGCGATCGGCGCGGCCTGCGCCCGGTCGCCGGAGCGGAGGATGCCGAGGATGTCGCCGGCGCGGACGCGCCCGTGGCCGGCGGCGACGATCGTGCCGACGACGCTGCGGACCATCTGGTGGCAGAAGGCGGTGGCGGTGATCTCGAAGCGCAGGACGCCGTCGCCGAGGTCGGTCCACCCGGCGCGCAGGACCCGCCGCACGAGCGACGGCGCCGTGCCGTCGGGCCCGGGCTTGGGGCGCCGGCAGAAGGCGCTGAAGTCGTGCTCGCCCAGGAACGGGTCACAGGCGAGCGTGAGGAGCTCGAGGTCGAGGGGCTGGGGCACGTGCCAGCTGGTGCGGGCGAGGAAGGGGTCCGGCAGCGGCCGGTTGAGGACGGTGTAGCGGTAGGTGCGGGCGCGGGCGGAGAAGCGGGCGTCGAAGTCCGGTGCCGCCTCGGCGACCTCGCGCACGACGATCTGGGGGGCGCACAGCTTGACCAGCGAGCGGTGGAGCCCGTCGAGGTCGGTGGCGACGGGGAGGTCGAGGCTGATCACCTGGCCCCAGGCGTGGACGCCCCGGTCGGTGCGGCCGGCGCAGGTGATCTCCACCGGGCGGCGCACGACCTTCTCGATGGCCTCCCGGAGGGTGCCGGCGACGGTGCGGACGCCGGGCTGCTCGGCGAAGCCGTGGAAGTCCGTGCCGTCGTAGGCGACGAGCATCCGAACGCGGATCAGCGGCCCCGCGGGGGCCGCTGACTCCGGGACGTCGAAGAGCGTCACGCCCTCAGGCGATGGCGTCAGACCAGCTCGATGCGGGCCATCGGGGCGTTGTCGCCCTGGCGCGGGCCCAGCTTGAGGATGCGCGTGTAGCCGCCGTTGCGGTCGGCGTAGCGGGGCCCGATCTCGGTGAAGAGCTTGTGGGCCATCTCCTTGTCGCCCAGGAACGACACGACCTGGCGGTGGTTGTGGAGCCCGCCCTTCTTGGCCTTGGTGATGACCTTCTCCGCGATCGGGCGCAGGGCCTTGGCCTTGGCCTCAGTGGTGACGATCCCCTCGGCGGCCACGAGCGAAGCCACGAGGTTGGCCATCATGAGGCGCTGGTGCTGGGCGTCGCCGCCGAAGCGACGACCCTTCTTCGGGGTGGCAGGCATGGGTCAGTCCTTCGTGCGCAGGGCCAGGCCCCGCTCGTTCAGCTTCTCGACGACCTCGTCGAGGCTCTTCTGGCCGAAGTTCGTGATGGCCAGGAGGTCGTCCTCGGTCTTGGTGAGCAGCTCGCCGATCGAGTTGATCTGGGCGCGCTTCAGGCAGTTGCGGGGACGCTCGGACAGGTCGAGGTCCTCGATGGGCAGGTCCAGGTCAGGCGAGCCGGCGGTGGCGGTGGACACCTCGCCGAGCTCGAGGCCCTGGGGCTCGTCGCTCATGTCGGCCACGAGGCCCACCAGCGAGCGCAGCGTGTCACCGGCCGAGGCGAGGGCGTCGCGCGGCGTGATCGAGCCGTCGGTCTCGATGTCGAGGACGAGGCGGTCGTACTCGGTGGACTGCTCGACGCGGGTGGGCTCCACCTGGAAGGCGACCCGGCGCACCGGCGAGAAGATCGAGTCGACCGGGATGACGCCGATCGTGTCGCTCGTCTTGTTGCGGTCGGCCGAGACGTAGCCGCGACCCTTCGACACGGTGATGTCGACGGCCAGGCGGGCCGTCTTGTTCAGCGTGGCGATGTGGAGCTCGGGGTTGAGGATGTCGACGTCGCTGTTGGGCTCGATGTCCTTGGCGGTGACGTCACCCGGGCCCTTCTGGTCGAGGCGCAGGGTGACCGGCTCGTCGCTGTGGCAGACGAGGACCAGGTCCTTCAGGTTGAGGATGATGTCGGTGACGTCCTCGGTGACCCCGGCGATCGTGTCGAACTCGTGGAGCGCGTCGTCGAAGCGCAGCTGGGTGATCGCCGCGCCGGGGATGGACGACAGGAGCGTGCGGCGCAGGGAGTTGCCGAGGGTGTGACCGAAGCCGGGCTCCAGCGGGCTGATGGCGAACTTCTGACGGTTGCCTTCCTCTTCGCCGATCGCCTCGACGGACGGGCGCTGGATGACGAGCATGTTCTGCTACCTCGGGACTCGGTGGCGGCGGGGGGAGTGGACTACTTGGAGTACAGCTCGACGATGAGCTGCTCGCGCACGGGCACGTCGATCTGCTCGCGCAGCGGGAGCTCGCGCACGGTGACCGACTTGCCGCCCTCGCCCTGGTCGAGCCAGGCGGGGACCCGGACGTCGAGCGTGTCGAGGTTGTGCTGGATGACGATCATCGACTGGGCCTTCTCGCGGAGGGAGACGACGTCGCCCTTCTTGACGCGGTAGCTGGGGATGTCCACCCGGCGGCCGTTGACGTCGATCAGCCCGTGGTTCACGAACTGCCGCGCCTGGGGGCGGGTGCGGGCCCAGCCGGCCCGGAAGACGATGTTGTCGAGGCGCTGCTCGAGCATCCGCAGGAGGTTCTCGCCGGTGACGCCCTTCTGGCGGTTGGCCTCCTCGTAGAGGTTGGCGAACTGCTTCTCGAGGAGCCCGTAGATGTGCTTGGCCTTCTGCTTCTCGGCCAGCTGCAGCGAGTACTCGGAGGGCTGACGGCGACGGGCGCGGCCGTGCTCACCCGGGGGGTAGGGCCGGCGCTCGAGGGCGCGGCGACCCTTCTCGTTCTCGAAGATGTTGACGCCGAGGCGGCGCGAGATCTTGACCTTGGGACCGGTGTAGCGAGCCATGTCTTCCTGTTGCCTCAGACCCGGCGCCGCTTGGGGGGGCGGCAGCCGTTGTGGGGGACGGGGGTGACGTCCTTGATGCCGGTGACCTCGATGCCGGTGTTCTGCAGCGAACGGATGGCCGTCTCGCGACCGGAGCCGGGGCCCTTCACCTCGACGTCGACCTTGCGCACCCCGTGCTCCATCGCGCCCCGGGCCGCGCGCTCGGCGGCCATCTGGGCGGCGTAGGGGGTGGACTTGCGGGAGCCCTTGAAGCCGACGTTGCCGGCCGACGCCCACGACAGCACGTTCCCCTCGAGGTCCGTGATCGTGATGATCGTGTTGTTGAACGAGCTCTTGATCTTGGCGATGCCGTGCGAGACGTTGCGACGCTCGCGCTTGCGGGGCCGGCGACCGCCGGGCTTGGGCTTGGCCATTACTTGCGAACCTTCTTCTTACCGGCGACGGTCTTCTTCGGGCCCTTGCGGGTGCGGGCGTTCGTCTGGGTGCGCTGGCCGCGCACGGGCAGGCCCTTGCGGTGGCGGAGGCCCTGCCAGCAGCCGATCTCCATCTTGCGGCGGATGTCCTGCTGGATGTCCCGGCGCAGGTCGCCCTCGACCTCGAGGTTCTGGTCGACGTAGGCGCGGATCCGGTTGACCTCGTCGTCGGTCAGGTCACGGACCCGGGTGCTGCGGTCGAGGCCGAGGTCGTCGCAGATCTTCTGCGCCGTGGTGCGACCGATGCCG
>DATGRC010000028.1:0-12326 GCA_035303865.1 Acidimicrobiales bacterium
TCCGGGTGGGGGACCGCGTCACGATCCCGGTCGGCGAGCTGCAGTGGCGGTTCAGCCGCTCCGGCGGGCCCGGCGGCCAGCACGCCAACACGAGCGACACCCGGGTGGAGGTGCGCTTCGACGTGGCCGGGTCCCCCTCGCTGGCGGAGGCCGACCGGGCGCGGCTGCGGGCCCGGCTCGGGGACGAGGTCCGGGTCAGCGTCGCCGACTCGCGCTCGCAGGCCCGCAACCGGGAGCTGGCCCTCGAGCGGCTGGCCGAGCGCCTCGCCGATGGCCTGACCGTCACCCGGAGCCGCCGCCCCACCCGCCCCAGCCGCTCGAGCGTGGAGCGCCGCCTGAAGGCCAAGCGCCAGCGCTCCGAGCGCAAGGCCACCCGCCGGAGGGTGGACCCCGACTAGCCTTCCCCGGCAAGGCGAACGATGCCCGGCGGAGGTGGCCCCGACCCCGGCTGACGGGCGTTGCGACGAGCCGAGCTGCGAGGTCGCCCGAGGCCGCAGCGGCCCGGAGGACGGGAGCGGGAAGGGCATGGCGAAGGACCAGCGGCCAGCCACGGCCACGGCGCGAAGGCGTCGGCGAGCCGCGGGGTCGGTGGTGCTGGGCTCGCCCCTCCTGGCCGCCGCCGCGGCCCTCGCCCCCACCGCGTGGCGGGGGTGGAGCGTCGGCGCGCTCGCCGCCGCAGCGGGCCTCCTCGTGATCGCGCTCGGCCCCGGCGAGGGCCGGGCCGCGCCGCCGTGGCGGCTGATCGGCGTCGGTCTGCTCACCTGGGGCGTCGGGATCCTCGTCGGCGCCGCCGACTTCGGCGCCGTGATCGACGACCCACCCGCCCCCGCCGACGTGCCGCGCTTCGCCGGGCTCCTCGTGCTGGCCGGGGGCGTCGTGGCCATGGCGTCGGCCCGGCTCGCCCAGGTCGACTGGATCGGCCGGGTGGACGCCCTGCTCGTGGGCGTGGGCGCCGGGGGCGCGGTCGTCGCCCTGCTGTCGGGTCCCATGGGCGCCGAGCCCCGCCCCCTGGCGGCCGTGGTGATGAGCTGGGCCGCCCTCGGCGCCGGGGTGCTCGGGGCCAGCGCCGCGGTGCGCGTCGCCCTCACCGGGGTGCGGCACCTGCCCGCCGGTCGGTTCCTCGTCGCCGCCACGTTCCTGCTGATCGTGGGGGCCGGGCTGCTGCGCCTCGACGGCTTCGGCCTCGTCGACGCCGACCTGGACGGCCTCGGCGCCCTGTTCGCCGTCGCCGGCAGCCTCGGGCTGCTCGCGGCGGCCATCCACCCGTCGGCCAACCGGGTGGCGGAGAAGCAGCACCGCCCCGCGCACGCGCTGCCCCACCTCCACCTCGCCGTCCTCGTCCTGGCGTGCGTGGCCACGCCGGTCACGGCCGGGGCCCGGCACCTCGCCGGGGCCGAGGTGGAGGTGGTCCACACCGCCCCTGTCGGCCTCATCGTGGCGATCCTGCTCATCGTGCGGCTGCAGCTGGTGGTCCGCAGCGGCCAGCGCCAGGCCCGGCAGGCCGAGACGCTCCGCCAGGTCGCGCTCGCGGTCGGCTCGGCCCGCACGGTCGGTGACCTGCGCCGGGCCACGATGGACGGGGCCGTCGCCCTCGCCGACGGGCAGGTGCGCTATGTGGCGTGGCTGACCGGCAACGAGCGGGGCACGGTCTACCCCGTCGAGGTGATCGGCGCGGAGCGGCCGCTGCGGCGCGAGGACACCGAGCTCGACGCCGTCCTCGCCCACGTCCAGGACCTCGGGGACCACCCCTTCGAGCTGGTCGACGCCGAGGGCCGCCCCATCGTCGTCACCCCGGTCCCCACCCGGATGGGCGGCATCACGGCGCTGGCCATCGCCCCGCTCGGCCGCCCGGCGCCGCTCGCCGAGGGCCTGGCCGTGCTGGCCACCCAGGCCGCGCTCGCCCTCGACGCGCTCGTGCAGCAGCAGGAGCTGGAGCAGCGGCGCAGCGAGGCCCGGCTCCAGCAGCTGGCCCGCCACGCCAGCGACGCGGTGGTCGTCGTCGACGCCGTCGGGACGATCCGCTACCAGACGCCCTCGGTGGTGCGGGTGCTCGGGTACCTGGCGGTGGACCTGGACGGCGAGTCGGTCGACCGCATCGTCCACCCCGACGACGCCGGCCACCTGCGCCACTTCCTCGACGCGCTGCTGGCCAGCTCGCACGAGTCGGTCCGCACGATCGAGGTGCAGGTCCTGCGAGCCGACGACTCGATCATCGTGGCCGAGGTCATCGGCGTGAACCTGCTCGACAACCCCGACGTGCGGGGCCTCGTGCTCACGATGCGCGACGTCACCGGGCGCCGCACCCTGCAGGACCAGCTGCGCCACCAGGCGTTCCACGACTCCCTCACCGGCCTCGCCAACCGGGCGCTCTTCGCGGACCGCGTCGAGCACGCCCTCCAGCGAGTCCGGCGCACCGAGCAGGTCACCCCGGCCGTGCTGTTCATCGACCTCGACGACTTCAAGATGGTCAACGACAGCCTGGGCCACGATGCCGGCGACCAGCTCCTGATCGTGCTGGCCGACCGGCTCCGCGGGGTGCTGCGCTCGGGGGACACCGCGGCCCGCCTCGGCGGCGACGAGTTCGCCATCCTCATCGAGGACGCCCCCGACGTGGACGCCGTGCGGGAGGTGGCCGAGCGGGTGCTCGACGCGGTGTCCGAGCCGATGACGATCGAGGGACGCCTCCTGCACCTGCGAGCCAGCGTGGGCGTGGCCACCCGCCAGGCCGCCGACATGTCGCCCGGCGACCTCCTCCGCAACGCGGACCTGGCCATGTACGCCGCCAAGGCGAAGGGCAAGGGCTGCGTCGAGGTGTTCGAGCCGGCGATGCACCTGCGAGCCGTCGACCTGCTCACCGTGCGGGCCGACCTCGAGGCGGACGTCGCCGCCGGTCGCATCGAGGTGGAGTACCAGCCCGTCCTGCGCCTGTCCGACCGCGAGGTGGTCGGCTTCGAGGCCCTCGCCCGCTGGCGGCACCCCGAGCGAGGGCTGGTCGGGCCCAGCGAGTTCCTGGCCGTCGCCGAGGACACCGGCGTGGTCGTCGCGCTCGGCCGGATCGTGCTGCGCGAGGCCCTCCAGCAGCTGGCCCGGTGGCGGCGGGCGGGCGGCGACCCCACCTGGACGATGAGCGTCAACCTCTCACCCCGCGAGTCCCTCGCCGCCGACCTCGTGGAGGCGGTGCAGCGGGCCCTGGCCGACGCCGGCCTCCCGCCGTCGTCGCTCATGATCGAGCTGACCGAACCGAGCCTCCTCGCCGACACCGACGCCGTCCTCCAGCGCATCCACCACCTGAAGGACCTGGGCGTCAAGGTGGCGGTGGACAACTTCGGCACCGGCTACTCGTCGCTCGGCTACCTCCAGCGGGTGCCGCTCGACGTGGTGAAGATCGACCGCAGCCTGGTCTCGCCGCTGCGCACCCAGGAGCCCAAGGTCACCGTGACCCGCACGATCGTGGACCTCGTGCGCACCTTGGGCCGAGACGTCGTGGCCCAGGGCGTGGAGGTGCAGTCGGAGCTGGACGGGCTGCTCGAGCTGGGCTGCTCGGTGGGGCAGGGCTTCCTCCTGCACCGCCCGGCTCCGGCCGAGCAGCTCAGCGCCGAGCTCGGCCTCGTCGAGGTCGGGTAGCCGCTCGGGCTCAGCCGAGCCGCTCGGCCACGGCGGCGAAGGCCGTGGTCGCCAGCTCGTCAAGCGCCGGGCGGGGCTCCTCGAGGCCGAGCACGGCGACGAGCACCCCGACGTCGCCGTCGTGCAGGACCGCCACCTCGACCACGAAGGCCTCCGAGCCGACCGACGTGCCGAGCGCCCCGGTGCGCGCCTCGCCGGCGTCGCCGAGCGCCGCCGCCACGGCCTCGGGCAGCGGCTCGTACTCGAAGGCCAGGCCGGTTCCGGAGCCGTCGGGCACCCCGCTGCACACCTCCAGGGCCGCCTCCGCCTGCGCGACGAACCGGGCCGCGCCGTCGTCGTCGAAGCGGAACGCGAGCTGGACCACCGACGCGCCGCCCGTCTCCCGGGCGAAGCCCACCACCGCCCGCGACGACGCCCGCAGCCCGGCCGCCGCGTCCTGACCGACGCAGAAGCTCGTGATCGTGTCGTCGACGCCGTCGCTGGCCACGAAGTCGTCGGGCAGGTCGCCGTCGGTGAGGAGGAGCGGCGCCAGGTCCTCCGGCACCGTCGTCGTGGTGGCCCAGGGCGCCTCGGTCGTGGTCGTCGAGGTCGCCGGCGCGGTGGTGGTCGGGGCGGTGCGCTGGTCGTCGTCGCGGCACGCGCCCGCGGCGGTGAGCACGGCGAGGACGAGGAGCAGCGGGCGGAGGCGGTGGAGGCGCATGGGAGGAGGGCCGCGCGAACGGAGCGCCGAGCATCGCGTACGGTCTCCGTCGATGCGAGCACGCCGGGCCAGGCTGCTCGGGCGGCTGGTCGTGGTCGGGTGGGCGGCCCTGCTCGCCGCCCTCGCCGTCGACGCCGTCCGGGAACCGGACCACGAGCGACCGACGCCGTCGTCGGCCGCCGGCGAGGCCGCCGCGTCGTTCGTCGACGCCTGGGAGCGCAGCCGCCTCGCCACCTTCGTGACCGTCGGGACCTACCGGCGCCACAGCGAGGTCACCGGCGCCGAGATCGCCTCCGAGGACGTCCTCGCTCAGCGCCCACCCCGGCGCCTCCACCGCCAGCTCGGCGGGGTGGACGGCCGCGACGACGATCGCCTCCTCGTCTGCCCGGCGCCGCCCCCGGGCCAGGACCCCGCGCCCTGCCACCTCGGCCCGCCCGGAGGCCCCACCTACGAGGAGTCGGTGGCGCGGGAGGTGGCCGGCCTCGAGGACCTCGTGCTCGGCGACGACCCGCTCTACGCCGTGACCGCCGGCGACCCGGGCTGCTACGAGCTCGACCTGCGTCGTGCCGACCCGCGCGCCCCGTTCGGGATCGCCGCCACGTTCTGCTTCGACGACGAGACCGGCGCCCCCACGCTGCGGCGGGTCCAGCACCCCGAGGGCGTCGTCGAAGAGCTCGTCGTCACCACCGTCCGGGCCGAGGTGACCGACGCCGACCTCGAGCCGCCCGAGCCCTGAGCCCGGTGGGTCGGGACGGAGGCTGCGGCGACGTCCGGCCGAGGCCGGGGGCGATCGCAGTTGGAGGGAGTCACAACCTCCGTCCCGGTTCCCGTGCGACCGGCAGGGGCGAACCACCGGTCCCGGGCATCATCGGCACCTCCGGCTGCCGCCTTGAGCGCGAACGCGGCCTTCGGGCCGCCGTCGGCGGCCCGGTAGCCTGAGGCCCGATGTTCCTCGGCGAAGACCTGCTCGCCTACCTCGTGCTGGCCATCGGCGGCGCCATGTGCGTCGGCAGCATCGCGGCGCTCGTCCGCCCGCCCGAGCAGCGTCGCGAGGGCGACCTCGAGCGCCCGCCCCTCGGCCGCAGCATCGCCTTCGCCGCCATCGGCTTCGTCGGCGCCATCTGGGCCGCCGCCAGCCTGCTCGCCTGAGCCGCGTCGGCGCCGCTGAGCCGGGCTCGGTGGGGGTCAGACGCGGGTGAGGTTGAGGCCGAGGTGCTTGAGGGTGTCGAAGGGGCGGTTGTAGCCGCGTTCGAGGTGGTGGATGCCGTAGAGGGTGCTGGGGCCTTCGGCGGTGGCGGCGGCGATGACGCTGGAGAAGCCGGCGCGCACGTCGGGGATGGTGACGGTGGCGCCTTGGAGCTTGGAGACGCCGCGGACGACGGCGGAGTGCTTGGCGGATTGGTCGTGGAAGCGGCAGGCGGGGCCGCCGAGGCAGGTGTCGAAGAGCTCGATCTCGCCGCCCATGGCTTTGATGCCGTCGACGTAGCCGAGGCGGTCTTCGTAGACGGTCTCGTGGAGGACGCTCATGCCTTCGGCTTGGGTCATGAGCACGATGAGGGGTGGTTGCCAGTCGGTCATGAACCCGGGGTGGGTGTCGGTCTGGACGGCGGCGGGGTGGAGGCGGGTGGCGTTGGCGGTGATCCAGTCGTCGGTGATGTCGACGGTGGCGCCCATGCGCTGGAGGGTGTTGATGGCGGTGACGAGGCGGTCTTGGGCGCAGCCGCCGACGCGGACCTGGCCGCGGGTCATGAGTCCGGCGACGAGGTAGCTGAACGCTTCGAGCCGGTCGCCGGCGAGGCGGGCTTGGGCGCCTTTGAGGGAGTCGACGCCTTCGATGACGATGCGCCGGTCGGGACGGAAGGCGATGTGGGCGCCCATGCGCTGGAGGAACAGGGCGAGCTCCATCACCTCGGGTTCGGTGGCGGCGTTGTAGATGACGGTGCGGCCCTCGGCGAGCACGGCGGACAGCAGCACGGTCTCGGTGGCGCCGACGGAGGGGTAGGGCAGGGTGATGCGGGCGCCGCGGAGGCGGCCCCGCATGCGGGCGGTGATGCCGGTGTCGCTCTGCTCGACCTCGGCGCCCATCTGCTGGAGGGCGGTGACGTGGAAGTCCACCGGTCGGGCCCCGATGCGGTCCCCGCCCACCAGCGGGACGAACGCTTCGTGGGCGCGGTGCAGCAGGGGGCCCAGCAGCAGGATCGGGATGCGGTTCAGCCCGGAGAACTCCAACGGCACCCGCGGCACCGGCTCGGGCACCGGCGCCACGGTGATGCGGTCCCCGTCGACCTCCACGTCCAGGCCGATCGACCGCAGAATGTCAGCGGTGATCCCCACGTCGCCGACCTCAGGGGCGTTGGTGATCGTCGACGGCGAGTCCCCCAGCAGCGCCGCCACCATGTGCTTGGTCACCGCGTTCTTCGACCCGGCCACCACCACATCGCCCCGCAACGGACCCGACGGCTCGATCCGCCACCCCGGCCCCACCGAAGGATCAACAGGGTTCACCGCGGACTCGACCATCGCCGCGAGGCTACCCCCGGTACGGCGCTTCGGTCCCCTCGACGGCCGGCCCGCAACGGCCTGACGGGCGGCGCCGGCGTGCGCCGGACACCGCCCGTCAGGGCCACGGAGCGGATGGACTACAGGGCGTCGGCGCCGCGCTCGCCGGTGCGGATGCGCTGGACGAGCGCCACGTCGGTCACCCAGAGCTTGCCGTCGCCGATCTTGCCGGTGCTGGCGGCAGCGGCGATGGCGTCGACGAGCCCGGCGATCTGGTCGTCCTCGGCGAGGACCTCCACCTTCACCTTGGGGACGAAGTCGACCGTGTACTCGGCGCCCCGGTACACCTCGGTGTGGCCAGCCTGGCGACCGAAGCCCTGGACCTCGGTGACGGTCATGCCGGCCACGCCCGCCGCCTTGAGGGCCTCCTTCACCTCGTCGAGCTTGAACGGCTTGATGACTGCGGTGATCAGCTTCACGAATCCTCCGATCAGTGCCCGGCCAGGGAGGCCGTGGCGGTGCTGTACGCGGTCTCGGCGTGCTCGGCGAGGTCCAGCCCGCTCGTCTCGACGTCCTCAGAGACTCGCACGCCCACCGTGGCCTTGAGCGCCAGCATGATGAGCCCGGTCACGACGAACGAGTAGACGATCGTCACGCCGTTGGCGAGGGCCTGCTCGAGGAGGAGGTCGAGCCCGCCGCCGTGGAAGAGCCCGGCCATCACGTCGGTGCCGAAGAAGTCGGGCTCCGAGAAGAGCCCGATGGCGAGCGACCCGACGAGGCCGCCCACGAAGTGCACGCCGACGACGTCGAGGGCGTCGTCGTAGCCCGCTCGCGTCTTGAGCCGCACGGCGTAGCAGCACACCACGCCGGTCACGAGCCCGATCCAGATCGGGGCCATCCCGGCCACGAAGCCCGCAGCGGGGGTGATGGCGACGAGCCCGGCGACGATGCCGGAGGCGGCGCCCAGGTTGGTGACGTGGCCGTCGCGGACCTTCTCCACGAGCGCCCAGGCGAGCCCGGCGGCCGCCGCAGCGAGGAACGTGTTGGCGAACGCCTGGACGGCGGTGCCGCTCGCGCCGAGCGCCGAACCGGCGTTGAAGCCGAACCAGCCGAACCACAGGATGCCGGTGCCGAGCATCACGAGCGGCATCGAGTGCGGCGGGTGGCCCTCGGCCGGCCAGCCCTTGCGCCGCCCGAGCACGAGCACGCA
The DNA here is from genome assembly GCA_035303865.1 of Acidimicrobiales bacterium. Taxonomy (GTDB): domain Bacteria; phylum Actinomycetota; class Acidimicrobiia; order Acidimicrobiales; family VFJN01; genus VFJN01. The sequence goes on from DATGRC010000028.1 coordinate 8,034, forward strand.
GGCGAGCGCCGCGATGCCGGCGTTCACGTGGATGGCGGTGCCGCCGGCGAAGTCGAGCGAGCCGCGCTGGCCGAGCCAGCCGCCGTACACCCACTTGAAGACGGGCACGAAGACGAGGACCAGCCAGACGGGCACGAAGATGGCCCAGGCCGTGAACTTCATCCGGTCGGCCACGGCGCCGGAGATGAGCGCCGGGGTGATCACGGCGAACATGCCGAGGAACATCGCGGTCATGAGGGCCGCACCCCCGTCGGCCTCGATGCCGAGGCCCCGCAGGAAGGCGGCGTCGAAGCTGCCGATCCAGTCGCTGTCCACGGGGACCTGGGCCAGCGAGAACCCGCCGATCGCCCACACGACGGGCACGATCAGCAGGCACCAGAAGTTCATCATCAGCATGTTCAGGACGTTCCGCTGGCGGTCCATGCCGCCGTAGAACAGGGCCAGGCCGGGCGTCATGAACAGCACCAGGGCGGCTGAGACCAGCACCCAGGCGGCGTCACCGGTGTCCATGGATGGCTCCTCGGGTCAGCGTGGATCAAGGACCCGGTCACCCTTCCGTCAGGATGTTTCTCGACGGTTTCCGATCGCGTCGACTTCTGTGAACCGTGGGTGTCAGCCGGACGTCACGGAGCCGTCAGATCCGCGTCAGGTCGCCGCTCAGCGGTACTCGGGCGGATCCCACTCCGGGAAGATGTCGGGGAGCTCGGTCGACACCTTGCCGGTGAACGACGCGGGGCGCTTCTCGAGGAACGACATCACGCCCTCCATGGCGTCGGGCAGCTTGCCGGTGGCGTGCACGGCCCGCGAGTCGGCCCGGTGGGCGATCATCGGGTGCTCGGCGCCGAGCATCCGCCACAGCATCTGACGGGTGAGCGCCACCGACAGGGGCGCGGCGGCGGCGATCTCGGCGGCCAGCTCGCGAGCGACGTCGAGGAGCTGGTCGTCGGGGTGCACGCTGCGCACCAGCCCGCCCCGCAGCGCCTCCTCGGCCCCGAACACGCGCCCGGTGTAGAGCCACTCGGCGGCCTGGGCCACGCCGACGAGGCGGGGCAGGAACCACGTGGACGCGCCCTCGGGGGCGATGCCGCGCTGGGTGAACACGAACCCGAAGCGGGCCGACTCGGCGGCCAGGCGGATGTCGGTGGCGAGGGTCATCGTCACCCCCATCCCCACCGCGGCGCCGTTCACGGCCGAGATCACGGGCTTCTTGCAGTCGAAGAGGCGCAGGGTCACGAGCCCGGCGCCGTCGCGGGGCGCGGCCACGCCCTCGACCCGCTCGCCGCCCACCGCCCCGGCCTCGGGGTGGCGGTCGTAGTCGAAGGTGCCGGCGCCGGCGGAGAGGTCGGCGCCGGCACAGAACGCCCGCCCCCGGCCGGTGAGGATCACGGCCCGCACGTCGTCGTCGGCGTCCACGGCGTCCAGCACCTGGAGCAGCTCGCCCACCATCCGGGGGGTGCCGGTGTTCATCTTGTCGGGGCGGTTGAAGGCGATCGTCGCCACCCCGTCAGCCACGTCGTACTCGAGCTCGCGCAGGTCCATGGCGGGACCCTACGCCCCGGCATCGCTGGCCCGCCGCCGCAGCGAGCACCGCGCCGCGGCGTCGAGGTCTGAACCCGGGGTGGGCGGGTAGGCAGCCCTCGACGTGGTCCCCCCGCCACGCTCGACCCGAGCCCTCGACGCCCACCCCGCCCGCGGACGCCGAGGGCTCGGGCGCGTCTGCCGGGCGGCGCGGCGGGGCAGAGGTGAGCAGATGACGACCGTCCAGGCCACGATCCGCGCCCCTCGAGCCGACGTGTGGGACGCGCTCGTCGACGTCCGCACCTACCCGACGTGGCTCCTCGGGGCCCGACGCATCCGCTCCGTCGACGACGGCTGGCCGGCGCCGGGGACGGCGTTCCACCATGTCGTCGGCCTCGGCCCCCTGACGATCGCCGACGCCACCCGGGCGGTGGCGGTCGACGAGGGCCGCCGGCTGGAGCTCGAGGTCCGGGCCCGGCCGGCGATCGTGGCCACCGTCGTGTTCCAGCTGCGCGACGTCGTCGAGGGCACCGAGGTCACGATGGAGGAGCACCCCACCGGCATCCACCGGCTGCTGGCCCCGGTGGCCGCCCCCCTGGCCCAGCCCCGCAACCGGGCCAGCCTGGCCCGCCTCGAGGAGCGGGTCCGCGACCGCCTCGCCGGCCGGGATCCGGCCCCGCCGGCCGACGACGAGGGCTAGCGGAGCGTCCCCGCGGGTAGCGCGCGGCACATGGCATCGAACCCCCAGCACGCGACCGACACGCCCGACGGCGGCATCCAGGAGCCCGACAACAGCACCGTCGAGGACTGGCACGGCCAGAAGGTGGCCGACGACATGGACCTGGTGGACGAGGTCCTCGAGGAGACCGGCGGCGACGAGACGGCGGCCGAGGCGGCCTTCGAGGAGCGCTCGGCGCAGCACGACCCCGAGCGCGACATCGAGCGCCCCAAGCCCTCGTGAGCGGCTCGGAGCCGGGGACGGGCGGCGACGGGCCGGCCGAGGAGCACCCGAGCGCCTTCCCCGACGAGCCTCCCGCGCGACGACCTGCTCCTCGACGCGGCCCACCACCTCCTCGTGATCGGCCAGCCGATCGGCGAGCACCTGCCGGCCATCGAGGCGCTGGGCGAGACGCCCCGCCGCGGCGTCGCGCTGGGCCGCATCCGGATGGCGGAGGGGCGCCTGCACGAGGCCCGGACCCTGCTGGAGGCGGCGTGGGCGGCCGGGGGGGAGGCAACGCTGCCGCCCGAGGAGCGAGCGGCGGCCGCCGAGGCCCTGGCCGTGATCGGGATCAGCACCCTCGACACCGACGCCGTCATCCGATGGTCGGACGAGCTCGGCGCGGCCGGACCGACCACGCTGGCCACGACGCTGCGCTGCCACGGCCTGACGCTTCGCGGGCAGCTCGGCACGGCGCTGGACGAGGCGGCCGCACTCGTCGCCGCGGAGCCGCCCGGCAGCGTCGACTTCGACGCCCGGGTGGGCCTCGGGCTCCTGCTCGTCTGGTCCAACCAGGTCGAGGAGGGCCTCCCCCTCCTGTCCTCGCTGCTGACCGGCCCGAGCGACCAGACGCTCATGCAGACCCTGTCGGTCCGCTCCCACCTGGCCGACGCGCACCTCCGGCTCGGCAACCTCCAGCACGCCATGGACCTGGCCGCGCTCGCGGTGGAGCTGCTCGACGACGCCGAGGCGCGGTGGCTGACGCCGCTCCCCCACAGCCTCGTCGCCTACGCGTGCGCCGCGACCGGCGACCTCGCCCGCGCCGAGCGCCACGCGCAGGCCGCGTCGGCCTACGCCCGCCTGTCGCACGACGCGCCGGCGCTGCTGTGGTCCGACGCCGGGTGGATGCGCATCGCGGAGGCGGCCCAGGACCACGCCGCCGCCGTGGCCGTCGGCGATCGGATGCTGGCCGCCGGCCTCGACGGCGTCGCGGAGGGCATCAACCCGTGGCGGGCCAGCTACGCGGCGGCGCTCGCCGTGGAGGGTCGGCTCGCCGACGCGGACGCGGTGCTGGCCGCCGTGAGCACCGACGACGTCTCCGTGGCCACCGGGGTGGCCCGGGCCCGAGCGATCGTGGCCGTGGAGCGCGGCGACCGGGCCGGCGCGGAGGCGGCGCTGGACCACGGGCTGGCGCTCGACCCGCTCCTGGCTCGTCCGCTCCCCCGCGCCCGGCTCGAGCTGACCGCCGGCGGGATCCTGCGGCGCCACGGGCAGCGCCGCCGGGCCGAGGCGCTCCTCGTCGCCGCGGCGGAGCGGTTCCGCGACGTCGGCGCTCACCTGTGGCTGGCCCGCTGCGAGCGCGAGCTCGAGGGCACGGGGCTGCGGCCGGCCAAGCGCTCGACGCGCCTGGCCGCGGCGGCGCTGACCCACCAGGAGCGGCTCGTGGCCGGCCTGGTGGTGGAGGGCCGCACCAACCGCGAGGTGGCCGAGGAGCTGTACGTGAGCGCGAAGACGGTGGAGCACCACCTGTCCCGCATCTACCGGAAGCTGGGGGTCGGCTCGCGCACGCAGCTGGCGGCTCGGGCCCGTGAGCTCGGGCTGGAGCCGTGACCCGAGCCGCTCGCTGACCGCTCAGCCTGGCGGGAGGGAGTCCTCGTCCCGTTCGTTGGCCTCGCCGGGCGAGTGGCCGTCCGGGGCCTCGTCGAGCGCCGGGACCTCTTCGGGAGGCTCGTCGGGGAAGGCGCTCGGGTGCTCCTCGGCCGGCCCGTCGCCGCCCGTCCCCGGCTCCGAGCCGCTCACGAGGGCTTGGGGCGCTCGATGTCGCGCTCGGGGTCGTG
>DATGRC010000029.1:0-5425 GCA_035303865.1 Acidimicrobiales bacterium
GACGCCGCTGACGTCGGCGATGGCGTCGAAGGTGCCGGGACCGTAGAAGACGCCGAACAGCACGAGCGGGGCGAGGAGGAGGGCCAGGCGAGCCGAGCGGTCGCGCACGCACGCCCACGCCACGAGCGCGCAGCCCGCCGGCACGAGGAGCCCGACGCCCTGGTCGTAGATCCAGTGCCACTGCCGTCCCGGCTCGATCCCGCCGGAGAGCGTGAACCACGGCGGGATCCAGGCCAGCACCGGGGTCGGGTCCTGGCGGGGCAGGAGCGTGAAGGCCGCCGCGGCGACCACCGCCGGCAGGGCGCTGAGGAGCCCGGGCAGCAGCCGCTGCCAGCGCCCGAGGCCCCAGCATCCGGCGACGACGGCCACGGCCGACACCGACGGGCCGACGAGCACGGCGGTCGTGGTCAGGCCGATGCCGGCGACGTTGCTGGCCAGCAGCCACCACAGGTCCGCTCGGCGGCCGTCCCGCGCCCACCGCAGCCCGTGGTGCCAGAGCGAGGGCACCACCACGAGCAGGAACGCCACCTTGCCCTGCCACGAGCGGACGAAGCCCATGCTGCCGAAGCTGTAGTGGGTGGATCCGTCGAGCAGCAGGAAGCCGAGGGCCGCGGCCGTGGCCACCGTCGGGGCGGCCGCACCGAGCGTGCGCAGCAGGCGCCACAGGGCGAGGATCCCGAGGCCCGCCACCAAGGGGCCGAAGACCAGGTAGGTGATCGTCGGCGCCGTCGCCGGGGACCACGCCGCGACCACGCCGAGCAGCGGCTCGATCGCCGTGGGGACCGCGTCGGGGCGGGTGACGGCGAAGACCTCGTCGGAGAAGAGCGTGTCCCGCTCGGGGAGCGGCCCGGGGTGCTCGGCGACGTAGGTGGATCGGTTGACGAGGAACACGTCGTCAGCGTCGGGACGGACGGTGAAGGCCGACCCGGCCGCTGAGGCAAGGGCAAGGGCCGCGACGACCCCGACCGACCACGGAGCGCTGGTCGTCGACCCCCCTCGCCGGGGCTCACCGGCCTGGCCCCGTGGCGGCCCAGCCGGCGGCGCCGCTGCGACGAGGCGCAGGGCGAGCGCGACGAGGGCCACCACCGCGGCCCAGAACAGCCACCAGCGAGGCCGCTCGTCGGGCCAGCGCGTGGCCGACACCGCCACCGCAGCCACGGTGGCGGCGACGATCGCCCAGACCACCCACGTCGGTCGGGGCGCCACGGGCACCAGCCGGAGGCGACCCCTGCGGGGCCGCCGCCACCACGCCGCGGCCGCCATGGCCGCCCCACCGGCCACCCAGATCGCGCCCACGAGGTCCCGGTGGAGGCCGAGCGGCACCGCCAGGTGGAACAGGACGGTCCACCACGCGAGTGCCACGACCGACGCCGTGAGCAGCGCGTCGATGCCCGCTGCCCACCGGTCCCCGCCAGCCGTCGGCTGACCGGCGGGCCCCGCAGGTGGGGACGGGTCGGGGGTGGCAGGCACGGCGGGTCAGGCTAGTGACGCCCCGCTCAGCGCCCCAGCGGTGTTGGAGCCCGTCGCGAGCGTCGAGCACGATGGCCGGCGTGCCAGCCCCTCGCGTGCGCCTCGTGGTGCTGAACTTCAACGGCGGCGACATGACGCTCCGCTGCCTCGAGCACCTCTCGGCGCTCGACTGGCCGGCCGACCGCCTCGAGCTCGTGCTGGTCGACAACGCCTCCTCGGACGGCCTCGTGGCCCGGCTGCGGGCCGAGCGCCCCGACATCCGGGTGATCGAGTCAGGCGGCAACCGCGGGTTCCCGGCCAACAACCTCGGCCTCGCCGACCTCTCCGGGGTCGACTACGTGGGACTGGTCAACAACGACGCGTTCGCGGAGCCCGGCTGGCTGCGCCCCCTCGTCGAGGCCTTGGAGGCGGACCCCGAGGTCGGCGCTGCCACCTCCAAGATCGTGTTCGCGCCTCGCTTCCGGGCGCTCCACGTCTCCGCCCCCACCTTCCGTCCGGGCGGCGCCGACCCCCGCGAGCTCGGCGTCCAGCTGCTCGGGGTGCGGGTCGACGGGCAGGACGCCTGGTCGGCCGCGCAGGCGGTCGGCGGCTTCCACCCCCTCGAGGTGGGCCCCGACGGGCCGTTCCACTGGTCGAGCGCCACCGGCGAGCTTCGGGTGCCGGCCGGCGACGACGGGCCCACCGCCGTCGAGGTGCGGCTGCGGGCGGGGCGGGAGCCCGTGACCGTCACGCTGGCCCCAGAGGGCGGCGACCCGGTGGAGGTCCCCGTCACCGGCGAGCCGACCTGGCACCGCGCGACGCTGGCCGGCGAGCGGTTCGACGTCATCAACAACGCCGGGTCGGTGGTGTTCGACGACGGCCACGGGGCCGACCGCGGGTACCTCGAGCGCGACCGAGGTCAGTACGAGGCCCCCGAGGACGTGTTCGCCTGGTGCGGGGCGAGCGTGCTGTTGCGCCCCGACTACCTCCGCACCGTCGGGCTGTTCGAGGAGCGGTTCTTCCTGTACTACGAGGACACCGACCTGTCGTGGCGAGGGCGGTCCGCGGGGTGGCGGCACCGGTACGTGCCGAGCTCGCGCATCCGCCACGTCCACGCTGCCACCTCCGTCGAGGGGTCCGAGGTGTTCACGTACCACGTCGAGCGCAACCGCCTCCTGATGCTCGTCCGCAACGCTCCCGCCTCGATGGCCTGGCGGCAGGTCCTCCTGCACGTGCGCGCGACGGCCAGCTACGCCCGGCGCGACGTGCTCGGCCCGCTCCTGGCCCGCCGCCGGCCGAACCCGGTCACCGTCCGTCGTCGCCTGCGTGCTGAGGCCGGCTTCCTGCGAGCCCTGCCCTGGGCGCTGGCCAGCCGTCGGCGCATCCGGGCCGCGCAGGTCGTGCCCGACGAGCAGCTCCTCGCCGAGCTGACCCGCCGGTGAAGGTCCTCGTCTACGACCAGTTCTGGTCGACGATGGGCGGCGGCGAGAAGGTCGCCGGGGCGATCGCCCAGGTCCTGGCCGGCGCCGGTCACGACGTCACGCTGCTCGCCCACGAGCCGCTCGACCTGGAGGCCCTGTCCGAGCGCCTCGACCTCGATGTCGCCGGCCTCCCGGTGGCGGTCGTGGAGGAGACCCCGGACGCCGTGAGCGAGGCGTCCGCCGGCTACGACCTCTTCGTCAACGCCTCGTTCACGAGCGGGGCCCGCAACGAGGCCCCCCGAGGTCTCTACTACGTGCACTTCCCGACGGTCCCCCTGCTCGCCCGCTCCCGGCCTCGCCGGGCGGTGGCGGCCGCCGCCCGCCGGCTCGTCGGCGCCACCGAGCCCACCGTCGAGGTGCGGCGCGGCCTCCACAGCCCCGACGTGCTGCGCCGGCACAGCGTGCGGTGGACCACCGGCGACGCTCGGCTGCTCGTCGCCGCCGCCCCCGGCGAGCGGGTGCCGGTGCGCCTCGCCTTCGGCCGGAACCTCCACCCCGACGTCGGACCGGTGCCCGTCGAGGTGCGCGCCGGCGATCGGGTCCTGGCCACCGCCACCGTCACCCCCGTGGCGCGGCGCAGCGACCTGCGCCGGCTCGTCGCGGTCCACGTCGAGGTGGAGGGCCGGCCCGACGGGCAGCCGGTGGAGGTCGCCGTGGTCAGCCCCACCCACCGTCCGAGCGCCCTCGGCGTGGCCGGCGACCACCGCGCGCTCGGGGTCCCGCTGGCCGCCGCCGAGGCGGGGCGGGGGCCGGGGCGCTGGCTCGCCGCCCGGCTGCCGGGGCTCTTCGAGACGCCTGGCAGCGTCGCGTTCCTCGACACCTACGACGGCCTGCTGGCCAACTCGACCTTCACCCAGACGTGGGTGACGCGCCTGTGGGACCGACCCTCCGAGGTGCTGTACCCGCCGGTGTCGCAGTACGAGCCGGGCCGCAAGGACCGCACGATCCTGCACGTCGGCCGCTTCTTCGGGCGCGGGACCGGCCACTCGAAGAAGCAGCTCGAGCTGGTGGGCGCGTTCCGCCGGCTCCACGAGTCCGGCAGGGCGGAGGGCTGGCGCCTCCAGCTCGTCGGGGGCTGCGCCCCCGAGCACCACGGGTACCTGGAGGAGGTGCGAGCCGCGGCGGAGGGCCTCCCCGTCGAGCTGCTCGTCGGGGCCACCGGGGACGAGCTGCGGGCCGCCTACGCCCGGGCGTCGATCTACTGGCACGCCACCGGGCTCGGCGAGGACGAGAAGGCGCACCCGGACCGCTTCGAGCACTTCGGCATCACCACCGTCGAGGCGATGTCAGCGGGGGCGGTCCCGGTGGTCATCGCCCGCGCCGGTCAGCGCGAGGTCGTGCGACCCGGCCAGGACGGTGAGTGGTTCGACGACCTGGACGGCCTCGTGGAGGCCACCGCCGGGCTCGTCGCCGACGGCGGGCGCCGCGCCCGCCTCGCGGCGAAGGCCCGGGAGCGAGCCCGGGCCTTCAGCCTCGATGCGTTCGGCGAGCGGCTGCTCGCCGAGGTGGACGGCCTCGACGCCCGCTGAGCGGGCGAGCGAGGGCGAGCCGGTCCGTCAGGGGATGCGCACGCCCGCAGAGGTGAAGGCGTGGTCGGCCCCGGCCAGGCGGTGGAGGAAGGTCGCCATCTGGCCGCGGGTCACCGGCGCGTGGGGGGCGTAGGTGCTGGGCCCGGTGCCGGTGGTGATGTCGTAGCGGACGAGCCAGCGGATCGCCGCGTCTGCGTAGCTGGTCCTGGCGACGTCGCGGAAGCCGTGCCCAGCGGTCACGAGCTTCTCCCCGGCGAAGCGGTGGAGGAAGGCGGCCATCTGCTCGCGGGTGACGGGGTCGTTGGGCTTGTAGTAGTTGCTGCCGCCCACCCCGGAGGTGATGCCCCTGGCCCGCAGCCAGGCCACGGCGTTGGCGTAGTAGGCGTTGGACGGGACGTCGGCGAACCGCGGGCCCGCCGGCGCCTTGGGGGAGCCGGCGAGGCGCCACAGGAAGGTGGCCATCTGCGCCCGGTTCACGGCCTCGCCCGGCATGAACAGGCCGGTGTCGCCGACACCGGTCGTGATCTTCTTGCCCACGAGCCACTTGACCGGGGTGGCGTAGTACGCGTTCGAGGGGACGTCGGGGAACCCGGCCGTGCCCCCGCCGGTGCTGGCCGACCCCACCACCGGGGTGCCGGACACGAACCGGAACGTGACCCAGACCTGCCCGCCCCGGTGGGCGACGCCGATGCCCACGTGGGTGTAGCTCCCGAGCATGTTGTCCCGGTGCCCCTTCGAGGCGTAGAGCGCGTCGTGGAGCTGCTTGACGGAGCCGGCGTAGCCGATGTTCTCGCCGATGAGGCGCCAGCCGGGCACCACCCGAGCCACCTCGCTCGTCATCTGCGCCTTGGGCGTGTGGTACAGGCTGTTCCGGGCGACCATGTGCTGGCTCCACCGCCGGGCGTCGTCGCTGAGCGCGGAGTTGATCGTGAGCGGGGGCTTGCCGCGGCTCGCTCGGGTCTGGTT
>DATGRC010000030.1:0-5797 GCA_035303865.1 Acidimicrobiales bacterium
CGCTAGCCGCGGCAGCGGCGCGAGCGGTGGACCGCCGACCCCGCGACGGCGCGAGCGCGCTGGGCCGGGCCGCGGGACGCGCGACGCGCTCGCGCGCTGGCGTCGACGTCGGGCGAGCCGTGACCCGTCGGCGCGGGCAAGGTCCGACGGCCGTCAGCTCGGACGCGGGGATGGCGGCGCCCTCCCCTCCCGTCCTCCGGCGCCGACCTTTCGTCAGTGACGAAACCTCAGCGCCGAGGTGAGGCGGCGGATCGGGCCGGCCGCGGGGCCATGGCCAGCGCGGTCGCCGCCACGGCGGCGAGCACGGCGGTGAGCGTCCAACGCCAGGAGCTGAGGGTGCCCTGGAGGCCGGTGTGCTGGAGGACGAGCTTCACGACGTAGTGGGCGCCGAAGAACGACAGGGTGCGCTGCCCGGCCCGGGCCAGGCCTGCCCCCAGCAGGGTCGTCGCGGGCAGGGCCGCCCGCACGAGGGCCCAGAGCGCGAGCGAGCCGGCGAGGCCCCACATCGTGAACCCGAGGTGGCCGGGGTGCCGGGCCGGCGGCCAGAGGCCGTTCGGGGCCAGCCGGTCGGGCACGAGGAGGTACGCGGCGCTGCCGAGCGCCACCACGAGGCCGGCGACCCGCAGGAGGGGGAGCCCCGCCTCTCCCCTGCCCCGGGCGCCGGCGGCCAGCGCCGCCCCCGCGGCGGCGAAGGTGCCGTAGACGACGATCGAGAACGAGCCCGCCCACAGCCGCCCGAGGACGCCCACGGCATCCGGATCGGCCACCGGGACCGCGGCGAGCACCGCGCCCGCGGCGATCGCCCACCACACGGCGGGACGGGTCACGCCCGCCGCCGACAGCGCCGACACGACGACGCCGAGGGCGGCCAGCGTCAGGAGCACGCCCCCGCCGTCGATGCCGCCGCCCACGGCCACGTCGATGGCGAGGCCGAGGGCGAGGACCTCGCCGTAGCGGCGCAGCGCCCGGGCGGCGCGGGGCGAGCGCACCGTCCGCTCCCCTGCCGGGCGCACCTGCTGGCCGACGAGGAAGGCGGCGGCGCCGAGGCCGAGCGCGAAGGCGGGGGCGGCGAGGTCGGTGAGGGCGAAGCCGTCGAAGCCGACGAGGCGGCGTCGGGCGCTCCCCCCGGTCCACTCGAGGAAGTGGTGGAGGACCATCATCGCCAGCGCGAGGCCGCGGAGCACGTCGAGGCTGGGCCAGCGGCCCGGACGGGGCGCGGCGGGGACCGGCGCCGTCCCGGAGCCGCGGCTCGGGTCGGGCGCAGCGCGCGGGCGGGTCACGGTGGGCACCTGCGGAGGCTTCCCCGATCGACCAGCGCCGAGACTCGTCGCGCTAGGGTCGACCTCGCTGACGAACCCGTGTGGGAGAGTCCCGGGCCGATCGCCTCGGCGGGAGGTCCGGGCGCCGAAGGTGCAACCGCCCCGGAACCTCTCAGGCCCCAGGACCACACGGGGGAGGCGACGCTGGAGCCCCGAGGGGCGACAGCGGGGGTCAACCACCGGATCGACCTGCCGAGGTTCCCATGCGCTCCCCTGCCACCCGCTTCGTCGACCGTCACCTCGGGCCCCGGCCCGAGGACCTGGAGCGGATGCTCGCGGCCCTCGGGGTGGGCTCGCTCGACGAGCTGCTCGACCAGTCGGTGCCGGCGACGATCCGCACCGATGCGTCCCTCGACCTCCCGCCCGCCGCCTCCGAGCCCGAGGTGCTGGCCCGGCTGCGCGAGCTGGCCGGCCGCAACCGGGTCGTCACCTCGCTGATCGGCACCGGGTACTACGGCACGCACACCCCGGGCGTCATCCAGCGCAACGTCCTCGAGGACCCGGCCTGGTACACGGCGTACACGCCGTACCAGCCCGAGATCAGCCAGGGCCGGCTCGAGGCCCTCCTCAACTTCCAGACGATGGTCATGGACCTCACCGGGATGGAGGTGGCCAACGCCTCGATGCTCGACGAGCCCACCGCGGCGGCCGAGGCGATGACCCTCATCCGGCGCTCCACCAAGCACGCCGCGGGCGCCTTCTTCGTCGACGCCGAGGCCCACCCCCAGACGATCGCCGTGGTCGCCACCCGGGCTCGGCCGCTCGGCATCGAGCTCGTGGTCGGCGACCCGAGCACCGACCTCGACCCCAGCGCGGTGTTCGGCGCCCTCCTCCAGCACCCCGGCACGAGCGGCGTGGTGCGAGACCTCGCCCCGGTGATCCAGGCCGTCCACGACGGCGGCGGGCTCGTCGCCGTCGCCACCGACCTGCTGGCCTGCACCCTCCTCACCCCGCCCGGCGAGCAGGGCGCGGACGTGGTCGTCGGCTCCTCGCAGCGCTTCGGCGTCCCGATGGGCTACGGCGGCCCCCACGCCGGCTTCCTGGCCACCCGGGAGCGCCTGCAGCGGTCGATGCCGGGGCGCCTCGTCGGGGTGTCGGTCGACACCGCCGGCCGGCCCGCCACCCGCCTGGCGCTGCAGACCCGCGAGCAGCACATCCGCCGGGAGAAGGCCACCTCGAACATCTGCACCGCCCAGGTGCTCCTCGCCGTCGTGGCCGCGATGTACGCCGTGTACCACGGCCCCGAGGGCCTCACGGCGATCGCCGAGGCCGTGCACGCCCGCACCGCCCGCCTGGCCGCCTCCCTGCGGGCCGCCGGCCTCGAGGTGGTGCACGACGCGTTCTTCGACACGATCACCGTCCGGGTCCCTGGGCGGGCCGACGCGGTGCTCGCCGAGGCGCTGCGCCGGGACCTGAACCTGCGGCGGGTGGACGACGACACCGTGGGCGTCTCCCTCGACGAGACCACCGACGACGACGTCCTCGCCCGGGTGGCCGCGTCGTTCGGAGCGGAGCTCGTCGCCGACGGGGGGCGGGCCATCCCCGAGGCCCTGGCCCGCACGTCGCCGTTCCTCACCCACCCGGTGTTCTCGAGCCACCGCTCCGAGACCGAGATGCTGCGCTACCTGCGCTCGCTCGCCGACAAGGACGTCGCCCTCGACCGGTCGATGATCCCGCTCGGCAGCTGCACGATGAAGCTCAACGCCACCACCGAGATGACGCCGATCACCTGGCCGGAGCTCGCGTCGCTCCACCCGTTCGCGCCCGCCGACCAGGCCGCCGGCTACCGCGAGCTGATCCGCAGCCTCGAGGCGTGGCTGGCCGAGATCACCGGCTACGACGCCGTGTCGATCCAGCCCAACGCCGGCTCCCAGGGCGAGCTGGCCGGCCTGCTCGCCATCCGCCGGTACCACGAGGACCGCGGCGAGCCCGGCCGCGACGTCTGCCTCATCCCGTCGTCGGCCCACGGCACCAACGCCGCGTCGGCCGTGATGGCCGGGATGCGGGTCGTGGTGGTGGCCTGCGACGACGACGGCAACGTGGACGTCGACGACCTCCTGGCCAAGGCCGAGGCCCACGCCGACGACCTGGCCGCCCTGATGGTCACCTACCCGAGCACCCACGGCGTGTTCGAGGAGCGGATCACCGAGATCTGCGACATCGTGCACCGCCACGGCGGTCAGGTGTACGTCGACGGCGCCAACCTCAACGCGCTCGTCGGGGTGGCCCGACCGGGCTGGTTCGGCGGCGACGTCAGCCACCTCAACCTCCACAAGACGTTCTGCATCCCCCACGGGGGCGGCGGCCCCGGCGTGGGTCCGGTGGCGGCCAAGGCCCACCTGGCCCCGTACCTGCCGAACCACCCCGCCGACCCGGAGGCGGGGCCGGCCACCGGGCCCGGGCCGATCTCGGGGGCTCCGTACGGCTCCGCGTCGATCCTGCCCATCTCGTGGGCCTACGTCGCGCTGATGGGCCCGGACGGGCTGCGCCGGGCCACCGAGGTGGCGATCCTCAACGCCAACTACGTGGCCGCCCGCCTGGCCAGCGCCTACCCGATCCTCTACACCGGCGAGCACGGCCGGGTGGCTCACGAGTGCATCCTCGACCTGCGGCCGATCACCAAGGCCATCGGCGTCACCGTGGACGACGTGGCCAAGCGCCTGATCGACTACGGCTTCCACGCCCCGACGATGAGCTTCCCCGTGGCCGGCACGCTGATGGTCGAGCCCACCGAGAGCGAGTCGCTCGCCGAGCTCGACCGGTTCGTGGAGGCGATGCTGTCGATCCGGGAGGAGATCGCCGCCATCGAGCGGGGCGAGATCGCCCACGCCGAGAGCCCGCTCGCCCACGCCCCCCACACGGCCGAGGACCTCCTCGCGGCCGACTGGGACCGGGCCTACACCCGGGAGCAGGCCGCCTACCCGGTGCCGTCGCTGCGGCGCGACAAGTACTGGCCCCCGGTGAGCCGCATCGACGGCGGCTACGGCGACCGGAACCTGGTCTGCGCCTGCCCGCCGCCGGAGGCGTTCGAGTCCTAGGTGGGCCAGGTGGGCGCCGGGGGCAGCGCGCCCTCGGCGCTGCCCGGCGGCTCCACGTCGAGCATCCGGTCGAGGCCGGTGACGGCCAGCGCCTTGCGGATCATCGGGGCCGCGCCCCGCACCGTGAGGTGGCGGCCGGCGGCGGCCAGCTCCTCGTGGAGGCCGGCGATCGTGCCCATCCCCGACGAGCCGAGGAACGTCACCTCGGTCAGGTCGAGGACGACGTCGGGCCCCTCGATCGAGGTGAGGTTGGCGAACACGGTGCGCAGCTCCCCCACCTCGGGCAGGGCGAGCGGGCCGCGGACCCGCACCACGATCCGGCCGACGAGGTCGGGCTCGACGTCGAGCTGCACCGGGCGGTCCGGGTCGGGCATCGCTCCCCCTTGGTCGCGTGCCCGGCTCCTACCCGCCCGGCCCGGGCTCAACCCCGGACGAGCTCGTCGATCTGCTCGAGGAGGGGTGGCGGGCCGCTCACGAGCAGCGTGGTGACGCAGCTCTCGCGCCAGGCCTCGAGGTCGTCGCGGATCTTCTCGGCCGGCCCGACGAGGTAGACGTCCTCCACCATCGCGGTGGGGACGAGCGCGGCCGCCTCGTCCTTGCGGCCGTCGAGGTAGGCCTCCTGGATGGCCTCGCACTCCGCCTCGTAGCCGAGGCGGGCGAACACGTCCTTGTGGAAGTTCCGGTCCCGGGCCCCCATCCCGCCCACGTAGAGGGCCAGGGTGGGCCGCAGGAGGTCGGCGCAGGCCTCCACGTCGTCGCCGACGATCGTGGGCACCACGCAGGCCACCTCGAAGTCCTCGGGGCGGCGGCGCGCCCCGGGGCGAGCGAAGCCCTCGGCCAGGGCGTCGCGGTAGAAGGCGTCGGCCCGGGGCGAGAAGAACATCGGCAGCCACCCGTCGGCGATCTCCGCGGCCAGGGCCACGTTCTTCGGGCCCTCCGCGCCGAGGTAGATCGGGATGTCGGGCCGCAGCGGCCGCACGATCGACTTGAGGGGCTTGCCGAGCCCGGTGCCGCCCACGAGGGGCATCTGGTAGTGCTCCCCCACGAACTCGACGGGCTCCTCTCGGGCCACGATCCGCCGGACGATCTCCACGTACTCCCGGGTGCGGGCCAGCGGCTTGGCGTAGGGCTGGCCGTACCACCCCTCCACCACCTGCGGTCCGCTGACGCCGAGGCCGAGGACGAACCGCCCGCCGCTCAGGTGGTCCATCGTGATCGCCGTCATCGCCGTGGAGGCGGGCGTGCGAGCCGAGATCTGGGTGATCGCCGTGCCCAGCTGCAGCCGCTGGGTGGCGGCGCCCCACCAGGCGAGCGGCGTGAACGAGTCGGAGCCGTACGCCTCCGAGCACCAGACGCTGCGCCACCCCAGACGCTCCGCCGTGGCGATCTGCTCCGCCGCGTCCGGCGGCGGTCCCGACGACGGCCAGTACCCGATGATCA
>DATGRC010000031.1:0-5226 GCA_035303865.1 Acidimicrobiales bacterium
CCCGGGTGCTACCCACCGCCCCGTCCCGCATACCCCCGGGGGGGGGCGGCACCGGGCCGCCGCCGGCGACGCAGGGCGGTCGGGCCACGGTGGCCAGGTGCTCGCCGCGAGCGGCCTACGATCCCGGGCCGTGCGCTTCCACCTGCCTGTCGATCAGATCCCCACCACCTGGTTCAACGCTCTGCCCCGGCTGCCCGAGCCGATGCAGCCGCCGCTGCACCCCGGCCCCCGTGAGCCGGCCGGCCCGGACGACCTGGCGCCGCTGTTCCCGCAGGCGCTCATCGAGCAGGAGATGAGCACCGCGCTCGAGGTGGAGATCCCCGGCGAGGTGATCGACATACTGCGGCTGTGGCGGCCCACCCCGCTCGTGCGGGCCGAGCGCCTCGAGCAGGCGCTGGGCACCCCGGCGCGCATCTACTTCAAGGACGAGTCGGTCAGCCCGGCCGGCTCCCACAAGGTGAACACGTCGGTGCCGCAGGCGTTCTACAACGCCAAGGAGGGCACGAAGCGCCTCACCACCGAGACCGGCGCCGGGCAGTGGGGCACCGCCCTGTCCTTCGCCGCCGCCCAGTACGACCTCGAGTGCAAGGTCTACATGGTGCGGACCTCGTTCGACTCGAAGCCCTACCGGCGGGTGCTCATGGAGACCTGGGGCGCCGAGTGCGTGCCCTCCCCGGTCGACGACCCGTCCTCGCCCGGCTCGCTCGGCATGGCGATCAGCGACGCCGTGCGCGACGCGGCCAGCCGGGAGGACACCCACTACGCGCTGGGCTCGGTCCTCAACCACGTGATCCTCCACCAGACCGTCATCGGGCTGGAGGCCAAGGAGCAGCTGGCGCTCGCCGGCGAGGAGCGCCCCGACGTGGTCATCGCCCCCTGCGGCGGCGGGTCCAACCTCGGCGGCATCGCCCTGCCGTTCATGGAGGACCCGGCGGTGCGGCTCGTGGCCGTCGAGCCCACGTCGTGCCCCACCCTCACCGAGGGCCGCTTCGAGTACGACTTCGGCGACACGGCCGGCATGACGCCGCTGCTGCCGATGTACACGCTCGGGCACGACTTCATGCCGCCGGACATCCACGCCGGCGGCCTGCGCTACCACGGCGACTCGCCGATCATCTCGCTGCTCGTGAAGGCGGGTCGGATGGAGGCCGTGGCCTACCCGCAGTCGAAGGTGTTCGAGGCGGCCAAGCAGCTGGCGGTCACCGAGGGCCGGGTGCCGGCCCCGGAGTCGGCTCACGGCGTGCGGGCTGCGATCGACGAGGCGCTGGCCTGCAAGGAGACCGGGGAAGAGAAGGTGATCCTCTTCAACTACTCCGGCCACGGCTTCCTCGACCTCGCCGCCTACGACGACTTCAACCACGGTCGCCTCGTCGACGGCTGACCGAGCGCGGGGCCTACTCGTCGACGATCGCCTGCAGGACGTCCATGCGGGCGGCCCGGCGGGCGGGGAGCGCCGCCGCCACCACCCCGGCGACCGCCGCGATGGCCACGATCACCGCCAGCTGGAGGTAGGGCACGGCGAGCGTGTCGAGCCCGAGGTCGCCGAGCGCGCTCACGAGGGCCCAGCCGAAGAACAGGCCGACGACGAGCCCGAGCGCGGCGCCGAGCACGGCGATCACGACCGCCTCGCCGCGGATCGTGCGTCGCAGCTGGCGGCGCGTCATGCCCACGGCGCGCAGCAGCCCGATCTCCTGCGTCCGCTCGAGGATCGACAGGGCGAGCGTGTTGCCGATGCCGAGCAGCGCGATCAGCAGCGCCAGGGCGAGCAGGGCGTAGACGAGCCCGAGGATCTGGTCCACGAAGGCCAGCTGCGACGCCTTGTACTCGCTGTGGTCGAGGACCTGTGTGCCGGGGTGCTCGTCGGTGAGCGCCTCGACGGCGGCGACGGCTGCCTCGACGTCCACGTCGTCCGCCACGTCGAGGAAGACCTGGAAGTCGACGTTCTGCGCCGGCGGGAAGTTGGCCTCGAAGGCCGGGAGCCCGAGCACCCAGTCGCCGGCCGGCTGGCGCTCGCCGTAGATCAGGGCCACGGTGAGGACCTGCTCGCCGGAGTGCGCGAACCGCGCCCGCACCGGGTCGCCCACCTCGAGGCCCCGCTCCTCGGCCACGTCGGCCTGCACCGCGATCGAGGTGGCGTCGAGGTCGTTCGGCGATCCGGCGCGGGGATCGATGTCGAAGAGCTCGTGGGCCTCCGGCCCGACGGCGACGAACGGGGTGACCGTGCCGTCGATCTCGGCGACGCCGGCCCGGATGCCGGCCGCGTGCTCGATCTCGGGCAGGGCTCGCAGGGCCTCGGTCAGCCCTGGGGCCACGCCGCCACCGGCCGCCTCGCCGGGGGCCGCCACCACGAGGTGGCCGGTGAACGCCCGGTCGATGACCTTCGAGATCGACACCTTCGTCGACGCCGCGAACACGGTGATGAACGCCACCAGCGCCACCCCGATCATGAGGGCCGACGCCGTGGTGGCGGTCCGCTGCGGGTTGCGCATCGCGTTCTGGCGGGCCAGCCGGCCGGGCATCCCGCCGAGGCGGGAGAGCGGCGCGCCGAGGGCGCCCGCCAGCGGCCGGACCATCGCGCGGGCCGCCATCGCCACGCCGAGGAACACGATCACCGCCCCGACCCCCACCACGGTCGAGCCGGCGGCCGGGTCGCCCCAGAGCCCGTAGAGCAGCGTCGCCACCCCGCCCCCGAGGGTGAGGAGCCCGAGGACCTGCCGGAGGCGGCTCGGTCCCGCCGCCTCGCCGGAGTCGGCCTCGCGCAGCGCGGCCACCGGCGGCACGGACCCCGCCCGCCGGGCCGGGGCGAGGGCGGCCACGAGGGTGACCAGGAGCCCGGCGGCCGCGGCCCACGCGAGGGTCCGACCCGAGACCACGATCCCGGCCGCCGGGAGGTCGATCCCGAACGCGGCGAGGAGCCGCTTCAAGCCGGCGGCCACGCCGATGCCGCCGGCGAGACCCGCGATCGTGGCCCCGAGGCCGACGAGGAGCGCCTCGACGAGCACCGACAGCAGCACCTGCCGGCGGCTCGCCCCGACCGCCCGGAGCAGCGCGTGCTGCCGGGTGCGCTGGGCGACGGTGATCGTGAACGTGTTGAAGATGATGAACCCGCCCACGAGCAGGGCGACGAGGGCGAACACGAACAGGAACTGGTTGAAGAAGGCCAGGGCGGCGGCCATGTCGTCCTGGTTCTCCTTCGTGAACGCGTCGCCGGTGAGGGCCTCGACGCCATCGGGGAGCACCGCCTCGACCTCGGCCACGAGCGCCTCCTCGGACACGCCGGGCATCGCGGACAGCGCGATGCTGTCGACCTTGCCCGGCTCGCCGACGAGCTCCTGCGCCGTCTCGAGGGCGAACATCGTGAACGAGGCGCCGGCGGGGGAGTCGGAGCCCTGGAACGAGGCCACGCCGGTGACCGTCACCTCGACCGCCCGGCCGCCCACGATGACCGTGGCCCGGTCGCCCACCGAGTACCCGGCCCGCTTCGCGGTGCCCAGGTCGAGCACCACCTCGCCAGACCCCTTCGGGCCCCGGCCCTCCTCGAGGGTGAACGTGTTGAGCGCGGTGTCCGCCCAGCTGGTGCCGACGAGGGGCGGACCGGCCCCCGGCACGCCGACGGGGTCGCCGTCGGGGTCGACGACCTGGGCGAAGCCCCAGACCTCGCCTTGGACGTCGGCCACGCCGGGCAGCTGCGCGAGCCGGCCGACGAGGGCCTCGTCGATCCGGGGGCGCTGCTCGACGCCGGTCACCTCGAAGGTGCCCTCGGCCCGGACCACCGCGTCGGTCTTGGCGTAGGCGCCGACGAACATCTCGTCGAGGGTGCGGTCGAGCGTGTCGGTGAGCACGAGCGTGCCGGCGACGAACGCCACCCCGAGCGTGATCGCGAAGCCGGTGGTGAGGAGCCGGAACCGGTGCCCCAGCAGGTTGCGGAGCGCGGTGCGCAGCATCGTCAGGCTCCCAGCTGCTTCATCCGGTCGAGGATCCGCTCGGCGGTCGGCGCGGCCATCTCGTCCACCACCTGGCCGTCCACGAGGAAGACGATGCGGTCGGCGTAGCTGGCCGCCACGGGGTCGTGGGTGACCATCACGATCGACTGCCCCAGGTCGTCCACGGCCCGGCGCAGGAACCGCAGGACGTCGGCGCCGCTCTTCGAGTCGAGGTTCCCGGTGGGCTCGTCGGCGAAGACGATCTCGGGCTGGTTGGCCAGGGCCCGGGCCACGGCCACCCGCTGCTGCTGGCCGCCCGAGAGCTCGCTCGGCCGGTGGCGGAGCCGGTCGGCGAGGCCCACCGTGGCGATCACCTGGTCGAGCCACGCCGGGTCCCCGCGCCGCCCGGCCAGGGCCAGGGGCAGGGTGATGTTCTCCTCGGCGGTGAGGGTGGGGACGAGGTTAAAGGCCTGGAAGACGAACCCCACCCGGTCCCGACGCAGGATCGTGAGGCGACGGTCGTCGAGGGTGCTGAGATCGACGACGCCGATCCGCGCCACGCCGGAGGTGAGCGCGTCGAGCCCGGCCACGCAGTGCAGCAGCGTCGACTTGCCGGAGCCGGAGGGCCCCATGATCGCGGTGAAGCGGCCCTGCTCGAAGCCGACGGTGACCCCGTCGAGGGCGACCACGGCGGTGTCGCCCCTCCCGTAGACCTTCCGGGCGTCCTCGGTGGAGGCCGCCCACGTGGGCGCGGCCGGGTGGGTGCCGCGCTCGACGGCGGTGGTGAGCGCCATGGTCCACCCCCTTCGGGTGGTCGTCCTGTCCACCTCGGAGGGTGCGCCGGCGCGGGGCGCCGCAGTAGGGGCGAACGGCCCCTCGTGCGGCCGGTGGGCTCAGCGGCTCAGCCGGCGAGGCGTCGGCGTCCCTCGGCGACCAGGGCCGCGAAGGCGGGTGGGGCCTCGGCCGCTTCGAGCAGGTCGAGCCATCGGGCCAGGGTGCCGTCGGGGACGCCGCGGTGGCGCAGCACCTCGTCGAGCCAGGCGACGAGGTCGGTGAACACCGTGGGGTCGTCCACGAGCACCGCCGACGCCGCCACCTCGACGAGGTACCCGAGGTCCTCCTCGGTTCGGGCCCGCTGCTGCTCGTCGTAGGCGGCCCAGTCGGGCAGGCCCGCCTCGGGCCGCTCAGGGAGCCGTCCACGTCGCCCAGTCTGCCCCAGCGGGGTCCGTCCGCGGCGCGGGAGGCGTCGGCCGGCGCCGCCCGGGGCGGGTCCACGTGGCTGTCACACCCCCTCGTTACCGTC
>DATGRC010000032.1:0-5066 GCA_035303865.1 Acidimicrobiales bacterium
GTCGCCGCGTCGTGCGCCATCCCCGGCTACTTCGCGCCGGTCACGGTGGACGGGGAGGACCTCGTCGACGGCGGGGCGCGGTCCCCCTCCAACGCCGACGTGCTCCTGCCTCACCGGCCCGACCTCGTCGTCGCCGTCTCACCGCTGTCGGCCCACCGGGGCCGGGCCCGCACCACCGACGGCATCGTCCGCCTGGCCGCCCACCGTGCGCTCCAGCGGGAGCTGACCCGCCTGCGGGCCGCCGGTGCCATGGTGCTGTGCTTCGAGCCGGAGCCGACCACGCTCGCCGTCATGGGCGTGAACGCCATGGCCGAGGACCGCTCGGCCGAGGTGGTGGCGGCGGCCCGGGAGGAGACCCTGCGCCGCCTCGACGACCCGCGCCTGGCCGTGCGGCTCGACCGGCTGTCGGGCCGGCGGCTCGTCACCCGGGCCGCGTAGCCCGCTCGGCCAGCGCCAGGACCTCCTCGAAGCCGGCGCGCACGCAGTCGAGGAAGACGGCCGGGTCGGGCACCGCGCCCTGGTCGGTCGTGATCCCGAGGTGGCAGGTCTGGCGGTACGACATGAGCGTGAGGTTGGCCGCGGACCCGACCGTCGGCCCGAAGGCGTAGAAGGCGTCCACCCGGGCGCCGCCGACGTAGACGGGCTTCGAGAAGCCGGGCACGTTGCTGGCCAACAGGTCGACGTGGCGCAGCATCCCGGCGGTCACCGGCACCGGCAGGAGGTTGAGCGCGCCGGCCACCGCCTGGGACCAGCCCAGGGCCGGCTCGCGGCGCCAGGCGTCGGCCTGCGCCCCGATCTCGCGCATCCGCCGCACCGGGTCGGGCTCGGCCACCGGCACGTCGAAGCGCACGAGCGTGATCCGGTTCCCCGCGATCGGGTCCTCGGGCTGGCGGACGTTGATCGGCATCGTGATCCGCAGCGAGGCGACGCCGGAGCCGTGGTGCTCGTGGTAGCGGCGCAGCCCGCCGGTGACGGCGGCGAGGAAGGCGTCGTTGAGCGTGCCGCCAGCCACCCGACCGGCGGCCCGCAGCTGCTCGAGCGGCACGTCGAGGCGCTGGAGGTCCCAGCGCAGGCGGCGCTCGGTCATGATCGGCGACCGGGTGGCCACCACGGGCCGGGCGAAGCGGGCCAGGGACCCGATCGCGCGGGCGGTGGCCCGCGCCGCGCCGAGGGGGTCCCGCACCGCCCGCCCGACCACCGTGGGCGCCTCGGCGGCCGCCGCGGCGGCCGCGCGCGCCCAGCGGTCCAGCCCGGTGGCGAGCGCGCCGGCCAGGCCGCGGTCCGGGCCCGGCTCGGGCAGCGGTGGGAGCGGACCGAGGTCGGCCGGGCGGCGGCGGGTGTCGACCACGTGGCTGGCCAGCGCGATGCCGCCGACGCCGTCGGTCAGCGAGTGGTGCACCTTGAGGAGCAGGGCAGCCTGGCCTCCCTCGAGGCCCTCGACCAGGGTGAGCTCCCACAGCGGGCGGGCGGGGTCGAACGCGGCCATCGCCACCACCCGGGCCAGCTCCAGCACGGTGTCGAGCGTGTGCGGGCTCGGGGCCGCCACGCGGCGGAGGTGCCAGCGGGGGTCGAAGTCGGGGTCGAGCACCCAGCGGGGCGCGGCGCCCGGCAGCGGGCTGGGCTCGAGGCGGGCCCGGAAGGTGGGCGCCAGTCGGGTGGCCCGCTCCACCCGCTCGACGAGGCGCTCCCAGACCGGGACCCGGTCGAGCACGAGGACGGCGGTGATGGTCGAGCGCAGCAGCGGGTCGCGCTCCATGCGGAGCGCGAAGGCGTCGGTCTCCCGGACCGGCCCGATGACCTCGGACATCGCGACTCCTCTCGCGAGAGCGATGGTTCGGTGGCGTCTCCCACCCTCTCCCCTCCCGCTCGATCCGGCCAGGGGCGAAGGGCCCTCCGATCGGTGGCGTCGACCACCATCCCAGCGGGCAGGACGGACCCTTGCCAGCACCGGTCAGGGGTGCTTAACATCGGTCGGGAACCCCTCCGGGCGACCGACGGACGGCCCCCGGACCACCCGCTGAAGGAACCCCATGGCCGCAGCCCCGATGGCCCACCGCTCCGCCTCCGTAGCGCTCGCTCGGGCGGCCCGCTCCGCAGGGTTCCGTCGCGTCGAGCGGGTGCGGATCGTGCGGCGCGACGGCCGGGCCCGAGCCGAGGTCACCGGCGTGCTGCACCGCTACCCGCAGACCGTGCCGGTGTCGATGGCCACCGCCAACCGCCTCGTCGCCGCCGGCGCCCCCCTCGAGGTCCTCGCCCGGTGATCGTCTGCTCCTGCCGCCGGGTGTCCGACCGCACCGTGTCGGCCAGCGTCGTCGCCGGGGCCGCCACCATCCCCGAGGTGGCGGCCCTCTGCGGCGCCGGCAGCCGCTGCGGTGGGTGCCATCCCGAGCTGGCCCGCCTCATCGAGTCGCACGTGTCGATCCGCACGTCGCTCGAGCGCACCTCCGCGGCCTAGCCGCCACCGACGACCGGCGACCCCGCGGTGGCGTAGGGTCGTGGCACCCGGACCTGAGGAGACGCCATGCAGGGCGACGCTGACGTCATCGAGCTGCTCAACGACGTGCTCACCGCCGAGCTCACGGCGATCAACCAGTACTACCTCGACGCCAAGATGTTCGGGAACTGGGGCTTCGAGCGGCTCGAGGAGAAGTTCCGCGACGAGTCGATCGACGAGATGAAGGACGCCGACGAGCTGATCGAGCGGATCCTCTACCTCGAGGGGATGCCCAACCTGCAGCGGCTCGGCACCGTGCGCGTCGGCGAGACCGCCACCGAGAAGCTCGAGCTGGCCCTCGACCTCGAGAAGGCGGCCATCGAGCGGCTCAACCAGGGCATCGCGCTGGCCGTCGAGCGGGGCGACAACGGCACCCGCGAGCTCCTCGAGAAGATCCTCGTCAGCGAGGAGGAGCACGCGGACTGGGTGGAGGCGCAGCTCGAGCTCATCCGCCAGGTCGGCGAGGCCCACTACCTGGCCCAGCAGATCCGCAGCTGATCCCCAGCGGCCCCACCCGCCACCGGTCGACGGTCAGCGGGCGATCTGGGCCTGGATGGCGGTGATGGCCACGGTGTTGACGATGTCGCGGACCGTCGCGCCCCGCGACAGGTCGTTGACTGGCTTGGCCAGCCCCTGGAGCACCGGGCCGATCGCCACCGCGCCGGCGGAGCGCTGCACCGCCTTGTAGGTGTTGTTGCCGGTGTTGAGGTCGGGGAACACGAACACCGTGGCCCGGCCGGCCACCGTGGAGCCGGGCAGCTTGGCCGCCGCCACCGACGCGTCGACGGCGGCGTCGTACTGCAGCGGGCCGTCGACGGAGAGATCGGGCCGCCGGGCCCGCACCAGCTCGGTGGCCGCCCGCACCTTGTCGACGTCGGAGCCGGCCCCGGACTCGCCGGTGGAGTACGACAGCATCGCCACCCGGGGCTCGATGCCGAAGGCGGCCGCCGTGGCCGCCGCCGACACGGCGATGTCGGCCAGCTCCTCGACGCTCGGGTCGCGGATGACCGCGCAGTCGCCGTACACGAGCACCCGGTCGGCCAGGCACATGAAGAACACCGACGACACGATGTCCACCCCCGGCGCCGTCTTGATGATCTCGAAGGCCGGCGTGATCGTGTGGGCGGTGGAGTGGGCGGCCCCCGACACCATCCCGTCGGCGTGGCCGGTGTGCACCATCATCGTCCCGAAGTAGGACACGTCGCGCATGAGGTCGCGGGCCAGCTCGAGCGTGACCCCCTTGTGGGCCCGGAGGCGGGCGTAGGTCTCGGCGAAGGGCTCGAGCAGCTCCGAGGACCGCGGATCGACGATGCGGGCGCCCTCGACGTCGACGCCGAGCGCCGCGGCTCGGGCCCGCACCTCCGCCTCGGCGCCCAGGAGGGTCAGGTCGACGACCTGGCGGGACAGGAGCGTGGAGGCGGCCTGCAGGATCCGGGGCTCGTCGCCCTCGGGCAGCACGATGTGGCGCCGGTCGGCCCGGGCCCGCTCGAGCAGCTGGGCCTCGAACATGAGCGGCGTGACCACGGAGCTGGGCGGCACGTCGAGCACCTGGAGCACCTCGTCGGGGTCCACGTGCTCCTCGAACAGGCCGAGGGCCCGGTCCACCTTGCGGGCCGTCCCCCGGGCCAGCGTGCCCCGGGTGGAGGCGATGAGCCGGGCCGTGTCGTAGGTGGAGTGCGGCGTGACGACCACCGGCAGGTGCTCGTCGAGCGCCTGCACGAGCGCCACCACCGCCTCCCCGGGTCGGAACCCCCCGTTCAGGACCAGGCCGGCCAGCGTGGGGAACCCCTCGGCGGCGTGCGCGGCGGCGACGGCCACCACCACGTCGGGCCGGTCCCCCGCGGCCACGCACAGGGCGCCGTCGAAGAGCCGCTCGAGCACGTGCTCGGCGTTCATGCCGCACACGAGCATCCCCTCGGCCTCGCGCTCGAGGAGGGCCTCGTCGCCGAAGAGCAGCTCGCCGTCGAGCACCGGGAGCAGGTCGGCCACCCGCGGCGCCCCGAGCAGCGGGACCTCCGGCAGCGCCCACCGGGGCAGCCCGAGCACGTCGAGCGCGGCACGGGTGGCGGCGACCTCGTCGGGGTGGCACCGGTTGGCGAGCACGCCGACGGTGGTGGCGTGGGCGTCGCGCAGCTCCTCCATGGCGATCTGGGCCACCTGCACCACGTCGCCGGGACGGCGCTCGTGGGCGCTCACCACGAGCAGCACCGGCGCCCCGAGGTTGACCGCCACCCGGGCGTTGTAGGCCAGCTCGGTGGGGCCGGCCACGTCGGTGTAGTCGGAGCCCACCACCACGACGACCTCGCAGCGCCGGGACAGCTCCCGGTAGCGCTCGACGATCGTGGCCAGGGCCGCCTCGTCGTCGGCGTGCACGTCGTCGTAGGTCACGCCCACGCAGTCCTCGGGGGCGAGGTCGCTGCCGGCCCGGCTGAGGAGGAGCTGGACGAGCGGGTCGGGGCCGCCGCCGAGGACGATGGGCCGGAACACCCCCACCCGCTCGACGCGCCGGACGAGGAGGTCGACGAGGCCGAGGGCCACCACCGACTTGCCGGTGCGGCCCTCGGGGGAGGCC
>DATGRC010000033.1:0-7054 GCA_035303865.1 Acidimicrobiales bacterium
GTCCACCAGACCGGCCGCCGCCTGGCCGAGGCCGCCCGCCTCGGGTTCCGCCAGGCCATCGTCCCGGCCAGCGCCCCCGCCGACGTCGCCGGCCTCGAGGTCCTCCGGGCCGCCACCCTCGCCGAGGCCGTGGCCTACGCGGAGCTGGTCTCGTCACCCGGGCGGACCATCGACGTGTCGGAGGCGGCACCGCCGCCCCTGCCGGCGCCCACCGCCGTGCCGGCGAACTCGCCGATGCCGCTGCACCTCGTGCGCTGACCGCCGGCGGCCGCATCGCCGCAGGTCAGCGGGCCCGAGCGGCGGCGGTGCTGACCGGGCCCCCGTCCCTCCGACGATAGGATCGGGCGATGGCACCCCGGCGCAGTCCAGAGCTCCTCGCTGCGCTCTCCGTCGTGGCTCCAGGCACCCCGCTGCGGGCGGGGCTGGATCGCATCCTGCAGGCCAAGATGGGCGGCCTCATCGTCGTCGGCGACGGGCCCGAGGTCCTCAACATCTGCTCCGGCGGCTTCCTCCTCGACGCCGCCTTCAGCCCCCAGCGCCTCTCCGAGCTGGCGAAGATGGACGGCGCGATCATCCTCGCGTCCGACGCCAGCCGGATCGCCCGGGCCAACGTCCACCTCGTCCCCAACCCGAACGTCCCCACCTCCGAGACCGGCACCCGGCACCGCACCGCCGAGCGGGTGGCCCGCTCGATCGACGTCCCGGTCATCTCGATCTCCGAGGACATGGCCATCGTCGCCGTCTACGCCCGGGACCAGAAGCACACGCTCGAGCCGATCCCCCGGCTCCTCACCCGGGCCAACCAGGCGCTGCAGACCCTCGAGCGGTACAAGGACCGCCTCGACGAGGTCACCGCCTCGCTGTCCACCGTGGAGGTGGAGGACCTCGTCACCGTGCGCGACGTCGTCACGGTCCTCCAGCGCACCGAGATGGTCCGGCGCGTCGCCGAGGAGATCGAGCTCGACATCATCGAGCTCGGCGTCGACGGTCGCCTCGTCAGCCTCCAGCTCGACGAGCTGCTCGGCGGCGTGGAGGAGGACCGGCGCCTGGTCATCAAGGACTACTTCCACGAGGACGCCGGCTGGCACCTCGACGAGGCGATGGAGGCGCTCGCCGACCTCAGCACCGAGGACCTGCTCGACGCCAAGGCCGTGGTGGCCGCCCTCAACCTGCGGGACCGCTCCCTCGACCTCGACGACCCGCTGTCGCCTCGCGGCTACCGGCTCCTGTCGCGCATCCCCCGCCTGCCCGAGCCCGTCATCGAGTCGATCGTCGCTCGCTTCGGCAACCTGCAGAAGATCATGCGGGCCACGATCGACGACCTCGACGACGTCGCCGGCGTCGGCGAGACCCGGGCCCGGGCCATCAAGGAGGGCCTGAGCCGGCTGGCCGAGTCGTCGATCCTCGACCGCTACCAGTAGTCGCTTCGTCGACGACGCAGAGCGTCGTCGACGAGATGGGGGTGCTAGCGGGCGCGGCGGGTGAGCTGCTCGCGGTCCTTGATGATGTAGCGGCGGTCGGCCTGGTCGAGCCACCCGAGGCGGACGAAGCTGGCGATGGCCTTGTTCACCCGCTCACGGCTCGCGCCGACCATGCCGGCCAGCTCCTCCTGGGTGACCGGGAGCGTGAACTCGTCGCGGTCGCCGGCCAGGTCGAGGATCCGCTTGGCCGTGCGGCCGGTGACGTCGAGGAACACCGAGTCGGCCAGCGCGGCGTCCATGCTGCGCAGCCGCCCGGCCAGCAGCGCCACGACGCCCCACAGCAGCTGCGGGTCCTGGTCGAAGGCGGCCTTCACCGGGCCGTAGGGGATCTCGATGATCTCCGACGGCTCCAGCGCCCGGGCCTCGGCCGAGCGCCCGAGGCCGTCGAGCAGGCCCATCTCGCCGAATAGCGCACCCCGCTCCATCAGCGCGAAGACCGACTCGCGACCGTCGATGGACTTGCTGGCGATCGCGATCCGGCCGGACTCGACGACGTAGAGGTGCTCGGGCTCCGAGCCCTCCTCGAAGATGACGTCGCCCCGGCGCAGGGAGCGCACCGTGGACGCCTCGGCGATGCTCCGCAGCGCCTCGTCGCCGAGCTCGCTGAACAGCTCGGTGTTGCGCAGCAGGTCCAGGTCGATCACATGGCGCAGCCTAGAGCCTCCACGCCGTGGTGACCGCCGTCACCGACCCGGAGCAGCGGCCGCGCCCTGGCTACGGTGGCGCCCGTGGGCCGAGGGACCTGGACGATCGTGGTGGCCGGCGGCAGCGGCACCCGGTTCGGGGCCCGCAAGCAGTACCTGCGCCTCGGCGGCCGGCGCGTGCTCGACTGGGCGCTCGACGCCGCCGCGGCGCACTCCGACGGGGTGGTGCTCGTCGTGCCCGCCGACGTGGCCGACGAGCCCGAGGCGAAGGCCGACGTGGTCGTGGCCGGCGGCGCCACCCGCTCCGCCTCGGTCCGGGCCGGGCTGGCCGCGGTCCCCGACGAGGCTGCGGTCATCGTGGTCCACGACGCCGCCCGGCCGGTCCCCGTCCCGCACGTGTGGCGCGCCGTCCTCGAAGCCGTGGCGGCCGGCGCCGACGCCGCCGTCCCCGGCGTGCCCGTCACCGACACGCTGCGCTCGATCCACGGGGGCGTCGTCGACCGGTCCTCGCTCGTGGCCGTCCAGACGCCCCAGGCCTTCCGGGCCGCCGCCCTGCGGGCCGCTCACGCCGACGGGGGAGACGCCACCGACGACGCCTCGCTGGTCGAGGCCCGGGGTGGCAACGTGGTGCTCGTGGACGGCGACCCCCGCAACGTCAAGATCACCACCCCGGCCGACCTGAGCGTCGCCGAGCTGCACTGCCGGTGAGCGTGCCCGCCATCCGGGTCGGCCAGGGGCTCGACCTCCACCCCTACAGCGACGACCCCGAGCGGCCCCTCGTCCTCGGCGGCGTCACCTTCCCCGGCGAGCGCGGCCTGGCCGGGCACAGCGACGCCGACGTCGTCGCCCACGCCGTGACCGACGCCCTCCTCGGCGCGGCCGGACTCGGCGACATCGGCCAGCACTTCCCCGACACCGACCCCGCCCTGGCCGGCGCCGACAGCCTCGAGCTGCTGCGCCGGGCCGTCGCCGACGTGCGCGCCGCCGGGTGGGCGCCGGCCAACGTCGACTGCACCGTGGTGCTCGACCGGCCCAAGCTGGCCCCGGTCAAGGCGGAGCTGGAGCGCAACCTGAGCGAGGCCGTCGGGGCCCCCGTCACCGTGAAGGGCAAGCGCTCGGAGGGCATCGGCGCCCTCGGGCGGGGCGAGGGCGCCCTCTGCCTCGCCGTCGCCCTCGTCGTCGCGTCGTCCGAGGAGGCGCCATGAGCAAGCCGAAGCGGGGCGGTCGCCCCAAGGGCCTGCCGAAGGCCCCCACCCGCCGGTCCGCCACCCCGGGCCGGGCGCCGTCCGGCCGCGGCCGGTCCGCCCCGGGTGCGCCCCGGGGCAAGGTGGGCGGGGGCGGGGCCTCCCGCCGTCGGGCCGGGGTCGGCGGCGACCAGGTGGAGGGCCGCCACGCCGTCCGGGAGCTGCTGCTCGTGGGTCGCCGCCGGATCCGTGAGATCTGGGTGCTGGCCGACGCCGAGCCGTCCCCGGTGCTCGACGACATCCTCGAGCTGGCCCGCTCCGAGCGGGTCACCGTGCGCGAGGTCGGACGGGGCCGCTTCTTCGCCGAGGCCCGCTGCGAGGCCCCCCAGGGCGTGCTGGCCAAGGCCGACGCCATCCCCGAGACGCCGCTCGAGGAGCTGACCCGGCCCCGGGGGGAGGTGGCCCCGTTCCTCCTGGCCGTGGACGGCGTCACCGACCCCGGCAACCTCGGCGCGCTGCTGCGCTCGGCCGAGTGCGCGGGCGTCACCGGCGTCGTGCTGCCGCGCCACCGCGCCGTCCACGTCACGCCGACGGTCACCAAGGCGGCGGCCGGCGCGGTCGAGCACCTGCGCTTCGCGGTGGTCGGCGGCCTGCCCGCCGCCCTCAACGAGCTCCGCCAGGCCGGCGTGTGGGTGGTCGGCCTCGACGCCGACGGCGACACCCTCCTGTGGGACCTCCCGGCGGCTGACGGCCCGATCTGCCTCGTGCTCGGCGCCGAGGGGACCGGCCTGTCGCGCCTCGTGCGCCAGCGCTGCGACGAGGTGGTGAGCATCCCGCTCCAGGGCACCCTGCCGTCGCTGAACGTGTCGGTGGCCGGCGCGCTGGCCTGCTTCGAGGTCACCCGCGCCCGCACGCCGCGCTAGCCCGAAGCGGCCTCGGCTGCTTCGCGTACTTCCGGTTCAGGGGGATTTGTCGACCTCGCGTCGCGAAAATCTGCCCTGACCACCGAGGTGACCATTGACACAGGGGGTGTGGCGTGGTTCAACCTGACTAGTCATCTTCGGCTACCCCGAGTAGCAGCACGCAGTCGCACCACCTGAGGAGCCCCACCGTGAAGCGCCGAACCGAGCCCAAGGACCTCGCCCAGCTGACCGACGTCGAGCTGGTCGCCCGCTTCCAGGAGGGCTGCGAGCTCGCCCTCGAGGTCATCCTCAACCGGTACCGGCGCTTCGCCCGGGCCAAGGCCCGCAACTACTTCCTGGTGGGCGCCGACCACGACGACGTCGAGCAGGAGGCGCTGATCGGCCTCTACAAGGCGGCGCGGGACTTCCGCCCCGAGCACCTGTCGTCGTTCCAGGCCTTCGCCGAGCTGTGCATCACCCGGCAGATCATCACGGCGATCAAGACGGCCACCCGCCAGAAGCACCAGGCTCTCAACCAGTACGTGTCGATCTCCGGCACCCGTCCCGGGACCGACGGCGACGGCGAGCGCAACGTGGAGGAGCTGATCCAGGCCCACCGCCACGCCGCCGACCCCGCGGACCGGGTCATCGCCGCCGAGCGCTTCGCCCAGATGAAGGACCGGCTCTCCGAGGTGCTCTCCGCCCTCGAGGTCGAGGTGCTGCGCCTCTACGTGGAGGGCCGCAGCTACCAGGAGATCGGCGACCAGCTCGACCGCCACGTGAAGTCGATCGACAACGCCCTCCAGCGCATCAAGCGCAAGCTCGGCATGCACCTCGCCGAGCGGGCCGAGGCCGATCGCCGCGACGAGCTCGCCCTCACCGCCTGAGCGCGGCCCGAGGGGCCCCGGGATCTCCCGCGCGGGCCCCTCGAGCGCACCGAGCCGGGTGTCGGGATCGAACCGACGACATCCGCTTTACAAGAGCGGTGCTCTGCCAGCTGAGCTAACCCGGCGCCGGGAGCAACGGTACCCGCCGGGGAGGGTCCTTGATCGAGGGTGGCGCGCAGGCCAGCCTTGCTGGGTGGCACTCACCGACCGGGACCGAGCGATCCTCGACTTCGAGCGCAGCTGGTGGACGGAGGAGGGGCCGAAGGACCTGGCGATCCGGAAGCGCTTCGAGCTCTCCGGCACCCGCTACTACCAGCTCCTCGCGGCGCTGATCGACGACCCTGAGGCGATGGCCTACGACCCGCTCCTCGTCCGGCGCCTCCGCCGGGCCCGGGATCGCCGTCGCCGGGCCCGGATCGAGGGCCGACCGATGAGCCAGCTCGACGGGCGATGAGGGAGACTCCGTAGATGGCCCGACGCCGACCCAGCGAACCCACCGTCAACCCGGCGCGCGGGGCGGCCCTCGTGGTCGTCGCCGTGCTCATCGGGCTCGTGCTCCTGCGCAACGGCCTGGACACCTCCGAGGTGGTCACCTCCTCGCGCGACCGCACCCCGGCCGACGAGGGCGCGGCCGACGGCGGAGACGGCGGCACCGACGAGGGCGCCGAGGACGGCGGCGAGGAGACGCCCACCACCGAGGCCGTCCGGCCGCCCGCCGAGGTCAGCGTCATCGTGCTCAACGGCACCTCCGTGGCCGGTGTGGCCGGCGCCTACTCCGAGGCGCTCGGCAGCGCCGGGTACCAGATGCTCGAGCCCGGCAACGCCACCACCAAGACGGCGGCGACGCTCGTCTACTTCGCCGAGGGCTTCGAGGCCGAAGCCGCGGCGGTGGCCACCGCCGCCGGGGCGCCGGACACGATCGCCCCCGAGCCGATCCCGCAGCCGCCGCCCGGCGACGTCGGCGCGGCCAACGTGGTCGTCGTGATCGGCACCGACCTCGCCTCGGTCACGCCCACCACGGCGCCGGCCAGCACCGACACCACCGAGGCCGCCGCCGACGGCTGACCGGCGGCCCGGCCGGTTCAGGCCAGGGCCCGCAGCAGCTCCAGCACGGCGTGGGGGTCGGGGACCGTCACCTCGGCGGCGCCCAGCAGCTCCGGTGCCGCCTCCTCCGACGCGACGACCACCTTGTGGCGCTCGCCGCCCGCGTCCCCGAACCGGTCCAAGGCGGCGAAGGCCGGGAGGTCCCCGACGTCGTCGCCGATGAAGCAGGCGACCCGCACGCCCGCGTCGGCGAGGAGCTCGTCCACGACCGTGCCCTTGTCGTGCGCCACCGGCGGGTGCAGCTCCACCGACATCCGGGCCGTCCCGGCCCGCAGGCCCCAGCGCCCGGCCGCGTCGGCCGCCCAGGCGCGCACGGTCGGGCCGTGCTCGGGGCAGGTGCGGGTGTGGAGCGTGAGCGACAGGCCCTTGTCCTCCACGCCGACCGCCGCCGGGAGCTCGGCTCGGGCGGCCCGGGCGGCCGCGTCGATCGCGTCCCGCCACCGCACGACGTCGGGGTCCTGCACGACGCGGCCGTCCTCGACCCGCTCGAGCCCGTAGAGGCCGACGAGGCGAGGGCCGGTGCCGAGGTGCTCGAGGAGGAACCCGGCCGGGCGCCCCGAGACCACGGCGACGAGCCGGTAGCGGCCGGCCAGCGCGTCGAGCAGCTCGGCGGCGCCGGCGACGGGGCGCGAGGAGGCGGGGTCGTCCACGATCGGGGCGAGCGTGCCGTCGAAGTCGAGGAGGACCGCGGTCTCCTCGGGCGCACGCCGCAGGGCCGCGATCAGCGCGGGCAGGTCCGAGGCCATGGCCCGACCGTACCCAGCCGCCCCGCGGCCGATCAGCGGCGGTGCGTGTCGGCGGCGCGGAGCTGGTCCTCCATCCAGTGCCGCGGGGTGCGGGCCTCGGCGATGC
>DATGRC010000034.1:0-2480 GCA_035303865.1 Acidimicrobiales bacterium
GTGTTGCCTTCTAGCGTGAGCCACAGGTCCTCCGGGTGAGGTCGGTGAGTTGTGGAAGACCCACAGCCTCCCCGGAGGGCTCACCTCACCGGTGCATCACCCGACACCATCCCGCCAGGGACAACGTCCCCGGTCACCACAGCTAGGCCTCGTAGGTGGCGACGAGCTCCGCGACGACGGCGGCCAGCTCGGGCCCCCGGTCCTCCTGGATGAAGTGCCCGCCGCCCTCGATGGAGCGGTGGGGCTGGCCCTGCGCGCCCTTGATCCGCTTGATCAGGTGCCGCTCGCTGCCCTTGGTGATCGGGTCGCTGTCGCCGAAGGCGCACCAGAAGGGCCGGTCGAACTCGGCCAGCACCTCCCAGGCGGCCCGGTTGGCCGGCGCCTCGGGGTCCTCCGGCGAGGTAGGCACGAGCGCGGGGAACTGGCGGGCCCCCTCCTTGTATCGCTCATCGGGGAAGGGGGCGTCGTAGCCGGCGATCACCTCCGGCGGCAGGTCGGTGGTGCAGCCGCCGTTCACGATGGCGCCGATCGGCATCTCGGGCACCTCCTGGCTGAACCGCTGCCAGTTGAGGAACGCCTCGCTCGGCTTGCCGTCACCGGTGGGGAGGTAGGTGTTGGCGGCCACCACGCCGGCGAAGCGGTCGGGCTCGGCGGCCACGAGGCGCAGGCCGAGCAGCCCGCCCCAGTCCTGGCAGACGAGGGTGATGCCGCGCAGGTCGAGGGCGTCGAACACGTGGGAGCGCAGCCAGGCGACGTGGCGGGCGTAGGTGTAGTCGCTGCGGTGGGCCGGCTTGTCGGAGCGCCCGAAGCCGACGAGGTCGGGGGCGATGCAGCGCATCCCGGCCGCCACGAGCGGCGGGATCATGTGGCGGTACAGGAAGCTCCACGACGGCTCGCCGTGCAGCAGCAGCACCACCGGCCCGTCCGCGGGGCCCTCGTCGAGGTGGGCGACGCGCAGCGTGCCGCCTTCGGTGTCGGGGATCTCCACGTAGTGGGGCTCGTAGGGGAAGTCGGGCAGCCCCTCGAACCGCTCGTCCGGCGTGCGCAGCGTCTCCATCTCGAACCCCCTGTGGTCGACCCGTGCCGGAAGTGGCACGCGGTGTGACTCTAGTTGGTGAGTTGGCCGGCGGTCAGGCGGGCTGGGGGAAGCGGATCCCGGTGGCGGCGTGGCAGCGGTACCCGTTCGGGTTCTTGGCCAGGTACTGCTGGTGGTAGTCCTCGGCGTAGTAGAAGGGCGTCTCCGCCGCGTCGCGGATCTCGGTGGTGATCGGGCCCAGGCCGGCGCTGCGCAGGGCCCGCTGGTAGGCGTCGCGGCTGGCCTCGACCGCCCGGCGCTGCTCGTCGGTGGTCGTGTACACGGCGGAGCGGTACTGGCTGCCGATGTCGTTGCCCTGGCGCATCCCCTGGGTGGGGTCGTGCTGCTCCCAGAACGGCACGAGCAGCTCGTCGATCGTGACGACGGCCGGGTCGTACACGACGAGCACCACCTCGGCGTGGCCGGTGCGGCCGCTGCACACCTCCTCGTAGGTGGGGTTCGGCGTGTAGCCACCCGCGTAGCCCACCGCGGTGGCGACCACGCCCTCGATGCCCCAGTAGATCTCCTCGGCCCCCCAGAAGCAGCCCATCCCGAGCAGCACCTGCTCGGTGCCCTCCGGGAACGGCGGGACGATCCGGGCGCCGGTCACGGCGTGGCGCTCCGGCACCGGCATCGCCTCGGCCCGGCCGGGCAGGGCCTCCTCGGGCGAGACGAGCGTGGTCTTGTCGCGTCCGAACAGCATGCCCCCAGCGTACGACCACCCCCTCCCGCGCGGACCCCCCCCGCCGACCGTTCTCGGGCTGGTTGTCGGACGATGGCCGGGTTCTTGGCCCGAGAACGGTTGGGGGCGGGTGCGGGTGGGGGGCGGGGCGCTCGCGGGGCTGTCAGCAGGCGTGCGTAGGGTGGCCGTCATGGCTGTCCCCGGTCCCGTCGCGCTCGGTCGCGGCGTCATCGTGGCCCACGGCGCGCCGGCCCCGACCGGCTGGGCGGACGCGCCGCGCCTGGTGATCGACGACGCGGTCCTGGCCGAACCGGGCCCCGTGGCCGACGAGCTCCACCGGGCCTGGCGCACGCGCACGCCGGTGGTGGTCGACCTGCACGTCGACCCGGCCCGGTTCCGCGCCCCCGGGTCCTCGACGGCCCCGCTGTGGGAGCTGGGTCCCGGCTGGCAGGACAAGCACGAGCGGCTCCACGTCCTCGTGTGGGCCAACGCGTACGACGCCCGCGGCCCCGGCGAGCCGATCTGGTGGTGGGCTCGCAAGGCCGCCCGGCTGGGGGCCACCGAGGGCGGCCCGGCCGACGTGGTCCTGGCCGACGGCACGCCCGCCTGGGTGGACGGCGGCCCGCGCACCCCCCTGCCGGTGCCGCTCGAGGGCGCCGCGGTCGTGCACCGCGAGTCGGTCGAGCTCGGCTCGCTGCAGCCCCAGTCGGCGCCCGTCGAGCC
>DATGRC010000035.1:0-3186 GCA_035303865.1 Acidimicrobiales bacterium
CACCGGCTCGCTCGACGCCGCCCGGGGCACCTACCGGGTGGAGCACGACGGCGTGGTCCTCGACGGCGAGCGGGACATCTTCGGCACCCCCTGGGACGGCGTGTCGTGGTCCGACGCGGCCTGGAGCGGCGTGTCGTGGTCCGGTGGGACCTGGAACGGGGTCTCGTGGTCCGGCGTCTCCTGGTCCGGCGTGTCCTGGTCCGGCGTGTCCTGGTCCGGCGTCACCTGGTCCGGGGTCTCGTGGTCCGGCGTCTCCTGGTCCTCGACGACGGTGACCTGACCTGAGCCGCACCCGCCCCCACCCGATCGGTGGACCCCGCACGGCGGTCCTGGTGGTGGCCGGCCTCGTGGCCGCCACCGCCGCCGCGCTCTACGCCCGCCTCCTCCACGGCGAGGAAGCCCTCCTCCCGGGCCACCTCGCGGTGGTCCTCGCGCTGCCCGTCCTCTACGCGCTGGCCGAGATGGCCGTCATCCACGTGCAGTTCCGCTCGGAGGCGTCGTCGTTCTCCCTGAGCGAGGTGGTCCTGGTCCTCGGCCTCGTCTACGCCACCCCGGGGGAGCTCGTGCTGGCCCGCCTCCTCGGCGGCCTCGTGGCGCTCGTCGTCCACCGCCGCCAGCCCTGGCTGAAGGTGACCTTCAACCTGGCCAGCTTCGCCCTCGACGCCTGCGTGGCCGTGCTCGTCCACCGGGCCGTCCTGGGCGACGCCGGGCTCCTCTCCCTCCGCGGCTGGCTCGCCGTGCTCGCCGCCGGCCTGGCCACGCTGGCGGTGGGGTCGGTGACGGTCTCGTTCGCCATCGCCGCCAGCGAGGGCCGGCTCCCCACCCAGGTCCTGCGCGGGTTCGTCGGCGTCGGCGTGGCCACGAGCGCCGCCGGGGCCACCGTGGGCCTGGTCGGGGTGGCCGCGCTGCAGGCCGGGGAGGTGGCGGGCTGGCTCCTCGCGGTGGTCGCCGCCGGCGGCTTCGCCGCCTACCGAGCCCACGTCCGGCTCCGCCAGGAGCACCGCAGCCTCGAGCTCATCCACGACTTCAGCAGCACGCTCGCCGGCGCCGTCCCCACCGCCGCGCTGCACCCGGTGCTGCTGCGGGAGCTGAGCGACCGCCTGCGGGCCGACGTGGTCGAGCTCGTGCGCCGGGACCCCGACGGCACCCTCGTCGCCGCCAGCTGGCGCGACGGCCAGGTCAGCGTGGTCGAGGGTGAGGAGGCCGAGGCGGTCCTCGCCGCCCACCTCGCCCTCCTCGCGGGCGCCCCCAGCGCGATCGTCCCCCGGGGTCGCGCCACCGAGCTCCCGGCCGGGCGGCGAGACGCCGTGGTGGCCGAGTTGCCCGGCGGGGACGGCGGGCCGGCCGGCACCCTCCTCGCCGCCGACCGGTGGGGCGACGTCGACACGTTCACCGCAGCCGACGAGCGCCTCGTCACGACGCTGGCCGGCCACGTCACGATCCTCCTCGACAACGCCGACCTGGTGGCCCGGCTCCGCCAGGAGGCCGTCGAGCGGGAGCGACAGGCGCTCCACGACAGCCTCACCGGGCTGCCCAACCGGGTGCTGCTCGATCGCGAGCTGCACCGCGCGCTCGCCGAGCGCAGCGCCGGCACCCGCGTCGCCGTGCTGCTCATCGACCTCGACCGCTTCAAGGAGGTCAACGACACCCTCGGCCACCACCAGGGCGACGTCCTGCTGCAGGAGGTGGCCCGACGCCTCCGCGGCGCCGTCGGCGCCGACGCCGTCGCCGTCCGGCTGGGCGGCGACGAGTTCGCGGTGCTCGCCACCGGCCTGCGCAGCCGCGACGAGGTGCTCGCGCTGGCCCACCGGGTCGACGAGGCGGTGTCGGCCCCCTTCGAGCTGGACAACCTCACCCTCGACGTGGGCGGCAGCATCGGCGTGGTGATGGCGCCCGAGCACGGCGACGACCCGGCCACCCTGCTCCAGCGGGCCGACGTGGCGATGTACGCGGCGAAGGACCGGGCCACCTCGGTCGAGGTCTACGACCCCGCCGTCGACCACCACAGCCCCTACCGCCTCGCGCTCGCCTCGGAGCTGCGGCACACGGTCGAGCGCCGCGAGCTGCTCGTCGAGTACCAGCCCAAGGCCGACCTGGCCACCGGAGCGATCGTGGGCGCCGAGGCGCTGGCCCGCTGGCACCACCCCCGTGACGGCTTCGTGAGCCCCGACGTGTTCGTGGCCGTGGCCGAGCACACCGGGCTCATCCGCGCCCTCACCGAGCACGTCCTCGACGTGGCGATCGCCCAGTGCCGGGCCTGGCACGAGCAGGGGCACCAGCTGCGGGTGGCGGTGAACCTCTCCACCCGCAACCTGCTCGACGACCAGCTGCCGGAGATCGTGCGGGGCCTCCTCGACCGGCACCGCCTCCCCGCCTCGGCGCTCACCCTCGAGCTCACCGAGGGCACGATCATGGCCGACACCGCCCGCACCGTCGGCATCCTGAACCGGCTGGCCAGCATGGGCGTGAGCCTGTCGGTCGACGACTTCGGCACCGGCTACTCGTCGCTCGCCTACCTCAAGCGGCTCCCGGTCGACGAGATCAAGATCGACCGCTCGTTCGTGCGGTCGATGACCCGCGACGACAGCGACGAGGCGATCGTCCGCAGCACGATCGAGCTGGCCCGCAGCCTCGGCCTGGCGGTGGTGGCCGAGGGCGTGGAGGACGAGGAGACCTGGCGGCTCCTGCGCCGGCTCGGCTGCGACCGCGCCCAGGGCTACTTCCTCGGTCGGCCGATGACGGCGTCGCGCTTCGTGGCCTGGCTCGACGAGCGGGCCGACGAGGCCGACAGCCTGCAGGCGCTGCTCGACGAGCCCCCGACGCTCCGCCGGCACCAGCCCTAGCGTCGGGACCAAGGTCCCTTGACCACTCGGTCAAGTTCTGTGCTTCACTGGGCGCATGTTCGAGGGGGACCTGGCGCACGCGACCGATGACGAGCTGCGGGCGGCGGTCGACGCGGCCGACGTGTTCTCGCTGCTGCCCGCCGTGGCCCACCTCACGGGGGACCTCTCCGTCCTCGTGCCCGAGTGCCGGGTGGACCCGGCGATGCTCATCCAGCCGGACCTGGGCCTCACCGAGGAGCAGCTCGAGGCCGGCCGCCGCGCCGCCTTCGAGTCGCTGCGCCGCCACCGCGACGCCGGCGCCCCGCCGGCCCCGCCGCCCACCCCCGACGCGCTCCGCCAGATG
>DATGRC010000036.1:0-7083 GCA_035303865.1 Acidimicrobiales bacterium
ACCGCACCGGCGGCACGGTGATCGTGATGGAGCACTTCGACCCTGAGCAGTACCTGGCGCTGGTGGAGCAGCACCAGGTGACGTTCAGCCAGGTGGTGCCCACCATGTTCATCCGCATGCTGAAGCTCCCGCAGGAGGTCCGCGCCCGGTACGACGTCTCGTCGCTGCACGCGGTCGTGCACGCTGCGGCACCCTGCCCCGTCGAGGTGAAGCGCCAGATGATCGAGTGGTTCGGCCCGGTCATCCACGAGTACTACGCCGGCACCGAGGGCAACGGCTTCGTCTACTGCAACAGCGAGGAGTGGCTGGCCCACCCGGGCACGGTCGGCAAGGCGATCATCGGCACGCTCCACATCGTCGGCGAGGACGGCGAGGAGCTGCCGGTCGGCGAGGAGGGGACCGTCTACTTCGAGGGCGAGGCCGCGGCCACGTTCGAGTACTACAACGACCCCGAGAAGACGAAGTCGTCTCGTGACCCGAAGGGCCGGGGCTGGAGCACGCTCGGCGACGTCGGCCGGCTGGACGAGGACGGGTACCTCTACCTGACTGACCGCAAGGCCTACATGATCATCACCGGCGGCGTGAACGTGTACCCGCAGGAGGCCGAGAACGTCCTCGTCCAGCACCCGAAGGTGGCCGACGTGGCCGTGTTCGGCGTGCCCCACGAGGAGTTCGGCGAGGAGGTCAAGGCCGTCGTCCAGCCGGTGTCGATGGACGACGCGGGCCCCGAGCTCGAGCGCGAGCTCATCGCCTACTGCCGGGAGCACCTCGCGGACGTGAAGTGCCCTCGCTCGGTCGACTTCCGCGAGGAGCTGCCCCGCCACCCGACGGGCAAGCTCTACAAGCGGCTGCTCAAGGACGAGTACTGGGGCAAGGCGGGCCGCTCCATCTGATCGGCGGTGCGGGGCGGCGCCCGCCGGTACCCTCCGGCGCGTGCCGCCCCACCCCACCTTCCCGTTCCTCGACTGGCCCGGCCCGCTCCCCTTCGCGCACCGAGGCGGAGCCAGCGAGGCGCCGGAGAACACGATGCCGGCGTTCGAGCACGCCGTGCGGCTCGGCTACCGGTACCTCGAGACCGACGTCCACGTGACGGCCGACGGCGAGCTGCTGGCCTTCCACGACGACCACCTCGACCGGGTCACGGACCGGACCGGGGCCATCGCCGACCTGCCGTGGTCGGAGGTGCGCAGGGCGCTGGTGGACGGTCGTGAGCCGATCCCGCGCTTCGAGGACCTGCTCGGCGCCTGGCCGGACGTGCGGATCAACGTCGACCCGAAGCACGACGCCGCCGTCGAGCCGCTGGCCGAGGTGATCCGCCGCACCGGCGCGGTGGACCGGATCTGCGTGGGCGCCTTCTCCGACCGGCGCCTCGACCGGATCCAGGCGCTCGTGGGCCCCCGGCTGTGCCGCTCGATGGGGCCGCGGCAGGTGGCGCGGCTGGTCGCCGCGTCCCGCCGCCTCCCGGGCGGTGGCGGGGTCACCGCCCCGTGCGCCCAGGTGCCGCCGCGCCAGGGGCCGGTGCCGCTGGTGACCGAGCGCTTCGTCGCCGCCGCCCACCGCCGCGGGATCCAGGTCCACGTGTGGACGATCGACGACCGCGACGAGATGATCCGCCTGCTCGACCTCGGCGTCGACGGGATCATGACCGATCGGCCGCAGGTGCTGAAGGAGGTGCTCGCCGAGCGGGGGGAGTGGCACGAGTAGGGCGGCCGCCCGACCCCGGCCGCCGGCCGGTCAGGTGAAGCGCGGCTCGCGCCGCTCGAAGTAGGCCATGGTGGCCTCGACCTGGTTGGGCGAGCCGATGAGCGACGCCATCGTCTCCCGCTCGTCCGCGAGCTGCTCCGCCAGGGGGCGGGTGCCGGAGAGGTTGAGGAGGCGCTTGCCGTGGCGCAGCGCGTCGGGGCTCTTGCCCACCAGCTCGCGGGCCAGCTCCATCGCCGCGGCGTGGGGATCGTCGGCCACGCGGGTGGCGAGGCCCAGGCGCACCGCCTCCTCGCCGCTCACCATGCGACCGGTGAAGGTGAGCTCCTTGGCCACGTCGAGCCCGACGAGCCGCACCAGCGTGTGGGTGCCGGTCATGTCCGGGATCAGACCCCAGCGGGACTCGAGGACGGAGAGCTTGGCGTCGGGAGCGACGACGCGGATGTCCGCGCCGAGCGCGATCTGCAGCCCGCCGCCCAGCGCGGGGCCGTGGACGGCGGCGATGACCGGGACCTCGAGCTCCTGCCACACCCAGGCCGCCTGCTGGCCCAGGTGGGTGATCCGCCCGTCGGTCTCGCCGATCGCGCCGAGCGGCGCGCCGCCGCCGCGAGCGTCGCTCGACGCGGCGCCGCCCCCGCCGGCCATCGCCTGGAAGCTGCTGAAGTCCAGCCCCGCGCAGAAGCCGCGGCCGGCCCCGGAGAGCACGACGACCCGGACGGCGCGGTCGGCCTTGAGCGCCTCGCCGGCCTCCACGATGGCCCGGAAGAGGCCGGTGTCGAGGGCGTTCAGCTTGTCGGGACGGTTGAGGCGGAGGTCGGCGACGCCGTCGACCACGTCGAGCAGGATCCGGTCGGACATCGCCCCAGCATGCCCCAGGGTTCCCCGGCGGCCGCGCACGGGGCAGAATCCACCCCGCCCTGGACGCGGGCTCCAGGGGCCCACCACACGCATGCGCACCCGTCACCGACGCCACCACGGCGCCCGACGCCTCGCGGTCCTCGTCGCCGCCGCGCTCGCGGCGAGCGGAACCGTCGCCGTCCCCGCGCCCAGCGCCGCGGCCGCCCGCCCGGGGACGGGGTCGGCGGTGCCGGCCGCGCTGCCGCTCGCCCCGCCGTCGCCGGACCTGGCCGGCCTCCCCGAGGTATCGATCGAGCTGGCCGCCGTGCCGGTCACCGGCACCGCGGTGGAGCGGGCGCTGGACGCCTACCAGAGCGCCGACGCCCACCTCGCCGCCGCCCAGCAGCGCCGGACCGCCATCGACCGAGCGATCGCCGGGCTGGGGGCCCGCCGCAGCCGACTGGAGGCGGCCCTCGCCGGGGCCGAGGCCAGCGCGGCCAGCGCCGCGGCCCGGCTCGACGAGGTCTCCGCGGCGATCGCCGACCTCGCCGTCCAGCGCTACCTCGGTGGCGGCTCGGCGGCGCGCCTCGACGCCGCGCTCGCCGACGAGCACCCGTCGATCAACGACCAGGACCAGCGGGCCGTCCTCGGCGACGCCGCCCTCGACGTCCTCCTCACCGAGCGGGCCGCCTACCAGGAGCGCCTCGACGCCGCCCTGCACCGGGTGGAGGCAGCCCGCGCCGAGCTGGCCGAGGTCGACGCGACGGCCGGGGGGCTCGTCGAGCAGCGACCGGCCGCCCTCGAGGGCGAGCTGGCCGCCAGCCCCACGGTGGCCGAGCGCCGCGTCGACTACGAGCACGCCCGGGTGCTCGGCACCGTGGCCGGCGTCGACTTCCAGCTGGTCGCTCTCGACGCCTACCACCGGGCCGCCGCCGCGATGGCCGAGGAGGCCCCGGCCTGCGGCCTCCAGTGGTGGGCGCTGGCCGGGATCTCCCGCATCGAGGGCCGGCACGGCACCTACGGCGGCGCGGCGCTCGACGCGCGGGGCGACACGACGAAGCGCATCATCGGGATCCAGCTGAACGGCACCAACCAGACCCAGGTGGTGCCCGACACCGACGGCGGCGCCCTGGACGGCGACCCGGTGTTCGATCGGGCGGTCGGGCCGATGCAGTTCATCCCCGGCACGTGGCGGCGCTTCGCGTCCGACGGCAACGGCGACGGGGTGGCCTCGCCGTTCAACCTCTACGACGCGGCCCTCGCCGCGGCCCGCTACCTGTGCCGGGCCAGCCACGGCCTGACCCACGACGACGGACTGCGCCGCGCCTTCCTCGCCTACAACCAGTCGCTGGCCTACGCGGAGTCGGTGCTCGGCTGGGCCCGCCGCTACCAGGCCGAGGTGACGATCCCGAGCCCCGCCGACGGCCCGGATTGACCTCCGACCCTGCTGGGGTCGACCGGTTCGCACCCTTCGCGGCAATCGGCTTGACCCGCGGGTCAGTTTCTTGCCCACGGTTGTTGACACGGTGACAACAACGCTCGTACGGTGCCCGCCGATCCGGTGTGACTGGCGTCACCGGAGCACCTCCCGCCTCGGCGGGACCACCCAGCACAACGCCGACGATCGAATCGGGGGACACCGTGAAGGACACCCACGTCCGCACTCCGTGGCATCGCGCCATCGCCCTGCTGCTCGGCCTCGTCCTCGTCGCTGCCGCCTGCGGCAGCGACAGCGACGAGGGCTCGGGCGGCGACGGCGGCGACGCGGGCCAGGAGGAGACCACGACGACCGAGGAGCCCGACCGGAGCCCCGTCAAGGGCGGGAGCATCGTGTTCGGCAACGAGTCGGACGTCTCGACCCTCGAGCCGGGCAAGGCGGCCCAGCCCGCCGACATGGTGATCGGGCTCGGGCTCTTCGACCCGCTCACCACCTGGCAGGACGGCGAGCTCGTCCCCTACCTGGCCGAGACGCTCGAGCCCAACGACGACCTCACCGTGTACTCGATGACGCTGCGCGACGGCGTGACCTTCCACGACGGCACGCCGCTCAACGCGGACGCCGTCGTCAAGCACTTCGAGCGCATGGCCAGCGACGAGTACCAGTGCCCCTGCCGCGGCAGCGTCGAGATCATCGAGTCGATGGAGATGCCCGACGGCCCCGAGGGCCTGTCGGTGGTGTTCCACCTGAACACCCCCAGCGTGGCGTTCCCGAACATGCTGGCCGGCTCCACCGGCTGGGTGGCCTCCCCCACGGCGGTGGAGACCCTGGGTGACCGCTTCGCCAGCAACCCCGTCGGCACCGGCCCGTTCAAGATGAAGGAGTTCAGCCCCGGCGAGCGGGTCGTGCTCGAGGCCTACGACGGCTACTGGCAGACCGACGAGGACGGCGTGCAGCTCCCGTACCTCGACGAGATCACCTTCCTGCCGATCCCCGA
Organism: Acidimicrobiales bacterium; assembly: GCA_035303865.1. Lineage (GTDB taxonomy): Bacteria > Actinomycetota > Acidimicrobiia > Acidimicrobiales > VFJN01 > VFJN01. The sequence continues at coordinate 4,974 of DATGRC010000036.1, forward strand.
CAGCGGCCAGCGGGTCAACGCGCTCCGCACCGGCGAGATCGACATCTTCCAGACCGCGGACAGCGACACCGTGGTCACCGCCGAGGAGCAGGGCTTCGCCGCCCAGAAGATCAGCGGCTCCAGCTCCACGATCCTGCTGATGAACAACGCCAAGCCGCCGTTCAACGACGTCCGGGCCCGCCAGGCGCTGGCCTACGCCATCAACAAGGACGTCATCAACGAGCGGGTCTACGACGGCGTCCGCGAGCCGAGCTACTCGGGCTTCGCCACCGACTCGCCGTTCTACAACCCGGACGCCGGGACCCCGAAGTACGACCCGGACAAGGCCAAGGAGCTCGTCGACGAGCTGGGCGGCCTCGAGTTCACCCTCGTGTGCATCCCCACCCCCGAGGCCGACGCCATCCTCCAGCTCGTCAAGCAGATGGGCGAGCAGGTGGGCATGAAGATCACGCTCGAGACGCAGGAGCAGGGCACCTACGTCGACCGGATCTTCTCCCGCAACGGGGACTACGAGGCGGCCTGCTTCCGCAGCGCCCACTTCATCGAGCCCGACGCGGTCCGCCCCGGCCTGACCACCGACGACCCGGGCAACCTGGTCTTCTACAGCAACCCGGAGGTCGACCGGCTGCTCGACGAGGCCCGCCAGACGGCCGACGTCGAGGAGCGCAAGGAGAAGTACTTCCGGGTCCAGGAGATCACCGGCGAGGAGGTGCCGCTCATCACCTCGCTCTACGACCTGTTCGGCAACGTCTACAACCCGGACAAGGTCGGTCCTCCGCCCCCTGGCGAGCCCAACTCGCTCGGTGCCATCAAGCCCGGCTTCCTCTACGCCATCGGCTGATCGCGCCAGCGCTCGCTGACTGACCCCCAGGGCCGAGGAGCTCGTCCATGCAGATCGCCCGAACCGTGCTCGTGCGCGTGGCCAGGCTGGCTGGCGTCGTGCTGATCGTCAGCTTCATCACGTTCATGCTGACCAAGCTGATGCCGGGCGGTCTCGTGAACACGCTCCTCGGCCCTGAGGCGTCCAACCCGGACGCCAGGGCCGCCCTCGAGGCCGAACTCGGCCTCGACAAGCCCCTGCTCGTCCAGTACTGGGACTACATCAGCGGGGTGATCTTCCGGGGGGACCTCGGGATCGCCTACGCCACCAGCCGGTTCCCGGTGTGGGACCTCATCACGTCCCGGCTCCCGGCCACGATCCAGCTGATCGTGATGGCCCAGATCATCTCGCTCGTGATCTCGGTCCCGCTGGCCATGCTCAGCGCCTACCGGGCGAACACGGCCACCGACAAGGCCATCTCCACGGCGGCGTTCGGGATGATCTCGCTGCCGAGCTTCGCCATGGCGGTGTTCTTCGTCTACCTGTTCGCCCTGCAGCTCGACTGGCTGCCCGCGCTCGGGTACAAGCGGATCACCGGCCCCGAGGGGCTGGGGGCCAACCTGCGCTCGGTGGCGCTGCCGGTGGCGGTGCTCGCCGCCGGGCTCACCGCCGTCTACACCCGTCTCCTGCGCAGCGACCTCATCGCCACGCTGCAGGAGGACTTCATCCTCATGGCCCGCTCGAAGGGCCTCCCCACCTGGCACATCCTCCTGCGCCACGCCCTGCGCCCGTCATCGTTCTCCCTCCTCACCGTGTTCGGGATCAACTTCGGGACGCTGATCGGAGGGACCATCATCGTGGAGTACTTCTTCTCGATCCCCGGCATCGGGCTGTTCGCCGTGGACTCGATCGGCAAGCGCGACTACCTCGCCGTCCAAGGCGTCGTGCTCGTCGTGGCCGTCGCCTTCGTCGTCGTCAACTTCCTGGTCGACCTGCTCTACTCCGTGCTCGACCCCCGCGTCCGCCGGGCAGGTGCCCGATGACCGAGGTCCTGCCCGCGCCCGACGTCGCCGCGACCGCCGAGCCGGCCCCGGCCGCCCGGCGGCGCGACCGCCGAGGCCTCGGCGTGGCCGGCTGGCTGGCCGCCGGCTGGCTCGTGCTGATCACCGTGGCCGCCATCTTGGCCCCGGTCCTGCCGATCGACGATCCCGACATCACCGACTTCGCGGTGCCCAACAACGCGTCGCCCGGCACCGGGGGCCACCTCCTCGGCACCGACCACAACGGCTA
>DATGRC010000037.1:0-5466 GCA_035303865.1 Acidimicrobiales bacterium
AGGTGGATCGTGCCGTCGTGGTTGAACGACGCGACGTTCATGGTGTGGCGGCCGCTGAGGAACTCGTCGATCTCCTCGGCGCTCATGCGGATCTGGTCGCGGCGAGACATGGGGAATGTCTACTCGTCCGGCGTGACCGAGACCGGCAGGGTCAGGCGCGGAAGGTCCCGGGGGCCGAGCCGCCGGCGACGAGCTCTGGGGCCACCGGGCAGTCGGTGTCGGCCATCGCCTCCGACGGGGGCCGGGATCCGCTCGGACCCCACACCTCGTCGACGAGCGAGAGGGGGACGAGCTCCTCGTCGCGCAGCCACGGCTCGACGCGATCCGCCTCCACCCGACCGGCCACGGCCTGCCACATCGTGGCCGGCATCCGCCGCCCCGCACCGGCCACGGCCCACACCGGCACCTCGAGGTGCCGGGCCACCACGGCCGCGGCGAGCGAGCCGCTCACCGCGACGAACGCCTCCGGGCCCATCGCCACCGCCTCCACCAGCACGACCCTCGCCTCGGCCACCGCCCCGGCCAGCCCGGTGGCCGGGACGTCCTGCGCGTCCACGTCGGCCCGCTGCAGCCGGCGGACCAGCCCCGCCGCCTCACCGGCGGCATCGAGGGCGAGCACCGACACGTCGCCCCGCCGCAGCAGGGCCTCCGCCGTCACCTCCGGCCAGCCGATCACGCACACCGTGCCCCCGTCAGGAAGGGCGTGGGCCAGCTCGACCGGGGTGCGGTCCGCCTCCAGCTCGTCGACCGCCGCCCACGCCTCGGCGTGCCCATCCGGCGCGGTGAGGACGCGAGCGCACAGCCACCACAGCGGCCCCGAGGTGGGGTGCCGCTCGATGACGCGCCGGCAGGCCGCGACGAGCCCGGCCGGGTCGTCGCGGAAGGCGGACAGGGCGGCGGCCGTCTCCCGGACCAGGAGCGCCTGATCCGCGCCAGAGGCCCGGGCGACGTAGCGGAGCCGCTCGATCGGGTGCACCGGGCGACGCCTGCGCGCCGGTCAGAGGCCGGGCTTGAAGATCATCAGGTAGAAGACGACGAGCAGGAGGACGGTGGTGATCTGGCCGGCCAGGTCCATCTTCCGCTGCGCCTTCTGGGGGTCGCCCTCGCCGCTGGCCAGGCGCCGCTCGTTCGGCATGATCATGCCGGTCACCAGGCCGCCGATCACGATCCACAGCAGGAACGACAGCGACACCCAGGCCTGGTCGAAGCCGAAGAGGTTCTCGTCCGCCCCGTCGGGCTTCGAGCTGAACACCATGCCGAGGCCGAACACGCCGACCAGCAGCAGGGCCGGCGAGTGGATCATCCGGCCGTTCTGGGCCATCCAGCCGAACAGCGTGCGGCGGAGGCCGGCGTCGGCATCCTTGCTGCGGGCCGCGAAGATCGGGTGGATCACCGCCGGGGCGAAGGCCACCACCGCCGAGAGCAGGTGGAGCAGCAGCATCACCTTGTACATGCCACCGAACGCTTGGGACACCGGGCACCTCCTGTCGTCGACCACGGGGAACCTAGCCGCCCGAGGGACCGGGTTCCCGTCCACTCGAGGCGTCTTGCTACCGTCTGCCGGCGTGGCGACCAACCCTCCTGCTGATCTCCAGCTCGCGCCGCTGAACGGCGAACCCCGCTCCATCGAGGAGTGGCTGACCACCTTCCAGATCGCGGCGGTGGTGCTCGACCCGTTCACCAACGAGAGCGCGTGGCTCCTGGAGACGGCCGCCCGGATCCTCGAGCACTTCCGCGGCGCCGACTGCCGGGTGTGCTTCGTCGTGACCGGCACCGCCGACGAGGCACGGCAGTTCCTGGGCCCCTGGGCCGACAAGGTGCTTACCTTCGCCGACCCCGACCGCGAGGTGGTCAAGGGGCTCGGCCTCAACGAGCTGCCCGCCTTCGTGCAGATCCGCCAGGACCTCACCGTGGCCGGCTGCGCCGAGGGCTGGGACCCGCTAGAGTGGCGCGAGGTGGCCGAGGGCCTCGCCGAGAACATGGCCTGGTCGGCCCCGCTCATCCCCGCCCCCGGCGACCCCACCCCCTACGCGGGCTCCGCCGCGCTCGGGTAGCCGTCCTCGGTCGCCGTCGGCGGCCTGGGCGAGTCGTCGGTGCTCGCCTTCGGCTCGCGCTCCCCGGACGCTGGTCTCGCTACCGGCGGGGGACGCCGCCCTTGGTGAGCGCCAGGAGGTCGAGGGCCTGGTCGATCTCCTCGTCGGGGATGAGGGCGTGCTCGACGACCAGCTGGCGGATGCTCTTGCCGGTGCGGGCTGACTCCTTGACCAGCTCGGCCACCCGCTCGTAGCCGAGGATCGGGTTGAGCGCCGTGGCCGCCTGCGGGGTGGCCTCGGCGTAGGTGCGGCAGCGCTCCACGTCGGCCTCGATGCCCGCGATGCAGCGATCGGCGAACAGGCGCGACACGTTGGCCAGCAGCCTGATCGACTCCAGCAGGTTCCGGGCCATCACCGGCAGGTACACGTTCAGCTCGAAGTTGCCCTGGCTGCCGGCGAACGCCACTGCGGCGTCGTTGCCGTAGACCTGGGCCACCACCTGGCTGACCGCCTCGGGGATCACCGGGTTCACCTTCCCCGGCATGATCGACGAGCCCGGCTGCAGGTCCGGGATGCGGATCTCGGCCAGGCCCGTGCGCGGCCCGGAGGCCATCCAGCGGATGTCGTTGGCGATCTTGAGCAGCGCCCCGGCCAGGGCCCGCAGCTCGCCTGACAGGCTCACCAGCGCGTCCCGGGCGCTCTGGGCGGCGAAGTGGTCGCTCGCCTCGCGCAGCGGCACGCCGAGGCGCTCCGACAGGCGGGCGATCGCCTCCCGGGCGTAGCCGTGGGGGGCGTTCAGGCCGGTGCCCGTGGCCGTGCCGCCGAGGGGGAGCTCGCCCGCCTCGGCGACCGCCCGCTCGATGCGGGACCGGGCCTGGCGCACCTGCGCCGCGTAGCCGGCCATCTCCTGGCCGAGGGTGACCGGCGTGGCGTCCATCAGGTGCGTGCGGCCCGCCTTCACGACGGTGGCGGTCGCGTCGGCCTGGCGGGCCAGGGCCTCGGCGAGGTGGTCGAGCGCGGGGAGCAGGTCGCGGTGCGACGCCACCACCGCGGCCACGTGCATGGCCGTCGGGAACACGTCGTTCGACGACTGCGACGCGTTCACGTGGTCGTTCGGGTGGACCGGTCGGCCGAGCCGCTCGCTGGCGAGGTTGGCGATCACCTCGTTGGCGTTCATGTTCGTGCTCGTGCCCGAGCCGGTCTGGAACACGTCGACGGGGAACTCGTCGTCCCAGCGACCCTCGGCCACCTCGGACGCGGCCGACCGGATGGCCTCGACGACGTCTGCGTCGAGCACCCCGAGCGCGCCGTTGGCCTCCGCGGCGGCCGCCTTCACCGCCCCGAGGGCGTGGATCAGCGCCGGCTCGACCCGCAGCCCGGAGACGGGGAAGTTCTCCACCGCACGCTGGGTCTGGGCGCCGTAGCGGGCCGTCGCCGGGACCTGCACCTCTCCCATCGTGTCGTGCTCGATCCGGAACTCGTCAGCAGCCATGACCCCAACCTACGGTTGCGAGTCGATGACCGACGTGCCCTTCACCGAGCTGCTGCCCCTGGGTCCCGACGACACGCCGTACCGGCTGCTCACCACCGAGGGGGTGTCGACGGTCGAAGTGGCCGGTCGGCGCTTCCTGCAGGTGGAGCCCGAGGCCCTCGCCCTCCTCGCCCGCACGGCGTTCCGGGACATCGCCCACCTGCTGCGGCCCGGTCACCTGCAGCAGCTGCGGCGCATCCTCGACGACCCGGAGGCGTCGGCCAACGACCGCTTCGTGGCCCTCGACCTGCTGAAGAACGCCAACATCGCGGCCGGCGGCGTGCTGCCGATGTGCCAGGACACCGGCACCGCCATCGTCATGGGCAAGCGGGGCGAGCTCGTCCTGACCGGCGGCGACGACGAGTACTGGCTCAGCAAGGGCATCCAGGACACCTACGCCACCTCCAACCTGCGCTACTCGCAGATGGCGCCGCTCACGATGTGGGAGGAGCGCAACACGGGCACGAACCTGCCGGCCCAGATCGAGCTGTACGCCACCGGCGGCGACGCCTACAAGTTCCTGTTCATGGCCAAGGGCGGCGGCTCGGCCAACAAGAGCTACCTGTTCCAGGAGACCAAGGCCGTCCTCAACCCCGCGTCCATGATGCGCTTCCTCGACGAGAAGCTGCGCACCCTCGGCACGGCCGCCTGCCCGCCGTACCACCTGGCCGTGGTCGTGGGCGGCACGTCCGCCGAGTACGCCCTGAAGACGGCGAAGTACGCGTCGGCCCGGTACCTCGACAGCCTCCCCACCGAGGGCTCCGAGCTGGGCCACGGCTTCCGGGACCTCGAGCTCGAGCAGGAGATCCTGGCGCTCACCCAGCAGTTCGGGATCGGCGCCCAGTTCGGGGGCAGGTACTTCTGCCACGACGTGCGGGTGATCCGCCTCCCCCGCCACGGCGCCTCCTGCCCCGTGGCCATCGCCGTGTCCTGCTCGGCGGACCGCCAGGCGCTCGGCAAGATCACGAGCGAGGGCATCTTCCTCGAGCAGCTCGAGGAGGACCCAGCGAAGTACCTGCCCGAGGTCACCCACGACGACCTCGACGGCGACGTCGTCCACATCGACCTCAACCGGCCGATGGACGAGATCCGCAACGAGCTGTCGAAGTACCCGGTGAAGACCCGTCTGTCGCTCACCGGCCCGATGGTCGTCGCCCGCGACATCGCCCACGCCAAGATCAAGGAGCGCCTCGACGCGGGCGAGCCGATGCCGCAGTACCTGCGGGACCACTGCGTGTACTACGCCGGTCCGGCCAAGACCCCCGAGGGCATGCCGTCCGGCTCGTTCGGCCCGACGACGGCCGGCCGGATGGACTCCTACGTGGCCGAGTTCCAGGCCGCCGGCGGCTCGATGGTCATGCTGGCCAAGGGCAACCGCAGCCGGCAGGTCACGGAGGCCTGCAAGGCCCACGGCGGCTTCTACCTCGGCTCGATCGGCGGCCCCGCCGCCCGCCTCGCCCAGGACTGCATCCGCAAGGTCGAGGTGCTCGAGTACCCCGAGCTCGGCATGGAGGCCGTCTGGCGGATCGAGGTCGAGGACTTCCCCGCCTTCATCGTCGTCGACGACAAGGGCAACGACTTCTTCGACCTCGTCAGCACCCCCGTCACCCTCACCTGACACAACGTCTGTGTGCACTTCTGAGCCGTAGCGGCTCGAGATCGCGCACAGACGTTGTTCAGGCGAGGGCGACGAGGTCGAGGTGGTCGTCGGACCAGTGGTCGACGGTGCCGTCGGGCATGAAGAGGACCCGGTCGGGCTGGAGGTCGCGCACGAAGTCGGCGTCGTGGCTCACGAGCACGATCGAGCCGGGCCAGTCGCGCAGGCCTTCGGCCACCGCCTCCCGGGAACCGGGGTCGAGGTTGTTGGTGGGCTCGTCGAGCAGCAGCAGGTTGTGGCGGCCG
>DATGRC010000038.1:0-4058 GCA_035303865.1 Acidimicrobiales bacterium
CTGGTCATCGCCGAGATCTCGAGGCTCCTCGGCCTCAACCTGGGCGGAGCCGACATCACCCCCCAGTGGATGGAGTGCGAGGAGAACACCGTCAGCCTCGTCGGCTGACCGGGCCGACCACGCTCGTCACTACGATCGGGGTGCTACCAGCCCCGGTAGCCCAACGGCAGAGGCAGCGGATTCAAAACCCGCACAGTGTGGGTTCGAATCCCACCCGGGGCACCAGCCGTCCACCCCACCCGCTTCACGAGGGGGCGTGGGGTTACCGGGCGGGAACTTGGTGAGATCGTGAAACCGTGCACCACCTCGGGTGGTCGGATCGCCGATGCTCGCCTTCACCTTCCCCGGCCAGGGGTCACAGCAGCCCGGCATGGGCGCCCCCTGGGTGGACCACCCGTCGTGGGCGCTCGTCGACCGGGCCAGCCAGGCCAGCGGCCGTGACGTCGCGGCGCTCCTCCTCGACGCCGACGCCGAGGAGCTGCGCCGCACCGAGAACGCCCAGCTGTCGACGTACGTGCTCAGCCTCGTCGTCCACGACGCCGTGCGAGCCCTCGGGGTGCGCTGCCACCGGGCGGCCGGTCACAGCCTCGGCGAGTACTCGGCCCTCACCGCCGTGGGCGCCCTCACCCTCGAGGACGGGGTGCGCCTCGTCACCGAGCGGGGCGCCGCCATGCAGGCCGCGGCCGACGCCCGACCCGGGACGATGGCCGCCGTGCTCGGCGCCGACGACGAGGTCGTCGCCGAGGCCTGCGCCAAGGCGGCCGGCGACGTGTGGGTGGCCAACACCAACGGGGCCGGGCAGGTCGTCATCGCCGGCGACCCCGCCGCCATCGAGGAGGCCGGTGCCCTCGCCAAGGAGCTCGGCGCCCGCAAGGTGATGCCGCTGCCCGTGGGCGGTGCCTTCCACACGCCGTTCATGGCCCCCGCCGCCGAGCGCCTCCAGGCGGCGCTGGCCACCACCACGTTCCACGACGCCGAGGTCCCCGTCGTCGCCAACGTGGACGCCCTCCCCCACCAGCACGCCGACCAGTGGGCCGAGCTCCTCGCCGCCCAGCTCACCGCGCAGGTGCGCTGGCGCCAGACGATCGAGCGCCTCGTCGCCGACGGGATCACCGCCTTCGTCGAGCTCGGCCCCGGCACCGTCCTCACCGGCGTCGCCAAGCGTCAGGCGCCCGGCGGCACCGCCCGCTCGGCCGCAACCCCCGACGCCCTCGAGGCGGTCGTCGAGGCCGCCCGCCAGGTCGGCGCCGTCGAGATGCGAGCCACCGAGACCGTCCCAGCCCACCACCGCAGCAGCCAGGAGCACGCCCCCATGCCCCACGCCATCGACCTCCACGAAGGCGAGCACCTCTTCGCCGCCGAGCGGCTCGTCGTCAGCCCCGCCGCCGGGGTGTTCACCCCGGCGGAGGGGATCGCCGAGGGCCACGAGATCGACCGGGGCCACGTGCTCGGCCACGTCGCCGGCCAGCCCGTGCGCTCGGCGTTCCGCGGCACGATCAAGGGCCTCCTGGCCGTGGCCGGCGAGCGCCTCACCCACCGCCAGCCGGTGGCCTGGCTCCGCAGCGCGTGACCGGCGCCGCCCCCGTCGCCGCCCCCTGGCGCCGCGCCCGTGGCTGACCGCCCGCGGTCGCCCGCCCGCATCGTCGGGTGGGGCTCGGCCCTGCCCGAGAAGGTCGTGACCAACCACGACCTCGAAGCCACGCTCGACACGAGCGACGAGTGGATCGTGGAGCGCACCGGCATCCGCGAGCGCCGCATCGGCGGCTCGACGTCCGGGCTGGCCATCGACGCCGCCCGAGCGGCGCTGACCATGGCCGGCGTGGACGGCGACGCTGTCGAGGCCGTCGTGCTGGCCACCTCCACCCCCGACGAGGCGATGCCGGCCACCGCGTCGGTGGTCCAGCAGGAGCTCGGCGTGCGGGGCGGCGCCATGGACCTCAACGCCGCGTGCAGCGGGTTCGTCTACGCGCTCGTCACCGCCGACGGGCTCCTGCGGGCCGGACTCGACCGGGTGCTCGTCATCGGGGCCGAGACGATGTCGCGCATCGTCGACTGGGACGACCGCAGCACGGCGATCCTCTTCGGCGACGGCGCTGGCGCGGTCGTCGTCGAGCGCAGCGAGGGCCCCGGCCGGCTCCTCGGCTTCGACCTCGGCTCCGACGGGACCCTCCGCCACATCCTGCACGCCCCCGTGGGCGGCACCATCGAGATGGACGGCCCCGAGGTGTTCCGCCGGGCGGTGCGGGTGATGGTCGACTCCGCAGAGCGGGCGCTGGCCGACGCCGGCGTGGGCGTCGACGACCTCGCCCTGTTCGTCCCCCACCAGGCCAACGTCCGCATCATCGACGCCGCCGCCCGCCGGCTCGGCATCCCGGAGCCGAAGGTGGCGACCAACCTGGCCGCGGTGGGCAACACCTCCGCGGCGTCGATCCCGCTCGTGCTCACCGAGGCGGCCGCAGCCGGACGCCTCACCGCCGGCGACCTCGTGCTCACCATCGGGTTCGGCGCCGGCATGTCCTGGGCCTCAGCCGTGCTCGAATGGGCCCGTTGACCGCCACCGTCGTGACAGGAGCGCCATGACCGACCACGCCCGCACCGTCCTCGTCACCGGAGGGAGCCGCGGCATCGGCCTGGCCAGCGCCCGGGCGCTGGCCGCCGCCGGCCACCGGGTGGCCGTCACGTTCTCGTCGACCCCCGTCGACGAGGCGGGCCTCCTCGCCGTGAAGTGCGACGTCACCGACCCCGAGCAGCTCGACGGCGCCGTCGGCACGGTCGAGGAGGCGCTGGGGCCGGTCGAGGTGCTGGTCGCCAACGCCGGCGTGAACCGCGACGGGCTGCTCGTGCGCATGTCCGACGACGACTTCTCGACGGTGATCGAGACCAACCTCACCGCCACCTGGCGCCTCGCCAAGCGCGTGCTGCCGAAGATGATGCGGACCCGCTGGGGTCGCATCATCGCCATCTCGTCGGTCGGTGCGTACATCGGCGCCTCGGGCCAGGCCAACTACGCGGCGTCGAAGGCCGGGCTCATCGGGCTGACCCGGGCGATCGCCGCCGAGTACGGACCGAGGGGCGTGACCGCCAACGTCGTCGCCCCCGGGCCGATCGAGACCGACATGCTCGGCTCGATGCCCGAGGACCGCCGCCAGGCGATGCTGGCCGCCATCCCCGTCGGCCGCGTCGGCACCCCCGACGAGGTGGCCGCCGCCGTGGCCTTCCTGGCCTCCGAGCAGGCCGGCTTCGTCACCGGCGCCGTCCTGCCCGTCGACGGTGGCCTCGGCATGGGGTTCTGAGCCCCTACCGTGCTGCTGCTGTCCAACGTCCCACCCCAACCCGTCCCCCGGACGCTGAACCAAGGAGAGATCCCCACATGAGCGACGTGTTCGAGCGCTTCAAGCCGCTGGCCGTCCAGGTCCTCGCCGTCGAGGCCGACAAGGTCACCCCGGAGGCCAGCTTCGCCGACGACCTCGAGGCCGACAGCCTCGACCTCGCCGAGCTGGTGATGGCGCTGGAGGACGAGTTCGACATCACCGTCGAGGAGGAGGAGCTGGAGGGCATCACCACCGTCCAGCACGCCCTCGACCTCGTCCAGGGCAAGCTGGGCTGACATGGCTGGTCGCCGGGTCGCCGTCACCGGAGTCGGGGTGCTCTCGTCCGTCGGGACGGGAGTGGACGCCTTCTGGGAGGGGCTCAACCGCGAACCCCCCGAAGGTGCGCGCCGGGTCCACGACTTCGACCCGGCGACGGTCTTCGACAACCCCAAGGAGGCCCGCCGGGCCGACCGGGTCACGCAGCTCGCCCTCGCCGCCGCCGAGCAGGCCCGCGAGATGGCGGGCGACATCGACGTGGACCCGGTCCGCCGAGGCGTGCTGATCGCCACCGGCATCGGCGGGATCGCCACGCTCGAGGAGCAGATCACGCTCTACAACGAGAAGGGCGCCCGGCGGGTGTCGCCGTTCCTCGTGCCGATGATGATGCCGAACGCGCCGAGCGCCACGGTGTCGATGCGGTGGGGCTGGCAGGGGCCGTGCCAGACGGTGAGCACCGCCTGCGCGGCC